>NZ_QOCZ01000064.1 GCF_018207095.1 Nocardiopsis sp. MG754419 | reverse complement strand
CGCCTGAGCACTCCCCCACCCACACCGTTCCCGGGGGCGCAGCGGTCGACCCCGCCTCCGATCGTCGCCGTGAGTCGATAGGCTCGCTCGGAAACCACCCACCACCTGACGAGGGGAACCGGTGTCCGAGGTCGTCGAGAAGGTCCATGCCGTCCTTGACCGGATGGGTGCTCCGCGCACCCTCGCACCACGTTTGGTGACCGAGTTGGGCGCACAACCCGCCGCCGCACTGGACGCCGACCCCTGGCTGCTGCTGCGTCTGCCCGGGGTGACCGTGGAGCAGGCCGACTTCTGTGCCCGCAAGCACCTCGGCGACCAGGCGCGCCCCGACGATCCGCGCCGTCTGGCCGCCCTGGTGCGGCACACCCTGCGCACCGCCGCCGGCCGTGGGCACACCGCGGTGGAGGAGAAGCGCCTGGCCACGGTGATCGGCAAGCTCGGCGTCGCGAACCCGATGGCCGCGCTGGAGGCCGCCGTCGAGGCCGAACAGGCCGTGCTGTTCGAGAGCACCGACGAGCCGGACGACGACTTCGACTTCGCCGAGGGCGGCGTCCCCGACGTCCCCGACCCCGAACGCTTCTACGCCCTGCACGACGTCGGTCACGCCGAACAGCGCCTCGGCACCCAGCTGGACCGACTGATCGGCGCGAACGACCCGGTGATGGACTCGTTGACCGCCACCGAGACGGTGGAGGCCGCCGAGGAGAGCGGCGGGTTCGTCCTGTCCGAACAGACCCGTGAGGCCCTGGTGACGGTGGCGTTGCGCCCGGTCACCGTGGTGCGGCACGGACCCGGTGACCGCGCCGAGGTGTCCCGTGCCCTGCACGCCCTGGCCGCGATCGCCGCGGAGAGCCGGGTGGGCATCGCCATCGCCGCGCCCACCGCCGCGACCGCGGCCGCCGTCGACGCCGACCTCGCGCGGGTCGCCGGCACGGCCGACGCCGGCACGACGGACGCCGAAGAGACCGGCCCCGAGACGGCCGACACCGAGACCGACGCGAAGGCCGAGACACCCCCGCGGGCGGTGTCCCTGGCCGCGTTGCTGGACCGTGCGCCGGTCGAGGCCGGCATCGTGGTGTTGTACGAGGCGATGGCGGTGGGCACCGCCCGGATGGCCGAGCTGGTGTCGGTGTGCGCCGACGGCGCGCACCTGGTGTTGCTCTCCAACCCCGACCAGGCGCCCTCCGCCACCCCCGGTCACGTCGTGGTGGACGTGGCCGCCTCGCGGACCGCGCACGTGACCGCCTTGGCCGACGACGCCGAACCCGGCCCCCTCGCCGCGCTGGCCACCGCCGTGGCCTCGGGCGAGTGGACCGCCGTGCAGGCACCCGACCGCGAAGTGGTGCGGGTCCCGGCGGCGTCCGCCGAGGAGGCCGCCCACCGGGTGACGCAGCTGGTCACCGATTCCATCCCCCGCGCGCTGGGCATCGCCGCCGAGGACGTGCAGGTCGTGACCGCCCGTGAGGACGGCCCCGCCGGGGCGCGCTCCCTCAACACCGCCTGCAAGGAACGGCTCAACCCGGGCCCGGGCGCGCACGGAGGCTTCGACGTGGGCGACCGGGTCCTGGTCACCGCCGCCGGCCCCGGGTACGGACCGGGTGACACCGGCCACCTGCGCGGGTTCGACGAAGGTGCCGTGGTGGAACTGACCGGTGGCACCCGGGTGACGGTCACCGACCCGGCGGCGCTCCGTCACGGGTGGGCGATCACCGTGGCCGCCGCGCACGGGGGTCTGTGGCCCGCCGTGGTGGCGGTGTTCCCTCCGCAGGTACCGGTGTCCCGCCCCCAGGTGTACACCGCGCTGACCCGCGCCGTCCGTCATGTGTCCGTCGTGGACGCCACGGACGGAGCCCTGGAGAGCGGGATCCGGGAGAACCCGGCCGCACCCGAACGCACGACCCGGCTGATCCAGATCCTGCGCGGGAGCTGACCCGGGCGCCCCTCCCCGTGGGCTCTGGACGGCTCAGGTGGTGGGCGCCGAACCCGGAGGGCGCAGGCGATCCGAGGAGCGGCCCCGATCGCCGGAGGCGGCTCCGTCGTACTGACGGCACCTGCCGGTGAAGACGGCGTCCACCTCGGTGCGGGCGACGGCGCGGGCCCGGTCGGCGACGCCGGGGACGCCCCGGTGCACCTGGGTGGCCAGGCCCTCGACCACCGCGGCCAAGCGCGCGGCCGCCGTGTCGCGGTCCAGGTCGGCGTCGACCTCTCCGCACTCGACACCGTTGCCGATCGCGCGGGCGAGCTGGGCGTGCAGGTCCTCGGCCGCGCGGGCGTCCACCTCGGCCAGACGGGGGTTGTCCAGGGCCCGCGCGGCCAGGGCGCGGGTGACGCGGTGTTCGGCACGTCGGTTCGGGTCCAGCGGCAGGTACTCGACCAGCGCCGCGCACACGATCCGGGCGATGGAACGTTCGTGCCGGACGCCCTCCTCGGTCAGTGCGCTCACGCGAGCGGCGAGGGCGGAGCTCACCTCCTCGTAGGCGTGCAGCAGCATGTCGTCCTTGCTGCGGAAGTAGTGCTGGACCAGGCCGACGGAGATCCCGGCCCGGGCGGCGGTCCGGGCCACGGTGAGGGCGTCCAGGCCGTCGTCGGCGATGATCTCGCGCACGGCCCGGCTGATCTGGGCTCGGCGTTGGGCGTGGTCCGCGGTTCGTGGCACCGGACGACCGTATCAGTGTACGGTAATAACCATATGACCATACGGTTATCTCGAAGGTCCGATGTCCCTCTCCCCCGCCCTGCTGTCCCTCGCACTGATCACAGCCCTACCGGGCTCCGCCGAGAGCACGCCCACGACGGCCATGGACTCCTATGTCCGCGAACACATGGACGCCGTGGGCACACCGGGCCTGGCCTACGCGGTGGTCGACGCGGAGGGGGTCGTGAACGCGTCCGCCTTCGGCGTGGACGGCGAGGGCGCACCGGTCACGCCCCGGACCCCGTTCCTGTGGGGCTCGGTGGCCAAACCGGTGGCCGCCACGGCGGCGCTCACCCTGGTGGAAGAGGGACTCCTGGACCTGGACACACGGGTCGACGCCCCTCTGCCCGCGTTCTCCGACTTCGCGGCCGCCCCCTCCGTACGCGACCTGCTCACCCAGACCTCCGGCATCACCGCGCGCGCCGGGTTCGCCGTCGGCGACGACTACGGCCCCGACTCCGCCGACACCGACGCGCGTGTGGCCCGGGTGGCCGCGTCCACTCCGGGCACACCGGGCGAGCACGAGTACAGCAGCGCGAACTACCTGGTCCTGGGCGCCGTCATCGAGGCGGTCACCGGCGCCGATCCCTCCTCCTACATGAGGGACGCCGTCCTGGAGCCGGTGGGTATGACGCGCACCTTCACCACCGCCGAGGAGGCCCGCGAGCTGGGCCTGGCCGCCGGTCGGCGCACCTTGTGGGGGGTGCCGGCCCCGGTTCCCCCACAGGTGGACGACGGCGGCGCGACCTACGGGTACCTCGGCGGGGATCTGCGCGCGTTGGCCGCCTTCGACCGGCTCCAGCTCACCGAGGACCCGCCGATCCTGGACACGGCGACCCTGGCCGAGGCGCGGACCGGATCCGTGCGGCTCTCCCCCGAACGCGCCTACGGTCTGGGGTGGCGGGACGCTCCGGTTCCGGGTGTGACCGAACACGTGGTGTGGCACGGCGGTTCCACCCCCGGCCACGCGGCGATGATCCTGGTCCTCCCCGAGAGCGAACGCGCGGTGGTGGTCCTGCAGAACGCCTATGACCACCTGCGCGACGCACGCGTCCAATCCGTCGGCTTCGGCCTGGCGCACCTGGTGACCGGGGGCGACGCGCCGGAGCGACCGGGGACCGACCCGTGGGGGCCGGCGCTGGTGTGGGGGTCCACCGCGTTGGTCCCCCTGTCCGTCGCCGGACTGGTCACCGCCGTGCGCGACCGGGCGCGCGGGAGTATCGGGCGACGGTGGCGGCCGTGGGCCTGGAGCCTGTTCGGCGCCCTGACCCTGGTGATGGCCTCGGCACTGTCGATGCTCGCGGGCGTGCGCACCGGTCTCCTGTGGTTCCCGGAGGGCACGGTGGCGATCCTGATGTCCGCGGCCCTGGGCGGAGCGGCTCTGGTGTGGCGCTCGGTGACCGCGCTCAGATCCGGTCGAGGAAGCCGCCGTCCACCACGAGGTTCTGACCCGTGACGTAGGTGGCGGCCGGGCTGCCCAGGAAGGCCGCCGCACGGGCGACCTCCTCGGGGCGGCCCAGGCGCCCGGTGGGGATCCGGGCGCGGATGCTCTCGTAGAACTCCGGGTCGTTCTCCCGACGCCGGTCCCAGCCGCCCCCGGGGAACTCGGTGGGTCCCGGCGAGACGGTGTTGACGCGTACGCCCTCGGGCGCCCACTCGCGGGCCAACGAGGACGCGTGGTGGTTGAGCGCCGCCTTGACCGCGCCGTAGGAGCGCGCCCCGGCGGGCCGGGTGACGTGCAGCGCCGACGTGGTGGAGATCAGCACGACCGAGCCTCCGATCGCGGAGCGCGTCAGGTGCGGCCGAGCGGCCTCGGTGAGACGCACGAACGGCATGAGGTCGGCGTCGTAGCCCCGCTGCCACTGGTCGGGGGTGGCCGCGCCGCCCCCGGAGACGTTGGAGACCAGCACGTCCAGCCCGCCGAGCGCGGTGGCGGCGTCCTCGATGAAGGCGGGCAGCGTGTCGTGGTCGGTCACGTCCAGGTCGCGGGTGAAGACCATGGAGCCCATCTCGTGCAGCTCACGGGCGGCGCGGGCGAGCGGTTCGGGCGTACGGGCGCACAACGCCAGGTCCGCGCCCTCCTCGGCGAACGCCTGGGCGATGGCGCGGCCGATGCCCCTGCTCGCCCCGGTCACCACGACCTTGGCCCCCGACAGTCCCAGATCCATACGTCCACCTCTCGCACACGCCGTACCGGCCCCGATGCTACACAGCGAAGCGGGCGGCCACGTGGTGCGCCGCCCGCCGTACCGTCCCGGGGTCAGGCTCCGGTCGAGTGGAAACCGCCGTCGACGTGGACGACCTCGCCGGTGGTCGCGGGGAACCAGTCCGAGAGCAGCGCCACGACCGCCTTGGCCGCCGGCTCGGGGTCCTTGACGTCCCAGCCCAGCGGGGCGCGTTCGGGCCAGTGCCGGGCCAGCTCGTCGAAGCCGGGGATGCTGCGCGCGGCCATGGTGCTGAGCGGTCCGGCGGAGACGAGGTTGACCCGCACGTTCCGGTCGCCGACGTACCGCGCGAGGTAGCGCGCGGTGGAGGTCAGCGCGGACTTGGCCACACCCATCCAGTCGTAGATGGGGTAGGAGACGCTGTTGTCGAAGTCGAGGGCGACCACCGATCCACCCCGGTCCATGAGGGGGAGCAGGGCGGTGGTGAGCGACTTCAGGGAGAAGGTGGAGGTGTGCATCGCCTGGGCGACGTCGCTCCACTCGGTGTTGAGGAAGTTGCCGCCCAGGGCGTCCTGCGGGGTGAACCCGATGGAGTGGACGATGCCGTCGAGGCCGTCCACGTGTGCGCCGACCCGCTCCGCCAGGGAGGCCAGGTGCGCGTCGTCGGTGACGTCCAGTTCGAGGACGGGCGGCGTCTCGGGCAGGCGCTGGGCGATGCGCTGCACCAGGCCCAGCCGCCCGTAGCCGGTGAGGACCACGGTGGCGCCCTGCTCCTGGGCCAAGCGGGCGACGTGGAAGGCGATGGAGGAGTCGGTGAGCACCCCGGTGACGAGGATGCGCTTGCCGTCGAGGATTCCCATGGCGGTCCGTTCTGTGTGGTGCGGGTCGGTCAGTGGCCCATGCCGAGGCCGCCGTCGACCGGGATGACGGCGCCGCTGATGTAGCCACCGCCGGGACCGGCGAGGAAGGCGACCGTGCGGGCGATGTCCTCGGTCAGACCGAGACGGCCGAGGGGGATGTTCTTCTTGATCTCCGCCTGGCGGTCCTCGGACAGGGCGTCGGTCATGTCGGTCTCGATGAAGCCGGGGGCGACCACGTTCACGGTGATGTTGCGCGAGCCGAGCTCGCGGGCCAGGGAACGGCCGAAGCCGACCAGACCGGCCTTGGAGGCCGCGTAGTTGACCTGGCCACCGGACCCGAGCAGACCCACCACGGACGAGATGAGGACGATACGGCCGGAGCGCTTGCGCATCATGCCGCGCACGGCGCGCTTGGCGACCCGGAAGGCGCCGGTGAGGTTGGTGTCCAGGACCGAGGAGAAGTCGTCCTCGCTCATCAGGGCGAGGAGCTGGTCCTTGTTCACACCGGCGTTGGCCACGAGGACCTCGACCGGGCCGTGGGTCTCCTCGACCTCCTTGAAGGCGGCGTCGACCTGGGCGGAGTCGGTGATGTCACAGCGCACGCCCAGCAAGCCCTCCGGAGGCTCGCCGGACCGGTAGGTCACCGCGACCTTGTCGCCGTTCGCGGCCAGTTCACGGGCGATGGCCAGGCCGATTCCGCGGTTGCCGCCGGTGACCAGTACCGAACGCGACATAGGGGCTCCTCGAAGTCTGGTGGCCGCGCACAGCCACGTCGTGTGTTGCTCTCTGGGTGGGGATCGCCATGCAGCGTATCGAGCTACCTGTCGGTAGCCGCAACCGAGGTCAGAACGGACCATCGATGACGAACACCCACAGAATCCGTGGATGTGGTAGGGGTCGGGCGGGCCGGATGACCCGCCCGACCGTGTCCGTCGCCCCGCCTCTCAGGCCCAGCCGGCGTCGTGGGCGAGGATGGCGGCCTGGACCCGGTTGGACATCTCCAGCTTGGCCAGGATCCGGCTCACATGGGCCTTGACGGTGGTCTCGCGCATGCCCAGGGAGCGGCCCGCCTCGGCGTTCGACTTGCCCTCGGCCACCGCGATGAGCACCTGGCGCTCGCGTTCGCTGAGCACCGACAACCGTTGCACGGCGTCCTGCCGACCGGCCGCCGAGTCGGCGGGCGCGGGTGAGGCGAACCGCTCCAGCATGCGCTTGGTCACGCTGGGCGAGAGCATCGCGTGCCCCTCGTGCACGGTGCGCACCGCGCTGATGAGGTCACGCGGTGGGGTGTCCTTGAGCAGGAAACCGACCGCACCGGCGCGCAGCGCGCTGTGCACGTACTCGTCCAGGTCGAAGGTGGTGAGCAGCACCACGCGTGGGGAGTCGGGAAGGGCGGTGATCCGGGTCGCGGCGGTGAGCCCGTCGGTACCGGCCATCCGGATGTCGAGCAGCACCACGTCGGGGGACAGCTCCTCGACCAGGCGGACGGCGTCCTCACCGTCGTCGCCCTCCCCCACCACCTCGATGTCCGCTGCGGACTCCAGAATCATCCGTAGTCCGGAGCGGACCAGGTGTTCGTCATCGACCAGGATCGTGCGGATCACGCGTGGACGCCTCTTCTTCCTCGGGGCCATGGGGTGGGGTGTCGTTCCGAGCGCCCTCGTCGGCGTCGGTCGGTTCGTCGTCTTCGTGCACCGGCAAGATAGCGCGCAAACGCCAACCGCCCTCCGGGCAGGGACCCGAGCCGATCCGCCCACCGGCCAGCTGGACGCGCTCGCGCAGCCCGGTCAGACCGTAACCGCTGCGCGGGGGCGGGTTGACCGGCCCGGGGGCCGCCTCGTTGGCGACCTCCACCTCCAGGTGCGTGGAGGTGTGGTGCACCCAGACGTGCACGGTGGCGCCGGTGGCGTGCTTGGCGGCGTTGGTGAGGGCCTCCTGGACGACCCGAAAGGCGGTGCGCTGCGTGGACACCGGCAGGTCCAGGGCCGCACCGGTCTCCCGCAGACGGACGTCCATGCCCGCTCCGCGCCACTCGCCGAAGAGGCGTTCGAGGTCGCCCAACACGGGCTGTGGGGCGGTCGGCGCGGCCTCGCCCTCGTCGTCGCGCAGCACCCCGAGGATGCCCCGGAGCTCGGCGAGGGCCTCCCGACCGGTCGTACGGATGAGTCCGGCCGCCTCACCGGTGCGCTCGTCGGAGGCCGACACCTCCAGACCGCCGGCGTGCAGCACCATGAGGCTGACCCGGTGCGCGACCACGTCGTGCATCTCCCGGGCGATGCGCGTGCGCTCGGCGGCGATGGCCTGGTCGGCCATCATGTGCTGTTCCCGTTCGAGGCGTTCGGCGCGCTCCTTGAGACGGACGATCAGTTCGCGTCGGGTGCCGATCCACAGACCGGCGATGGTGGGCACGACCAGGAAGGGGATCGCGGTCATCACGAACGAGATGACGGCGACGTTGAAGATGAGGGCGTTGGCCAGACACGCCAGGGCGAACCAGCCGGTGAGGGTCCTGCGGTCGCTGAAGTACGCCGGGTAGGAGTACAGCCCCACCATGAGCGGGATCGGGTTGCCGTACAGGACCAGCATGAGCAGCCCGGCCAGCAGGAGCCAGCGGGGGGCGCTGCGGCGCCACAACATCGTCGCCGAGGCCAGGAGGCCCGGGACGAAGTAGATGAGCAGGCCCACGACCAGCATCCACGCCCACGGCGCCAAGAGCTCGGTGATCACCTCGACCGGGCCCGACAACAGTCCCAGGACACCACCGCTGGTGCCCGCGACCATCGTCACACCGCTGAAGGGCAGTGTGAACACCGCGAAGGACCAGTCCGCCAAGCGGAACCGGCGGTCCCACCACCACTTCCCGTTGTGCCGCGCCAGGGCGGCGACTCCGTCCTTGTGCTCTCTCAGCCAGCCGTTCACCCGACCGAGTCTAGGACGGAGGACCCGCGGGGCCACATCGCCGGGTCCGGGGCGGGCCGTCGCGGGTCCGATGGTCGGTCGGTCGCGTTCGGCCTGGTACACGGGGGCCGTTTGCACCGGGCCCCGGGCCGGGGCGGTCGCACCCCCCGACGAAAGTAGGGGGTCGGACCCCACTTAGGCATCGCGAACCCGGCGTCCATCGTGCCTTTGGCCGATACGCGGTTCGGTCTCCGGGGGGAGGTTTCGGGGCCTGTCACGGGCCTAGCGTGAGGGACACGCCGGATCGCACCGATGCACCGGCGACGATCCGATCCCCACACACCCAGGAGTCAACCGCCGTGAGTACGCCCGCAGCGCAGTCCCCGTCCCCGGTCCAGGCCCCTCCGGTCGTCGTGGCGCGGGGTCTCACCAAGACCTACGACACCGGCGGCAGCCAGGTGCACGCCCTCGCCGGAGTGGACGTGGATTTCCACCGGGGCGCGTTCACCGCGATCATGGGCCCCTCCGGATCCGGCAAGTCGACCCTCATGCACTGTCTGGCGGGGCTCGACGTGGCCACCTCGGGCACCGTGCACCTGGGCCGGACCCAGATCACCGGCATGCGCGACGGCGACCTCACGCTGCTGCGCCGTGACCGGATCGGCTTCATCTTCCAGTCCTTCAACCTGCTCCCGATGCTGACGGCCGAGCAGAACATCCTGCTCCCCTCCCAGATCGCCCGGCGCAAGGTCGACCAGGAACGCTTCGACCACATCATCGACGTGGTGGGACTGCGCGACCGCCTCGGCCACCTTCCCGCCAAGCTGTCCGGAGGACAGCAGCAGCGTGTGGCGGTGGCGCGGGCGCTGCTCAACGCCCCCGAGGTCGTCTACGCCGACGAGCCCACCGGCAACCTGGACTCTCGTTCGGGCGCCGAGGTCCTGGCCTTCCTGCGCGACTCCGCCAAGGACCTGCACCAGACCATCGTCATGGTCACCCACGACCCGGTCGCCGCGTCCTACGCGGACCGCGTGGTGTTCCTGCGCGACGGCCGGCTCGTCGACGAGGTCGTCGACCCCACCGCCGAGGTCGTCTCCGAACACCTGTTGAAGCTGGAGGCCTGAGCCCGATGCTGCGCACCACACTCGCCGGGCTCAGGCTGCACGTCTCCCGGTACGTCACCACGATCCTGGCCATCATGCTGGGCGTCATGTTCGTGGCGGGGACCCTGGTCTTCGCCGACACCCTGGAGGCGAGCTACGAGAAGTCCGTGATGGGGTCGGCGACCAGCGTCGACGCCATCGCCGTCCCCGATCCGGTGGAGGACGAGGACGGTTTCCCCGGCGACCCCGTCCCGTTCGACCAGAGCGTGCTCGACGACATCCGCGCGCTGCCCGAGGTCGCCGAGGCCGACGGACTGATCCGCGGTCAGGCCGTCCTGTTGGACGCCGAGGGCCGTGCCTTCGGGTTCACGCCGCCCACCGCCGTCGCGTTCGGTGAGACCACCCGCTTCAGCGCGAGCGAGGGCGAACTGCCCGCCGCCGACGACGAGATCGCCCTGGCCACCTCCACCGCGGACCAGACCGGGTTCGAGATCGGCGACACCGTCACCGTGCTCGACACCGAGCAGGACAAGCGCGACTTCACCCTCACCGGTCTGGTCGACTTCGGTGTGGACACCGGCTACGCCTTCGGCGGCGCGGTGGTCTTCGCTCAGGACGACATCCAGCAGATGACCGGCGCGGAGGGCTACTCCGAGCTGAACGCCCTGGCGACCGACGGCACCTCCGACGAGGACGCCGCCGCCGCGATCGCCACGGTCACCGGAACCGACGTCCAGACGGGCGCGCAGTTCGGTGAGGAGATGGCCGAGAGCGCGGGCGGGGACACCGAGATGCTCCGCGTGGCCCTGTTGCTCTTCGGCGTCATCGCGATGTTCGTCGCCGGGATCGTCATCTACAACACCTTCGCGATCCTCATCGCCCAGCGTCAGCGCGAACTCGCCCTCCTGCGCTGTGTGGGCGCCAAGCGCGGCCAGGTGTTCCGTTCGGTGCTGACCGAGTCCTTCGTGGTCGGCTTCTTCGCCTCCGCTCTCGGCGTGCTCGCCGGTGTCGGCGTCGGTGCGGCCGGAGCGCGCTTCGGCGGCCCGTTGATGGGCAACGAGGCCACGGCCTCCCTGGTGGTCACCCCCACCGCGGTGATCGTCGGCCTTCTGATCGGCACCCTGATGACGGTGTTCTCCGCGCTCATCCCGGCCACCCGGGCCACGCGGGTGGCGCCCCTGGCGGCGCTGCGCACCAGTGCCACGGCCTCCGGTCTGGAAAAGGGCACCGGGTGGGTGCGCGCGGTGTTCGGTGTGCTCGCCTTCGCCGTCTCCGCCGCGCTCGTGGCCCTGTCGCAGATGGGTCCGACCGACACCACCGGACTGTTCATCGTGACCGGCGCCGCCATGACCGCCTTCGTCGGCGTCGTCGTCCTCGGTCCGCTCCTGGTGCGCGGGATCGTCCGCGTGATCGGGATCCCGCTGCGCCGCACGGGGGTGCCCGGCATGCTGGCCGTGGACAACTCCACCCGGAGCCCGCGCCGTGCCGCCACCGCCATGATCGCCCTCACCGTGGGCGCCACCCTGATCACCGGCTACTCGGTGATCAGCGACTCGTTCGAGACCACACTGACCGAGCAGCTCGAACGCGAGTTCCCGGTGGACTACCAGGTGAGCGCGCAGTACAACCCCGAGGACCAGGCGAACACCGACGGGTCGGAGGACGACGACGCCGCGGAGGGCGCCCAGGGCGGGGACGGCCTGGAGGAGGGCTCCCCGAACGAGGACGGTGCCGTCGAGGGCCCCGCGACCGAGGACGAGACCACCGACAGCGCTTCCGTCGACGGTCTGCCCGTCGACGAGTCGACCGGTGACCCGCTCGTGCCGAGCGAGATCGAGCAGACGCTGTCCGACAGTCCGCAGGTGGGCAAGGTGATGTCCGAGCGCTTCACCATGGTGGACGAGGACCCCGACGACTTCAGCACCATGGCACTGCCCGTGAGCGCGTACTACGGCGCCGAGATGGGCGTCGACATCAGGGGCGAGGCCATCGAGGGCGACCTGTCCGATCTCGAACCCGGCAAGGTCCTGCTCACCGAGAACAGCGCCGAGGGTCAGGGCGTCGGTGACACCCTCACCATCCCCGCTCCCGGAGGCGACCTCGACCTGGAGATCGCCGCGATCGTGGAGACCAACGCGACGTTCTGGGGCGCGGTCGTGGACCCCGAGGACTTCACCGCCGCCTTCCCCGAGATCCAGGAGGCCCGCTACCTCCACCTCCGGTCCGCCGACGGCGCCGACCCGGCCGACGTGCGCGATGCCGTCTACTCCGCGGTCGAGGAGTACCCGACCGTGCAGGTCATGTCCGTCGCGGAGATGAAGAACCAGTTCTCCGAGATGATGGACATCGCCTTCTACACCATCGCGGCGATGCTGGGGCTGGCGATCATCATCGCGGTGTTCGGTATCTCCAACACGATGGCGCTGTCGGTACTGGAGCGCACCCGTGAGTCCGCGCTCCTGCGGGCCCTGGGGCTGGCCAAGCGGCAGCTGCGCCGGATGCTGAGCGTCGAGGCCGTGCTGCTGTGCATGATCGGCGCGGGCATCGGTATCACCCTGGGTGTGCTGTTCGGTTGGGCGGCGGCCGCCGCGGTCCTGCCGGGCCTGGTGTTCAGCGTCCCCGTCGTCCAGATCGCCGTGTTCATCGCGGTGGCGATCCTGGCCGGCCTGCTCGCCGCGGTGCTGCCCGCCCGTCGGGCGGCCGGGACCTCCATCACCGGAGCGCTCGCCAGCGAGTGATCGCGGTCCGGTACCGCTGGAACCGAGAGGGGAACACGGCGCGGACCCTCGCCTTCGGGCGAGGGTCCGCGCTTTAGTGTGGGCGATGGAGGAAGGGGGCCCTGATGAGGGGTGCGAACTCGACGCCCACGACCACCGGACGGGTGGCCTGGGGGACGCCCGCGGCTCGTTGGATGCTGACGGCCACCGTCCTGGGATCGGGCATGGCGTTCCTGGACTCCACCGTCGTCACGGTGGCCCTGCCCGCCATCCAGGAGGACCTCGACACCGGCCTGGCGGGCCTGCAGTGGATCGTCAACGGCTACATGGTCACGCTGTCCGCGCTGATCCTGCTGAGCGGGTCGCTCTCGGACCGGTTCGGCCGGGTGCGCCTGTTCATGGTCGGGGTGGCGCTGTTCGCCCTGGCCTCGGCCCTGTGCACGTTCGCACCGAACCTGGAGTGGTTGGTGGGAGGACGGGTCGCCCAGGGGGTGGGCGGTGCGCTGCTGACCCCGGGAAGTCTGGCGATCCTGCAGGCGGGGTTCCGGGAGGACGACCGGGCCCGGGCGATCGGCGCGTGGTCCGGGCTCACGGGTGTGGCCGCCGCGGTCGGCCCGTTCCTGGGCGGGTGGCTGGTGCAGCTCGGCGACTGGCGGCTCATCTTCCTCATCAACCTGCCCATCGCGCTCGTGGTGTTGGCGATCGCGCACTTCAAGGTGCCCGAGTCACGGGACACCTCGGCCACGGGCGGCCTGGACTACGGTGGCGCTCTCCTGGGCGTGGTGGCGCTGGCCGGCATCACCTACGCCCTGATCCAGTGGGGCGCCGTGGGCGGCACCCCGGCGGTGTGGACCGGCGCGGTGGTGGGTGTGCTGGCGCTCGTGGTGTTCCTTGTGGTGGAGGCCCGCGCGCGCACGCCCATGCTGCCGCTCGGGCTCTTCCGGTCGGCGCCGTTCAGCGCGACCAACGCCTCCACCGTGGTGATCTACGCAGCACTGGGGACCCTGCTGTTCCTGATGGTCATCTACCTGCAGGAGGTCGCCGGATACTCGCCGATCGCCGCGGGCGCGGCCTCCCTGCCGCTGACCATCCTCATGCTGACGCTGTCGGCGCGCTCCGGAAAACTCGCCTCGCGGATCGGCCCGCGCACCCAGCTGGTGGTGGGTCCGCTATTGCTGGCGGCCGGACTGATCTGGCTGTCGCGGATCGGTGAGCAGGCCCCCTACCTCACCGAGGTGTTCCCCGGGGTACTGCTGGTGGCTCTGGGGATGTCCACCACGGTGGCCCCGCTGACCGCGACGGTGCTGGCCTCGGTGCCCGAACGGCACGCCGGTCTGGCATCGGGGGTGAACAACACGTTCGCGCGTGGAGCGCAGTTGATCGGTGTGGCGGCGATCCCCGCCCTCGCCGGGATCGGCGGTGCCGGGGGCGGCACCTCGGGGTTGGCCGACCACTTCGGCTCGGCCATGCTCATCCTGGCGGGGCTGGCGGTGGCGGCGGCGCTGTGCGCCCTGGCGCTGCCGCGCGGGCGGATGCCCGAGGCGGCGGAGGCCGCGTACCGGGGGTCGGTCCCCGAGGAGAAGGCCGGGACCGTGGAGGAACTCGCCCAGGACCACCCCCTGCGCTTCTGCGCGGTGTCCGGGCCGCCGATGCGCTCCTGCCCGGGATCCAGCGCCGGATCGACCATCGACGGTGACCGACCGGGAGGGCACGACCCGGGTTCTCAGTCCTCGTAGCCCTCCGGGGGCCGGTCGGTGACGGCCTCGGGGTCGGGCACCACGCTGAGGGCCTCCTCCTCGGCGCTGCGATCACCGCCCCAACGCTGTCGTGGGATGGCCGCCGCCAGGTGCTCGGCCCGGACTCCGTCGGTGATCCCCATCCGGCCACGACTGTCGTCGTCCTCGAAGTCGTAGACGAGGATGTCGAAGTCGGGGTCGAGGAACACCTGCCGCTGGGCGACCTCGGTCGCCTGGGGGTCGTCCCCCAGGTCGAGGTCCACTTCGTAGGGTCGCTCGATCACGTTGTCCGCCTCCTTTCCTCACGTCGATCATCACATATCCATGTGCACTTGTGAAGAAATCGTGGAACGACGCGACCCCGGGGCCCTCTCAGGGCGCTCCGGGGTCCGCTCCGCATCTCACGCGTCGGGGTCGTCCACCTCGTGGATCGCCTCCTCCTCGGCGTCGGGTGCGTCGAGGTCGAAGTCCTCGCGAGGAATGACGTCGTCCCGCTCCAGACGCACGTCCTCGTCGATACCGAGTTCGCCCTGGCCCTCCGCCTCCGCGAAGGTGTAGCCGTAGACGGGCGCGTCGGGCTCCTGGCGGCTCTCCGCCTCGGCGACCTCGCTCTCCTGGGGATCGTCTCCCATGTCGGAATCGACGTCATACGGTTGTTCGGACATTGTTGTCGCCCCCTTTCGCTCTCCCCCGATGGTCGCAGGTCGACCGGGTGAGACGAAGAAGGACACGGACGTCGATCGAACGGAGGGCTCAGCCCCGCCGTCGGGCGTTCTCCGCCCGGCGCAGGCGCAGGGGACGCAGGGCCGCCTCCAAGGCCACCGCCCCGTCGAGCTTGCTCTCGCCCTCCACACGGTCCTCGAAGTGGATGGGCACCTCCACGATCTTCTGGCCGCGCCGGAAGGCCCGGTAGTGCATCTCCACCTGGAAGGCGTACCCGGTGCTCTCGATGCTCGCCAGGTCCAGCCCGC
This sequence comes from Nocardiopsis sp. MG754419, assembly GCF_018207095.1. Classification (GTDB taxonomy): domain Bacteria; phylum Actinomycetota; class Actinomycetes; order Streptosporangiales; family Streptosporangiaceae; genus Nocardiopsis. Next base: position 12,552 of record NZ_QOCZ01000064.1, on the reverse strand, counting down.
GCAGGGCCGAGGCGCGCCAGATCTTGAAACCGGCCGTGACGTCGCGCACCGGGATGGACAGCACCGTCTTGACGTAGGCGTTGGCCCAACCGCTGAGCAGGCGGCGACGCAGTCCCCAGGCCTCGGACAGGCTTCCGCCGGGCACGTAGCGGCTGCCGATGACCACCCCGGCGTTGGTGGAGTGCAGGGTGCCCAACAGTTGGGGCACGTAGCCCACCGGATGGCTGAGGTCGGCGTCCATCTGCACCACGTGGTCGGCGCCGTCGTCCAGGGCGCGGGTCATACCCTCCACGTAGGCCCGCCCCAGCCCGTCCTTCTTGGTGCGGTGCACGACGGTGAGCCTGCCGGTCGCGGCGCCGCCGAGTTCGTCCGCGAGCTCGTCGGCGATCTTCCCGGTGCCGTCGGGCGAGTTGTCGTCGACCACCACGATGCGCAGTTCCGGCAGGTCCAGGGCGACGAGGCGGGCGACCAGGCGCGGAAGGTTCTCCGCCTCGTCGTACGTGGGGACCACCACGGTCAGGCGCGAACTCCGCCAGGGTTCGGGGAGCGCCACCGGTGCGGGGGCGACCCGGACCGGCACGGGCGGGAGGTGCGTCGGAGGGGAGTGCATACGCGGCGGCTCCTGGCGTCGTGGCGGTCGTGCGGGGGGTCGTACCGGTGAGTAGGTCGATACAGGATCACGCATCGGAGGTTCACCGTACAAGTGCGCGCGAACGATCGGTGCCGCGCTCTCCCCCGGGCGCCGATCGGAGGGACACCGACCCGCCCGTGGGTCACTGCCCTCGTTCGTCGACCGCCACGACGACGTGGACCAGTGCCCCGATCTCCTCCAACGTCATGATCACCTCGGGGTCGGCGCCCGAGTCGGTGACCAGGTGCGCGATGTTCTCCGGAGCGACGGTCGTCACCATGGTGTCGGCACCGATCTTGGTGTGGTCGGCCAGGACGATGGTCTCCTCCGCACAGGCCGACAGCGCACGATCGACACCGGCCACGGCCGGGTTGGGGGTGCTCAGGCCCCGCTCGGCGCTCACCCCGTTGCCGGAGAGGAACGCCCGGTTGACCCGCAGTCCGGAGAGTGTGGCCTCGGCGGCGGCACCGACCAGCGCGCGCATGGGCGCGTGCACGGTTCCGCCGGTCATGACGATCTCCACACCGGGGGCACCGGCCAGGGCGTCGGCGACCGGAAGCGCGTTGGTGACCACCGTGAGGTCCCCGTGTCCGCGCAGGGCCCGCGCCAGCGCCACGGCGGTGCTGCCCGGTCCGATGGTGACGGCGTCGCCCGGACGCGCCAGACGGGCCGCGGCCGCGGCGATGGCGGCCTTCTCGGCCGCGCACTGTTCGCTCTTGCCGGAGTAGCTCTGTTCGTGGCCGATCCGACCGGGCAACGCGACCCCGCCCCGACGCCGGTCCAACAGACCCTCGGCCTCCATGGCACGCACGTCACGCCGGACGGTCACCTCCGAGGCACGCACCTTGGCGGCCAGGTCGCGCAGGGACATACTCCCGTTGGCACGGACCAGTTCCAGGATGTGTTCCCGGCGTTCGGCACCGAACGCCGGACGGCTCTCCTCGGACATGGACGGCGGCCCTTCCTCGTGCGATCGGTGGTGCGCGGCGGGGGAACGCCCCGACCACCGAACTAGAGTACGGACCGGCCGTGGGGCTCCGACTCCGGGTGCTGCACCTCCCTCTCCTGGGTCTGGCTCTCCTGCGTCTCCCGGGTCTGCGATCTCTCGGTGAGGAGGGTCACCAGGACGACGATGGTGAGGGCGACGAGTCCGACGAGGGCTCCCGCGCCGAACAGCATCACGACAGACATCTGAGCCTCCAAGGGGGCGGGCCGACCTGCCACTTACCGAATGCCCACTCCGACTTGCGCTCACACCACCCGAGCGCGGGAAGATCAGGGACAATGGTGCACATGACCCACGGCTCCTCACCTCTCGAATCCACGGTGTGGTGGGCCCACACCTCCGCCGCGAGCGATCGCCTGCTGAGTCTGCTGGACGAGGCCGAGCGCACCCGTAACGCGCGGTTCCGTCTCCAGGCCGACCGCGACCGCCACCTGCTGGGGCGTTCCCTGGCCCGTCTGGCGCTGGCCGAACGTGTGGGCCGCACCCCCGAGGAGATCGTCTTCGACCTGCGCTGTCGCTCCTGCGAGGACAAGGCCCGGACCGGCGCGGGCGGAGGCGACGGCTCCCCGCACGGCAAACCGGTGCCGATCGGCGCCGCGGCGGGTTGGGAGATCTCGGTGAGCCACTCCGGGGAGTGGGTGGTGCTGGCCCTGGCCGAGGGCGTCCCCGTGGGGGTGGACGTGGAGCGGGTCTCGGACGCGCGCGACCTGGACGGCCTGGCCGGCTACACGCTGGCCGACGCCGAGCGGCGGGAGTGGGACGCCCTTCCGGAACCGGGGCGGGTGGAGGCCTTCTTCGGCTACTGGGCGCGCAAGGAGGCCCTGCTCAAGGCGACCGGGTTGGGCCTGTCGGGAGGGCTGCGCCGGGTCTCGGTCACTCCGCCGCACACCCCTGCGCGGCTGGTCGACTGGGAGGGCGGGGGCCGGCCCGCGTCGGCGTGGCTGGGGGACCTGGACCGCGGCACCGACTATCGGTCGGCCCTGGCCGTGCTCACCGACCGCGAGGTGACGCCCACGGTGGTCCCGCCCGAGGCCACCCGGGAGTTGCTGCGCCGCTAGGCGGGTTCTCCGAGGGCCTGCGCCGCCCTGCGACCCGGGTTCCGGTGCCCACCGTCACGGCGGGCACCGCGGTCTCCGTCCGGGGCCGTACCGCCGTGGCGGTGCGACCCCGGGGCTCGATCAGTCGCCGGCCTCACGGGCCAGGTGGCGGCCGATCACCATGCGCTGCACCTGGTTGGTGCCCTCCACGATCTGCAGGACCTTGGCCTCGCGCATGTAGCGTTCCACCGGGAAGTCGCGCGTGTAGCCGTACCCGCCGAACACCTGGACCGCGTCGGTGGTCACCTTCATGGCGGTGTCGGTGGCCATGAGTTTGGCCATGGCGGCCTGTTTGCCGAAGGGCCGACCGGCGTCGCGCAGACGGGCGGCGGACAGGTACAGCTCCCTGGAGGCGGCGACCTGCGTGGCCATGTCGGCGAGGAGGAACCCCAGCCCCTGGAAGTCACCGATGGCGGTGCCGAACTGGTGGCGTTCGCGGGAGTAGGCGACGGCGGAGTCCAGCGCCGCCTGGGCCAGGCCCACGGCGCAGGCCGCGATCCCCAGACGGCCCGAGTCCAGGGCGGACAGGGCGATGGGGAACCCTCGCCCCTCCTCCCCCACCCGGGCCTCCACGCCGATCTCGACGTCCTCGAACAGGACACCGGCGGTGGTGGAGGAGCTCATTCCCATCTTGCGTTCGGGGGCGGCCGCGCTCAACCCGGGGGTGTCGGCCGGCACGTGGAAGCAGCTGATGCCCCGGGCACCGGAGTCGGGGCCACCGGTCCGGGCGAAGAGCGCGTAGTAGTCGGCCTCACCACCGTGGGTGATCCACGCCTTGGCGCCGTTGACGCGGTAGCCGGCGTCGGTGCGCTCGGCGCGGGTGGTCAACGCGGCGGCGTCCGAGCCGGAGGTGGTCTCGGACAGGCAGTAGGCGCCCAGGAGCTCACCGCCGACCAGGGCGGGCAGGTGCGCGGCCTTCTGCTCGTCGGTGCCGAAGGCGGCCAACGGGTAGCAGGACAGGGTGTGGACGCTGACCCCCAGGCCGACCGCGAGCCAGCCGCGGGCCAGTTCCTCCACCACCTGGAGGTAGACCTCGTAGGGCTGGTCACCGCCGCCGTAGGTGTCGGGGTAGGGCAACCCCAGCAGACCGGAGCGGCCCAGGGTGGTGAAGACCTCGCGCGGGAAGACGGCGTTCTCCTCGTCCTCGGCCGCGCGCGGGGAGATCTCCTTGTCCACGATCGCCCGGGTCAGCTCCAGGAGCTGTTCGGCCTCGGGTGTGTGCAACGTGCGTTCGACCGCCATGAGCTCTCCCACGATTACGCGCCCAGGTGCGCGTGGAACCCACCACGCGGGGACACCGCGGTTTAGTAGGTCGTCCAACTACAGAGTGACGCACGGCACCCTATCCCACAAGCACCACACCGAAGGCATCCAGGGCCTGGACAGGGGAACCTCTCCCGCCCTCACGACTGAACGCGACGCTCACCACACGCCCGGTCGCTTGGGCGTCTGTACACGAGAGGGCACCGCGCCTTAGATTCCACGCATGGACCTCGAACTCCGCCATCTGCGCACCCTCTGCCTCCTCGCCGACACCGGCAGCGTGACCAAGGCGGCCGCGGCACTGTCCACGTCGCAACCGGCCCTGACCACGCAGTTGCAGCGGATCGAGCGCGAGGTCGGCGGATCGTTGTTCCATCGTGGACGCGCGGGGGTGCGCCCCACCGAACTGGGCGAGTTCGTCCTGCTCCGGGCCCGCGCGGTGTTGCTGTCCATGGACGACCTGCTGCACGACGTGAGCGCGCGCGGCGCCGCGCCGGCCGCCTTGCGCATCGGCGGGGTCGGGCCGCTCACGGTGGAGCTGTCCGGACGACTCCCCGAGATCTTCCCCGACGTTCCGGTCCACGTGCGCACGGAGTACTCCCCCAAGCTGGTCACCGACCTGGTCCGCGCCGGCCGTCTCGACCTGGGCACCACCATCGACTACGTGGACCGCGACCTGACCGCGGACGGCCCCCTGGCCTGGGCGATGCTGGCGGTGGACCCGCTGCACGTGGCGCTGTGGGCCGACCACCCGCTGGCGGACCGGACGTACATACGCCTGGCGGACCTGGCCGAGTGCCCGTGGGCACTCACTCCCCCGGACGGGACGGGATGGCCCGAGTGCTTCTACGTGGCCTGCCGACGGGCGGGGTTCAACCCGGAGGTCCCCTACCGGTTGCACGACCGTTCGGAGATCCGGGACCTCATCGCCGACCGTCGAGCGGTGGCGCCCTGTCAGTCCGACTTCGACAAGGGCCGCGGCGTGGTGGTCCGCCAACTGGAGGGAGCCCCGATCCAACTCCGGCACCTGTTGGTCTGGCGGCGCGACGGCGCGGTGCACCAGGCCGCCGACCGGATCGCGCGCGTCGCGCGGGAGATCATCGACCACAGCGCCGAGAAGGTCTGACGGCGCACGGACGCCCCTGGGGGCCGGATGCCCCACGGGGGTGTCCGGCCTCCTCGTGCGTGGTCGCACCGGACGGGGACGGCAGGGGGTTACCGGCGGTTGCAGTCTTCGTTCCCGTTCGTATGATGTTTACCAGTCGGTAACGTACCGACCAGTAGGTAACTCCCCCGCACCTCCTCCGAGCAACGACGCCGTCTTCCCCATGGCCCGAACGGGCCTGCCACGAAGGCGTCTCCGACGTTCAGGAAGACCACATGCGACCACTGAACATCATCGCCTCGGCGCTCGCCGTCGCGGTTCTCGCCACCTCGTGCGGCGACTCCGAACCGACCGACGGGACCGGCACCGAGGAGAACCCCACTCCGGGGGTCACCGACGACAGCATCGTCATCGGCACCCACCAACCGCTCACCGGAGCCGCCTCACCCGGCTTCGTGCACGTCTCGACCGGCGCGCGCGCCGTGTTCGACCACATCAACGACCACGGCGGCATCCACGGCCGTCGGATCGACTACCGCGTCGAGGACGACGCCTTCGACCCCGCACGGACCATGGACGTGACGCGGGACCTCATCGACGAGCAGGAGATCTTCGCGATGTTGGGCGGGCTGGGCACCCCCACCCACGAGGCGGTGATCGACGACCTCAACGCCGAGGGCGTACCGGACCTGTTCGTCTCCTCCGGGGCCCTGGCCTGGGACTCGCCCGAGGAGTACCCCTACAGTTTCGGCTTCCAGGTGGATTACTCCAAGGAGGCCAAGATCCAGGGCTCCTACATCGCGGAGCACTTTCCCGGCGACGACGTCGGGCTCCTGTACCAGAACGACGACGTCGGCCCGTCCTCGCACGCCGGGATCGAGCAGTACCTCATCGACGACATCGTCGCTTGGGAATCCTACGACCCCGGCGTGCCCGAACTCGACGGACAGGTCGCCGAACTGAAGGAGGCCGAGGCCGACGTCGCGGTCTGCTACTGCATCCCGGCCTACCTGGGGATGGCCATCCTCGAAGCCCGTTCCATCGGGTACGAACCGCAGTGGGTGGCGCCCAGCTTCGGTGGCGACGTCGAGATCATCACCGAACTGATCGGTCGGTACGCCGAGGGCACCCCCGCGGAGGACGTACCTCCGGAGGCCTTCACCGACGGTCTGATCATCACGGCCTTCCTCCCGATGGCGGCCCAGACCGAGGACCCGTGGACCGCGTTCTTCCGCGAGATCCACGACGAGTACAACGAGGGCGCCCCCTTCACCGACACCACGGTGTACGGCATGGTGCAGGCCGTGCTGTTCGCCCGGCTGCTCATGGAGGTGGGCCCCGACCTGGACCGGGAGACCCTGGTCAGGACCCTCGAATCACGGGAGTGGGAGGGTCCGGGGCTCGTGCCGTTCGTGGCCACCGAGGAGGACCACAGCGGGTACGCCGGGGTGATGGTGGTCCAGCACCACGCCGGAGAGGAACCCGAGGTCCTCCAGGAACCGCGGGTCACCGACAGTGACGGCGGCGAGATCCTGCCCTTCGACCTGGAACGGCCCGCCCCCGACGAGATCGTCCTGCACGACGGGGAGGACTAGACCCCGCTCGTGGGACCACCAGGAGTGCTCTGGGGTTCGGGCGCCGGCGGGGCGTGGGTCACCAAAGGACCGCGTCCCCGCCCCGGCCCGGAACGGCGCGCGTACGCCCACCACACCACGGCGATCAGCACCGCGACCGTTCCCGTGCCCACCGCCACCGGAAGCCCGAGATCGGTTCCGCCCGCGCCGATGAGGACCATCGCCGCGGTGGCGGGCACCGACCCCAGCGCCGTGCCCACGACGAAGGGCGTCACCGGGATCATGGTCAGCCCGAAACCGTAGTTGACCATCTGGTAGGGGATCACCGGGATCAGGCGCAGCTGCACCACCGCGAGCAGCGCGCGAGGCCCGGCGAGCCCCTCCAGGTACCCGCGGACCCTCGTGGGCAGCCGGCGCGCGAGCGCGTCGCCGGCGACGTACCGAGCGACCAGGAACTGGGCGAGGGCGGCCAGCACGCCACCGACCAGGGCCAGGGCCAGCCCGCTCACCGGGCCGAAGAGCACCCCGCCGGCCACGTTCAACGCCGGACGCGGCACGAGCGCCTGCACCGCCAGGACGTAGGCCGCCAGGTAGGCGAGGAAACCGGCGGTTCCGGCATCGGCGGTCCAGGCCCGCACCACCTCCGGGTCGGGACCGAACAGCAACGTCCAGACCAGCAGCGCGACCCAGGCGGCGAGCAGTGCCGCGCGCGGCAGGCGGCGCCTCGTGTTCTCCATTCGGCCCAGCCTAGGGCCGGGTTCTCAGCGTCGTTCCAGACGGGGGAAGACCACCTTCTTGAGCACCAGGGTGAGCGCCGCCGCCGTGGGGATGGCCAGCAGGGCACCGACCAGACCCAGCAGCGCGCCACCGACCAGAGCGGCGGTGATGTTCACCGTCGGGGCCACGTCCACCGCGTGTCGCATCACCCGCGGTGCGAGCACGTAACTCTCGATCTGCTGGTAGATCAGGAAGAAGACGAGGGTGAGCAGACCGAGCCAGGGGTCGACCACCCCCACGGCCAGTGTGGCGATCACGGCGCCGATGGTGGTCCCCACCAGGGGGATCAACGCGGTGACCGCGATCACCAGGGCCAGCGTGAGCGCGTAGGCCGATCCGATCGCCCACAGGAAGAGGAACGCCACCACGCCGCCGAAGGCGGCCACCACCAACTGCCCGGCGATGAAGGCGCCGATGCGCTGGACGATCTCGTCACCGATCTCGCGGACCCCCTCCCGGCGCGAGCGGGGCACGAACCGGTAGGCGACGTCCATGATGCCGGGCAGGGAGGCCATGAAGAACAGGGTCAGGATGAACACCGTGAAGACGGCGAACAGCCCGTTGAACACCACCTGGCCCACCCCGACGAGCCCGCCGAAGACCTGCTGTCCGACGTCGCCGGAAGTGACGATCCCCTGGAGGCGATCCAGGAGGTTGTAGCGCTGGTCCAGCTCGCGGAAGAACGTCGTGTTCTGCAGATGGTCGATGGCGCCGGGCAGACCGGAGACGAAACTGCTGACCTGCTCGGAGAGGGGCGGAATGATCGCCCAGACGAAGACGGCGGTGAAGAGCAGCAGGGCCATGCAGACGGTGAGGATGGCCGCCCAGCGGGGTAACCGCAGTCGGCGACGCAGGAGCTCGATGACCGGGTTGAGGCCGATCGCGAGGAAGAGCGCCACCATGATGTAGACGAAGACCGCCCGGGCGCCGGTGAGCGCCTCCACCATCAGCCAGGCGCTGAGGACTCCCAGCGCGCCGACGAACCCCATGACGAAGTAGTTGGGGCCGCCCGAGGCGTCGCCGTCGGGCCGCTCGACGGGGATCGGTCCCGCTCCCCCGCCGGAGTCCTGGGGCGTGGGCTCGTGCGCGGGGTCCTGTTCGGGTTCCCGCGCGGGTTCCTTGGCCGGTTCCTTCTCGGGCCCCGGGGGCGACGGTTTCCTCTCGCCTTCGGGACCCGGCGCGTCGACGCTCATGGGCGTTACTCCGTCGGCTCGATCCGGTCGGGGATGCGCAGGGTGAACAGCGCACCGCCGAGCATGTCGCTGTGTCCGGCGACCAGGGTGCCGCCGTAGGCGTGCACGATCTCCCGGGAGATGGGCAGACCCAGACCACTGCCCCCGGGGTCGCGTTTCTTGGACTCCGACAGCCGGGAGAAGCGTTCGAAGACGCGCTCGCGGTCCTTCACCGGGATGCCCGCGCCGTCGTCGTGGACCTCGACGACCGCGTGTGCGTCGTCGTGGCCGATGATGACGTCGATGCGGCTGTCGGCGTGGCGTTCGGCGTTGGCGATGAGGTTGGTCAGCACCCGCACCAGACGCAGCCGGTTGACCTCGACGTGCACCGGTGCGGAACCGTGCACGCGCAGCTGCGGGTGTCGGCGCGGGTCCACGAACTCCTCGGTCACCAGAGCCCCCAGTTCCAGCCGTTCGCGGCTCATGGCCACGTCGGTGTCCAACCGGGCCAGTTCCAGCAGGTCCGAGACGATGTTCTCCAACCGCTCGGTGTCGGAGAGCAGCCCGGTGAGCAGGCGTTCGCGGGCACGCTGGTCCGGCTCGGGGTCGGAGAGTTCGACCTCCAGCTTGGTGCGCATGCCCGCGATGGGGTTGCGCAGTTCGTGGGAGGCGTCGGAGACGAAGCGGCGTTGGCGCACCATGGCGTCCTCCAACCGCCCGAGGCCGGCGTTGGCGGTGCGGGCCAGGTGCGCGATCTCGTCGTCGCTCGGGGGCACGGGTACCCTGCGGTGCAGGTCGCTGACGGAGATCCGGTCGATCTCCTCGCTGATGTTCTCCACCGGTCGCAGCGCGCGTCCCACCCCGTACCAGATGGTCGTGGCGCTGACCGCGAGCAGCGCGAGCGACATGCCGCTCAGCGCCAGGCCGAGGGTGTAGCCGGCGAGGATCTGGGGGGTGCGGGTGGCGGCGAGGACGATGACGTCCCCGTAGGCGGAGTCGGAGACGGCGTAGCCCACCACCTGGAGGCAGTCATCGGGCTGGATGCCGGCGATCTCGCCGCAGACGATCGTGTCCATGCGGAAGTCGTCGCGGGGCGGTTCCTCGTAGGTCAGTGCCGGCAGGCCGCGCAAGGCGTTGCTGGCGGCGAGGACCTCGTGGGTGTCCTGCTGGATGATCTGCAACCGCACGATCGGCTCGGTGGCCGGAATAGCGCCTTCGTACCGGTTAGTCATGATGTATTCGGTTACTTGCCGTGCCGTTTCCGAGGCCCGATCCTGCAACTGGTTCAGCACCGTCTCGCGGATGAGCGCGTAGGAACTCACCGAGACGACCACCACGATGAGGGCCAGGACGGCGACGGCCCACACCGTCACCCGGGCTCGGATGGACCGGGGGCGCAACCATCGCCACCCTGCCCGCGGCCGTTCCTGGGGTTCTGACACGCACTCATTGTCACCCAGGAACGACCCGAATCCGTGAATTGGCGACGGTGTGGCGGAACCGAGGAACGATCAGAGCACAACCGCTGGTCACGTGGGGTGCGGGGGTCGTCACGACGGGCGTTCGACGACCCCCGCTCCGGCCGTTACTCGTAGGGGTCCGGGGGGTTGGTGACCTCGTCCATCTGCAGGGTGGCGAACTCGTGCTCGGAGACGTCGTAGAGGTCGCCCTCGGGCTCCACCCAGGTGCCGCGGACCGTCCACCAACTGTCGGCCTCGGGGGCCGGCTGGTCGGTGATGAGAACCTTGTTGACCACCGCGTCCGCCGCGCAGCACGCCATCTGCAGACGGGCCAGGTACCAGCCGTCACCGTCCTCGGTGGGAACGGCGAAGCCGGTGAGTTCGATCTCGCGGTCGGCCATCTCCCGCTCGTCGTCGATCCAAGCGCGCATCACGAACTCCTGGATGCCGAGGGGCACGACGTCGCCCGGCCCGGCCTCGGAGAGGGCGTCGTTGAACCTGGACGCGCCGCGGTCGTCCCGGGGCGGTGGACCGGAGGAACCCCCGGTGCTCTCCACCGTGTAGGAGCCCAGGGCCGGCGGTGCGACGACGAAGACGGCGACCACCGGGAGCAGGAGCAGCCACGCCACCCGGGGGGCCCGGGCGTGGTCGTGGCCGTGACCGTCATCGTCGTCGTGCCCGTCGCCGTGGTCTCCGACCGGGTCGGCTCCGTGCACGGAGGCGTCGGCGGTCGCGTTCGCGGCGGCGGCCGTCTCGGGGGTGACCTCCTCCTCGTCCAGAGCGCCGCGTTCACCGCGGACCTCGGCCACGATGACGAGGACTCCGAGACCGACCATGACGATTCCGGCGGCGATGAGGAACGGGCCGAACCCCGCCTTGACCCAGTTCAGGTACAGGTCGGTGGGAACGGTACTGGTCAGCGCCGCGGCGCCGAGCAGCACGAGCGTGAGGCCCTGCGCGATGCGGTTCACAGGATCAGAGCTCCGATCAGGAACGTACTGAGGAGGCCGACCACCAGGCACAGGGGGGCGAAGCGGGCGACGAAGCGCCAGCCGAACACCCCCGCCTGCATCGCGATGAGCTTGAGGTCGACGATGGGGCCGATGACCATGAACGCGAGCTTGGCGGTGGGCGAGAAGTCGGTGAGGCTGACCGCGACGAACGCGTCGGCCTCCGAGCAGATGGACAGCAGGATGGCGAGCAGGGCGAGCACCAGCACCGAGATGATCGGGGCCTCGGCCACCGCCAGCAGCCAGGCGCGGGGCACCATCACGTTGAGGGTGGCGGCGGCCAGGGCGCCCACCACCAGGTAGCCACCGGCGTGCATGATGTCGTGCAGCATCGACTCACGGAAGACCTGCCACTGGGACGCACCGGGGGTGTGGGTGCGGGAGGGCAGACGGAGCCAGTCGGTGCGGCCGAAGCGCACCCAGATCCAGCCGATGACCACCGACGCCAGCAGCGAGGCCACGAAGCGGGCCAGCACCATCTCCGGCTGCCCGGCGAAGGCCACCGCGGTGGCGATCATGACGATCGGGTTGATGGAGGGCGCGGCGAGCAGGAACGTCAGGGCGGCGGCCGGCGCGACCCCGCGCTTGATGAGACTTCCGGCGATCGGCACCGAGGCGCATTCGCACCCCGGCAGCAGGGCGCCCGAGGCGCCCGCGACGGGGACCGCTCGGCTCGCCTTCTCCGGGATGAACCTGCGGTAGACGGAGGTCGGGACGAAGGCGACCAGCGCCGCGGACAGGGCCACTCCGAAGACCAGGAACGGCATGGCCTGGAAGCTGATCGCCGTGAAGATGGTGGCCCAGGCGAGGAACGCCTGGCCGGTCAGCTCGTCGGACAGCCACGCGTGGCCGAAGGCCATCGCGGTGATGATCAGGGCGAACAACCAGACCGTGCCGGTTCTGCGTGATCCGGGCCGCTTCCCCCAGTCGGCGGGGGGCAGTTCGTCTCCGCGGTCGTCCCAGCCACCGGCGAGCGAGTCGCCGAGTGAACCGGACGAGGCGGAGCCTTGTGTGGTCCGTTCGGACAACGGGGTACTCCGTGGGGCTCGGTTGGGAACTCCCCGAATGGTAACCGAAAATCGTTTTCGTTCGCGTCGGTGACACCGCGCCTGTGGACGATGACGGGGCAGGCCCCATGACCGGGGTCGCGCCCACGGGCTTCTCCCCCGCAGCCCGCCGTGACGCGCGTCTCTCCGGCCGGCGCTCATGGAACCGAGAACGGCGCCGTCCCCACCACCGGAGGCGCTCCGAAGGCCCCCTGGTCACCGCGAGCCTCGGCGGCACCATCGAGTGGCACGGCCCGCTCCTGTACCGGACCACGGCCACGCCCGTCCTCGACGTGGTCTCCTTCCCCGGATCCGACCCGCTGGTCGGCACCACGCCGGCCTTCGGCACCTCCGCCGTGGGGTGCGTCGCACGCCCTGCGGGGCCGCGCCGGTGCCCGGGCGCACTTCCCC
>NZ_QOCZ01000063.1 GCF_018207095.1 Nocardiopsis sp. MG754419 | reverse complement strand
GCCAGGGGTGGGCCCGCGACCCGGCGCGCGGGCCCACCCCTGGCGCACGACACGGACCCCGCCCCGCCGGCCGGCCGGAACCCCGGGGACGCCGCTCGGTCGCGTGCGCCGGACGACGACTCGGGCACACCTCGTCCGCGCGGTGCGCCTCTGCCTCCGTTCGGCGCGTTGAGACGACCGCTGCACCACCAGAAGGACCGGGACCTGGCACTGGACGACGCCGGAGCGGAGACGATGCGCGCCCTGACGGCCGCGGGGGTCGGGCACGCCCGCGCGCGTGCCTACGTGGACGCCGGATGGCGTGGTCCGGAGGCGGTGCCCTGGGCCCGGGCCGGAGTACCGGCGACCCCGGCGGTGCTGTACCGCTGCCTGGGCCTGCTCCCCACCGAGGCCGCGCGGAGGGCCGCGTCGGGGACGGACGCCGAGGCGCTCCTGCGGGCGTGGTGGGACTCGGGGGTGCCGCGTGCGGAGACGGCCTCCTGGATCGTGTCAGGGGCCACCCCGGAGCAGGCGGCCGTGGCGACGGCCATGGACGCCCCTGCCCGCACGCGGCGGCGATCCGACGCGGGTCTCACCGGCGACGCGGGCGGGCCCGGGTGAACCCGTGGCCCACCTCCGGACGGGAGCGGGGTCAGCCTCCGGACGCCCCGGTGGACGGCACGGCGCCCGAGGCGCACGCGGCCACCGCGTGCCCCGCGCCGCGGCCCTGGGCCCGGGCGAGGATCCGGCCGCCCTCGACCAGCGACGCGGACTCGGTCTCCTCGTCCGGCTCCGTCACCCCGACCGCGGCGGCCACGGCCGGGTCGAGCACGATCCGCGCACGGGTCCAGGCCGCCGTGGGAAAGGCACGGGACAGGTGGCCGCGCAGGGCGGCGACGGCCAGCCGGACCAACGGCAGGAGCTCGCCCGGATCATCGGTGACCGGCACCAGGGTGATCGGCACACCGTCGGGGGCGGCGCGCAGGGCCTCCTCCGCCGCCTCCAGTCGGCGCAGCCCCAGTACGACGACGACCCCCGCGTCCACCGACACCGGGGCGCGGGTGAGCAGGTCGAAGGCGACAGGGCCGCTCCAGGGCCGGTCGACGGCCCGCGCCGGCGGCACGTGGGCGAGGTGCGGCAGCGGCCAGGCGTCCTCCAGGTCCAGCCCGGCCAGATGTTCGCAGGCACGGATGACGGTGAAGGGGTCGGTGAAGCCGGGGGCCGCGGTGGCCATCCGCCCGGCGCCGTGCAGCGTGGTGAGCACGCTCCGGGCCACACGCACCCGTCGTTCACCGGGGCTCAGGTACTCCAGCGCCGCCCCGAGCAGCACCGACTCCAGCATGGCGATCCGAGCGAAGACCGCGCTCGCCCGGGGATCTGCGGTGATCTCGGCCATGAGGTCGGCGTCCCCACGGTCGTCACCTCCGACGGGCAGACCACTCACCCAGGAACGGGCGAAGGCTCCCAGGGCCTGCGCCGCGCCGGTGGCCTCGGCCTCTCCCACCGGCGCCTGTTCGGCGACCTCGGCCAGGGCGGCGAAGTACAGGGCGCGCTTGCCCGGGAAGTTGGAGTAGACGGCCCCTCGGGTGAGGTCGGCCCGCGCGGCGATGCGGTCGACACCGGTGCCACGGAACCCGTGTTCGGCGAACTCCTCCCGCGCAGCGGCGAGCACTCTCGCCCGGTTGCGCTCCTGCTGCTGGACCCTGCTCAGCCGCACCCTCGTCCTCCTCGCCGTGGCACCTCCCGCCCATCCTACGTTGAGATACCTCGACCACTCGGATACCGTCATCATCTGAATGATGTTGTCATCTGAATGTGCGCACGACCGCGAGAGTGAGTGAGGCACCATGACCGACCACGCCTTCCGGGCCCGAGGACTGGTGAAACGGTTCGGGCGGACGACCGCCCTGGCCGGGGTGGACCTGTCCGCCCGCCCCGGCACCGTCCTCGGCGTCCTGGGACCCAACGGCGCGGGCAAGACCACCGCCCTGCGCATCCTGGCCACCCTCACCCGCCCCGACGAGGGCACCGCCGTCGTCGGTGGGCACGACGTCGTGCGCGCGGCGGACCGGGTCCGCCGCGGGATCGGGCTCACCGGGCAGACCTCGATGCTCGACGAGGAGTTGTCCGGCCTGGCCAACCTGGTCCTCATCGGCAGGCTCCTCGACCTGGGCAGGGCGGGGGCCACCGCCCGCGCCCACGCGCTGCTCGAACGGTTCGCCCTCACCGAGGCGGCGCGACGCCCCGTCGCCACCTACTCCGGGGGGATGCTGCGCCGACTGGACCTGGCCGCCTCGCTCGTGGGCCGACCCCACGTGGTGTTCCTCGACGAACCCTCCGTCGGTCTCGACCCGGGCAGGCGCGAGGATCTGTGGCGCATGGTCCGCCAACTCACCGCGGAGGGCACCACCGTGCTGCTCACCACCCAGTACCTGGAGGAGGCCGACGCGCTGGCCGACGCCATCACCGTGATCGACCGGGGGCGGGTCATCGCCGACGGCACCCCGGCCGAGCTCAAGCGGGTGGTCGGCGGCCAGGCCGTGTCGTTGCGGCCCACCGACACCGACCGGTACGGGACGGCCGCCCGGGTGATGGAGCGGATCGGCGGACGCGCCCCCGACCGCACCGGCCGCGACACGCTCTCCATGCCGGTCGACGGCGAGGACACCGCCTGGGAGCTGGCGCGCGCCCTGCGCGAGGCGGACGTACGGGTCACCGAGTTCTCCCTGCACCTGCCCGGCCTGGACGAGGTGTTCTTCGCCCTGACCGGCACCTCCCCCGACACCACCGCGAAGGAGTCCGCGTGAACGCCCCCGCACCGACCCGCCGGCCGGCCGCCCTGCCCCGGCACGGCCTCGTCCTGGCCGGGCGGAGCCTGACCAAGTCCCTGCGCAGCCCGGGGAGCCTGGTCAACGGGGTGGTCACCCCGGCGATGTTCCTGGTCCTGTTCGTGTACCTGTTCGGCGGTGCGGTGTCCGGCTCCACCGACGCCTACCTCCAGTACCTGTTCCCCGGGGTGATGGTGATGGGCGCGAGCGTGGCCGGGATGCTCTCGTCCGGTCTCACCATCAACATCGACATGAAGAAGGGCGTCTACGACCGGTTCCGCAGCCTGCCCATCAGCCGGTCCGCCCCGCTGCTCGGGTCGGTCCTGGCGGACCTGGTCCGGTACGTGATCACCGTGCTGATCCTCTTCGCGATCGGCTTCCTCATGGGGTTCCGCGTGGAGACCGACGCGGGTTCCGCGGTCGCGGCCGCCGCCCTGGCGATCGGGTTCGGTTCCGCCCTGAGCTGGGCCATGGTGTTCCTGGGCGTGCTCATGCGCGACGAGAGCGCGGTCATGGCGGTCACCTTCATCGCCATCCTGCCGTTGCTGCTGGGCACGAGCATGGCGGCGCCCGTGGAGACCCTGCCCGACTGGTTGCGGACCTGGGCGGGGGTCAACCCGGTCACCCACGTCATGGACGCGGCCCGCGCGCTGCTCACCGGCACCCCCGCCGGCGCCTCGGTCACCTGGACCCTGGCCTGGTCGGCCGGCCTGGTCGCGGTGTTCGCCCCGCTCTCGGTGTGGGCCTTCCAACGGGACCACTGAACCGCGCCCTCGACCCCACCGAACCGCCCGGACTCCGCCGCGCCGAGCGGGCCTTCCCGTCCGCCCCTCGGCCGCTCCCCCCGAGCACCGGGGCCCGACGATCGGGACGCTCGGGCGAGTGCGACGGGTGCGGTGGAGCGCGCGGCCTCCGTGGGGCGGGGCTCCACGCCTCCCGGAGGCGGCCCGGGCACGGGCGGTCTCCCCCGGGCGAGACCGCTCCGCCGGGGTTCCGCACCACTCCACGCCGATTCTTTTATCAGTTCTCGCTTATATAAGTGGTCGCTGATATGATCCGCCCATGCACGCCTTCGACGTACTCGGTGACCCGGTCAGACGCCGGCTGCTGGAGCTGCTCACCGACGGGGAGCTCAGTTCCGGTGAGCTGACCACCGTGGTCCGCGAGGAGTTCGGGATCAGTCAGCCCGCCGTCTCCCAGCACCTGCGGGTCCTGCGGGACAGCGGAATGACGGCCGTGCGCGCCGAAGGCACCCGGCGGATGTACTCGGTGAACGCCGACGCACTGCGCCCGGTGGACGACTGGCTGGGCCCGTTCCGCCGCTTCTGGGCACCGAGGTTCGCCGCGCTGGAGACCGAGATCGCCCGGGGCGGGCGACAGCGACGTATGGAGGGGGAACACGATGGGTGAGCACACGAGTCTCGACGTCGACCGGCAGGTCGGCGCGGTCACCCGCGGTCTGGAGACCCGGGACGGTGAGGGCCGACGCACGCTGGTGTCGGTGATCAGTCAGCGTTACGACACCGGGGTCGCGGACCTGTGGGAGGCCTGCACCTCCACCGAGCGTCTCCCCCGGTGGTTCGCCCCGGTCTCGGGCGACCTGCGCGCGGGCGGCACGTACCAGGTGGAGGGCAACGCGAGCGGCACGATCGAGTCCTGCTCCCCGCCCCGGTCCTTCCAGGCCACCTGGGAGTACGGAGGCGACGTCAGTTGGATCGCGGTGCGGGTCGACCCCGACGGCGACGGCGCCCGGCTGACCCTGGAGCACACCGCGGACGCCGAGAAGGTGGAGGCGTTCTGGGAACGGTTCGGTCCGGGAGCGACCGGCGTGGGCTGGGACCTGGCGTTCCTGGGACTGGCCACGTACCTGAGCGTCGGTACCGACGCACCGGTGGAGGCCGACGGTTGGGAGACCACCGAGCAGGGGCGCCGGTTCATCACCGCGAGCAGCGCCGCGTGGGCGGAGGCGGGCATCGTCTCGGGCACTCCCCGCGCGCAGGCGGAGGCGGCCCGGGACCGCACGACCGCGTTCTTCCTGGGTGAGGGGCCCGGAGCCGAGTAGCGACGCCGCGCCCCCGGGTCCTCCGGAGCGGCGCGAGAACGCCGTGGGCCCGGATCGCGCAGGCGGTCCGGGCCCACGGCCTACGTCCGGCCCGTGGCCTCCAGCGGCTCCGCTCCCGCAGCGGCCCGCGTCCGCGCACCCGAGCGCGAGGTGGGAACCCTCAGGGCCATCGGTGGGACGACCCCGGCACTCCCCTCTCCGCGTATCGGATGACGCCACCGACACCACGACACCGGGACATCCCCGCGGTACGGCGCACCGACCCTAGAGCCGGTAGTCCTCCAGGAGGCGCCGGCCGATGATCATGCGTTGGATGTCGGCCGTGCCCTCACCGATGAGCAGCATCGGGGCCTCCCGGTACAGACGCTCGATCTCGTACTCCTTGGAGTAGCCGTAGCCACCGTGGATGCGGAAGGCGTCCTCGACGACCTCACGGCAGTACTCGGCGGCCAGGTACTTGGCCATGCCCGACTCCCGGTCGTTGCGCTCCCCCGAGTCCTTCTTACGGGCGGCGTTGACGACCAACGCGTGAGCGGCCTCGACCTTGGTGCCCATCTCGGCGATCCTGAACAGCACCGCCTGGTGCTCGGCGATGGGCCTGCCGAAGGTCTCACGCTGCTGGGCGTAGGCCACACCCAGTTCGAAGGCGCGGTGGGCCACCCCGACGGCACGCGCGGCCACGTTGACCCGGCCCACCTCGACACCGTCCATCATCTGGTAGAAACCGCGCCCGGGCGCCTCGCCCAGCACGCGGTCGGCGCCGATGCGGTGGTCGTCCAGGAGCAGTTCGGTGGTGTCGACCCCCTTGTAACCCATCTTCTCGATCTTGCCGGGCACGGTGAGTCCCTGGGCGGTCTCCCCGAAGCCGGGCTCCTTCTCCACCAGGAACGTGGTGAGGTTGCGGTGCGGGGCGTCGGCGCCCTCGTCGGTGCGGGCCAGCAGAGCGACCAGGTGGGCCGATCCACCGTTGGTCAGCCACATCTTCTGGCCGGTGATGGAGTAGCCGCCGTCGTCGAGCCGGGTGGCCTTGGTGGAGATCGCCGCGACGTCCGAACCCAGCGCCGGTTCGGACATGGAGAACGCGCCGCGCAGGTCCCCGGTGGCCATGCGCGGCAGGTAGCGACGCCTCTGCTCGTCGGTGCCGTGCCGCAGGAGCATGTACGCCACGATGAAGTGGGTGTTGACGACCCCCGACACGCTCATCCACCCGCGGGAGAGCTCCTCCACCACCAGGGCGTAGGTGAGCAGGGACTCACCGAGGCCGCCGTACTCCTCGGGGATGGTCAGCCCGAAGATACCGAGCTCCTTGAGCCCCTCGACGATGTCGGTGGGGTACTCGTCGCGGTGCTCCAGTGCGGTGGCGACGGGCAGGATCTCCCGGTCGACGAACGCGCGGACGACCGCGAGCATCTCCCGCTGTTCGTCGGTGAGTCCTTCTGTCTCGGCGAGACGGCCCATCCCGGGCCCTCCTTCGGGTCGAGCGGTCGTGTGGTGGTCGTGGCGCGACAGGGGTGCCGCCCTCGGTCGCGCGGGCGGGGCGGTCCCGGCCGTGGATCCCGACGGTGTCCCGCGCGCGGTCGGTGGGATCCTCGTGTGCGTCCCCACCGAGGAGGCGGGCGAGCTCCGGGGGACCACGATGGCGGGGAGCCCCGGTGGTGCCCGACCACCGGGACGTCCCCGTCCGGGCGCGGATCAGATCGCGGTGTCCCCGCGCGCGTCGCGGGCGATGAGCTGGGCGGCGATGACGTTGCGCTGGATCTCGTTGGTGCCCTCGCCGAGGATCATGAGCGGGGCGTCCCGGAAGTACCGCTCCACCTCGTACTCGCGCGAGTATCCGTAACCGCCGTGCACCCGCATGGCGTCCAGGGCCACCTCCATGGCGACCTCGGAGGCGAACAGCTTCGCCATGCCGGCCTCCATGTCGGCGCGCACGCCCTCGTCGAGCCGCTCCGCGGCGTCGACCGTCATGAGGCGGGCCGCCCGCACCTTCGTGGCCATGTCCGCGAGCAGGTTGCCCACCGACTGGTGCTTCCAGATGGGCTTACCGAAGGACTCCCGGTCCTGGGCGTAGGTGACGGCGTCGGCGAGCGCGGCCTGGGCCACCCCCACCGCGCGGGCGGCGACCTGGATCCGGCCGACCTCCAGACCGCGCATCATCTGTCCCCAGCCGCGGTGCGCCTCCCCGCCCAGCACGGCGTCGGCCGGCACACGCATGTCCTCGAAGGTCAGCTCGCAGGCCTCCACGCCGCGATAACCGAGCTTGGGGATCTTTCCGGAGACGGTGAGCCCCTCCCCCGGTTCGACCAACAGCACGCTCATGCCCCGGTGCGCGGGGGCGGCCTCGGGGTCGGTCACGCACAGAAGACCGATGAGGCCGACGTGGTGGGCGTTGGAGATCCACGTCTTGGACCCGTTGACCACGTAGGCGTCGCCGTCGACGCGCGCCTGGGTGCGCATGGCCTGGAGGTCGCTGCCGCCGGAGGGTTCGGTCAGCGCCATGGTGGCACGGAGGGACCCGTCGGCCATGCCGGGCAGGTAGCGCCGCTTCTGCTCGGTGGTGCCGAACTCGCGGATCAGGTAGGCGATGACCGAGTGTCCGCCCATGGCCCCGGCCAGGCTCATCCACCCGCGGGCGAGCTCCTCGGTGATGCGGGCGAAACAGGCGGCGCTGACGTCCACGCCCCCGTGCTCGTCGGGGACGAGCAGCCCGAACACACCGAGCTTCTTCATCTCCTCGATGAACTCCTCGGGGTAGGTGTCCGTCGCCTCGAAGTCCCGGACCCGGCCGCGCACACGCTCGTCGACGAAGGTGGCGACCAGGTCCACCATGTCCTTCTCGTCCGCTGACAGTCGGCTCATATCGGTTTCCTCGCTCGTGGGGTGTCGGGATGGGGCGTTTCGGAGGTCAGGGGTGCACGGGGCGCAGTACCCCGAGGTCGACCAGGCGACGGGTCTCGTCCTCGTCGAGGCCGAGCACGTCGTGGGTGTGTTCGCCCACGCGCGGCGCGGGCCAGGGCGCCGCCGCGGAACCGTCCACGGTGAGCGGGCAGGAGGGGGCGTAGTGGGCGGCCACGCCGGGCTGCGCGACCCGGTGGAAGAGCGGATCCTCGGGCAGTCCCACGGCGACCTCGGCGAAGGTGCGGTACTCCGACCACACCAGCCGTGTGGTGCCCAGCGCCGTCCGCACCTCCTCGGCCGTGTGGCGGTCGAACCAGGAGACCAGGAGCCCGGACAGCGCCTCGCGGTGACGGTGACGTTCGCCCTCCTGGGAGAGGTCGGTGTCCAGGGCATGTTCCAGCGCGGCCACCACCGCGCGCAGTCCGGTCGCCTCCACCAGGTCCGACCAGTGGCGGCGGGTCAGGGCCACCACCATGAAGCGGGAGCCGTCCGCGCTGGTGAAGTCGCGGCCGAAGGAGCCGTACACGTGGTTGCCGTCCGGCTCACGCGGGGTGTCGGGACGCAGCTGCGCCTCGGCCAGGTGCCCGAGGGTGCCCGCGGTGGCCATGGCCGCGTCCTCCAGGGCGATCCTCAGCCGGCCGCCCTCGCCGGTGCGGGTCCGGTGACGTTCGGCGGCCAGCAGACCACTGGCCAGGTACAGTCCCGCGGCGATGTCCCAGGTGGGCACGGAGGAGTTCACGGGACCGCGGTGGTCGGCGGGCCCGGAGGCCATCGGGAACCCCGACGCGGCCTGCACCGTGTAGTCGACGGCGGTACCGCCGTCGCGCCGTCCCACGAGGGTGAGGTGGATGAGGTCGGGGCGGCGCACGCTCAGTCGCTCGAAGCCCAGGTCGGGGTGGCGTTCGGAGTTGCTCACGACGATGCCGTCGCCGTCCACGATCAGGTCGGCCACCAGGCGGCGGCCCTCGGGCCGGGTCAGGTCGACCTCGATCGCCCGCTTGCCACGGTTGAGACCGGTCCAGTAGAGGCTGGTGCCCTCCGGGCTGAGCGGCCACCGGTTCCGGTCCGGGGCTCCACCGAGCGGTTCGACCCGGATGACCTCGGCCCCGAGCTGGGCGAGCGTGAGACCGCACAGCGGAGTGGCCACGAAACCGGACAGTTCCACGACGCGCAGGCCCGTCAGGGGCAGGGGATGGGGTTCGGTCACGGTGTCGCCTCTCTTCGCCGATGCAGAAAATATAATGCATGATCTATGGAGGCGATAGGTTCGGGGGTACCGAACCGGCGGCACGATCAGGAGCGACCGATGGCCCGACCCCAGCTCAGCGACGAGGTGGCGGCGCACGTACGCGAGCTCGTTCTCACCGGTCAACTGCGTGCGGGTGAGTTCGTCCGGGTCGAGAAACTCGCCGAGGACCTCGGCATGAGCATCACCCCGGTCCGGGAGGGGCTACTGGCGCTGCGCGGCGAGGGGATCCTGACCCTGGCACCACGACGTGGATTCCTGGTGGCCCCCCTGTCCGAGCAGGACCTGCTCGACCTGTTCTGGGTGCAGGCCCAACTGGCGGGCGAACTGGCGGCCCGCGCCACTCCCCTGCTCGACGACGAACAGATCGCCGAACTGGGGGAACTCCAGGAGAAACTGGTCACCGCCCTGGGCGAAGGCGACCTGACCACGGTGGAGCGGCTGAACCACGAGTTCCACCGCACCGTCAACCGTGCGGCCGGATCGACCAAGCTGGCGTGGTTCCTCAAGACCGCGACCCGGTACGTGCCCCTGCGCTACTACCAGCGGGTCGGCGGTTGGCCGGACGCCACGCGCCATGACCACTTCGCCGTCCTGGAGGCCTTCCGGGCCCGGGACCCCGAGGCGGCCCGCGCGGCGATGGTCGAGCACATCCGGCACGCGGGACGGTTGCTGGCCGCCCACGCCGACCTGCCCGAGGACACGGGGGACGGCACGACGGGCTGAACCCGGAGCTGCGGTGGAGGCCGCCCGGACGTCGTTGTCCAGGCGCCCTCGGTGCGAGGGTGCCACCGTGGGCGGTGGTGTTTCAACGCTCACCGGCCCTCGGCGTGTTCGGAACCCGACCGGGCGTCCCGGTTGCTCGGGACGGCGGGAAGGACGACTCCGGGACGCGGGACCGATCCGGGGGGCGCCTTGGTCGTGCGACCGGAACGGTACCGGGCGTTCGCCACGGGCGGGGAGCCCGACCCTGCCCGAGACCGGAGCCGCGTCCACCTTTTCGCTTTGCCGTCCTTGACGGGACCCCGGTCACGCGTGAACCTCGAAGGCACAGCCGTACTCGGGTGCGTGACGGTGGCCGCGCCGTCCACCCCGGCACATCCCCCACATACCCCACTCCTCGACCCTCCGGCCTTCCCGCCGCACGTCCCGACGACGATGTGAGTGCCTTCCCGTGGTCCCGCGGCCGATCCGTCCGTGCCCCTCCGTGTCACCGTCCGATCGGCGGTGGCCTCATCGCGGACGCCGGGCGACCACCGGTTCCGCGCCGAGCGAGAAGGACCGGGATGGGACAGTCACACAGATCGACCGGGACGAGGCCACGCGGCCGTGCCGGAGTGGTGGTCGTCGCGGCGTTCGCGCTGCTGCTGCCGACGGCGCTGCCCGCGGCGGCCGACGAGGACACCGTGGACCTCGACGAGACGTCGGTGGTGGAGATCCATGTGGAGGATCGGGACGAGCTGGACCGGCTCGTCGACTTGGGCGGAGACATCGCCCAGGTGGATCCGGCCGGGGACGGGTTCGTCGCCCGGGTGGTGGTCGGCCCCTTCGAGCAGGAGCTCTACGACGACGCCGGTTTCGGCTTCGCCGACGTGGTGTACACCGAGTCCGACGCGGAGGAGCGCCTGGAGGAACGCGAGGCCACCATCGAGCGGTTGCGGGCGGAGAACGAGCCGGACGGCGCGGTGGCCCCCCGATCCGCCGGGAACGACCTCGAGGTCCTGCGCGCCGACTACTTCGAGGGCCGTGCCGGTGCCTTCCTCTCCGTGGAGGTGCGCTCCCCCCACGGTCAGGACACGAACTTCGCCCTGACCGTGGAGCGCGACGCCGGACCGGGCACGGAGATCGGTGACGGCGGCACCCAGAACCTGACCCGGTTCGTGGACGTGGGCGTGTACATGTACCACCGCGGCCAGGCTCCGGTGGAGGAGCGGCCCGACCGCATCCGGGTGAGCGACCCGCACGGAGGCAGTGTCGAGGCGGAGGTCACCGAGTGGCTGCCCGACCCGGGCACCCCGGGCGACCCGCTACCGCACACCGACTTCCTCAACGCGTACATGACACCGGGCGAGCTCTACGACCGCATCCACCAGATCGCGGACGACTTCCCCGACATCGCCGAGGTCGTCGAACTGCCGCACCGCACCGGGGGGTACCGACGCCACGCTCAGGCCATCCTGGGTGTGGGCGTGGACGGGCGGAACGCGGACCGGGGCGTCATCGTGGAGACGCTCGCCTACGGTCACGAGGGCGGCAACGACGTCGTCGTGGACCTGCGCGATCCCGCCGCGCCCGACGCCGACCTGTCGGTGGGCGTGGACGGGGACGAGATCACCGTCCACCTGGCCACGGACGACGCCGGGGCGATCACCTCGACCGCGGCCGAGGTCGTGTCCGCGATCAACGGGGCCGCCGCCGACCGAGTCCACGCGTTCACCTACCGGGGCGGTGCCGGGGACGGCGTGGTGCACGCCGAGCGGGTGCGGGCCGAGGACTTCCTCAACGCCCCCGCGGAGGTCTCCCGCGAGCCCGCGCCGGTGTACGCGCTGCGCATCGGCTCCACCCGGGACGGCTCCAGGACGGGGGTGCTGGGCTATGCCCAGGAGCACGCCCGCGAATGGCAGACCCCCTTGGTGACCCTGGAGACGGCCGAGCGGCTGGTGCACAACTACGGCGTCCACGAGACCACCACCGCGCTGGTGGACGGGCTGGACATCTTCCTCATGCCGTCGTTCAACCCGGACGGCGCGAACTACTCGTTCTACGACGTGCCGATGCACCGCAAGAACATGACCAACTACTGCGACACCGACGGCCCGCGCGACCAGTGGGCCGTGGAACAGGGCGCGCAATGGGGTGTGGACAACAACCGCAACCACGGCTCCTACACCCTCTGGGACGGCTACGCGGGAGCGTCCTTCAGCTGCACCGGCGGCACCTTCGCCGGCCCCGAGGCACTGGGCCCGATGTCGCAGCCGGAGAACCGGAACCTGGAGTGGCTGGTCGACACCCACGACAACATCGCCTTCTCGATGAACATCCACTCCTCGGGCGACTACTTCATGTGGTCCCCGGGCGCCTACGTCGCCGAGGGACGGGTGCCCACCCCCCGGCCGACGGCGATGGAGGAGTCCTACTTCTGGGAGTCCTCCACCTCCATCCTGGGCGCCATCAAGGAACACCGCGGCACCGTGGTGACCCCGGCCCGCACCGGCCCGATCATCGACGTGCTCTACTCGGCGGCGGGCAACTCGGGCGACCACCTCTGGTACGGGCACGGGATCTTCGCGTGGAACTTCGAGCTGGGTCAGGCCGGGTTCCAGCCGCCGTGGGAGGAGGCCCACGCCCAGGGCATGGAGTACGCCAACGGGCTGTACAGCATGTTGGAGGTGGCCTTGGAGCACCAGAACGACCGGGTGCGTCCGCGTTCGCACGTCTCCCCGCGCCCGGGTGAACACGGCGGGCCGGTGGAGGTCGTCTTCACGACCACCGAACCCGCCGAGATCCACTACACGCTCGACGGCAGCCGACCCACCTTCGACTCCCCCAGGCTGGAGTTGTCGGGGGTGCGCGGCGAGCCGGAGACCCTGCTGATCGAGGAGACCACCACCGTGCACTGGTTCTCGGTGGATATCGCGGGCAACGCCGAGGGCGGGTACGACCCCGACGGGAACGCCCGCAACCACCGCCGGGGAACCTGGACCATCACCGGGTGACCGGCCCCGGGGCGCGGGCCGGCGTTCGGCCGCCCGCGCCCCGGCGACGGTGCGTTCCGTCACTCAGCCCACGGCCTGCTTCACCAACGCCGTGAGCCGTTCCTCGGCCTCCTCACCGAGCTCGGTCAGCGCGAAGGCCGTGGGCCACAGACCGCTGTCGTCGTCGAGTCGGGCCTGCTCGCTGAAACCGAACGTCGAGTAGCGTTCCTTGTCCATCCGACCGCTACGGAAGTAACACACCACCTTCCCCTTCCTGGCCCAGGCCGGCTGGCCGTACCAGAGCTTGGGGGCCAGGTCCGGGGCCGCCGCGGTCACCAGGGCGTGCACCCGTTCGGCCAGCAGCCGGTCCGGTTCCGGCACCTCCGCGATCCTGGCCCGCACGTCCTGCGCGTCGGCCTCCGCCTTGTTCGCCCCGCGCCCCCGCCGTGCCTCTCTCTTGCGTTCGGTGACACGTTCCTTCAGTGCGGCGCGCTCCTCGTCGGAGAGCGTCGGTTCCGAGGACGTGTCCTTGCTCCGTTCACTGCTCATGGGTGCTCCCGTGCCGATCGATCCGTGTCGTGCTCTCACGCTAGAGGGGCGGCGGTCGCGTGGCTTCTTTCTTCCTGATCGACACTCGGGCGCGGTCGCGGAACGCGCGCGGACCGGAGTCGGCCCGAGTGGCGGCGACCCCGTGCGGAGCAGCGCTTCGCGCTCGTCCCGGTCCGAACCCGGACTCGGATGCGCTCCGATCAACCGGGGATCGGCACGGCCCGGGCCGAAGGTGTGAGGGTCGGCTCCAGCGCCCTTCGGACACGACGGAGCCTGGTGCGGGGAGGGACGCGGGCGGAGCCGTGGGGACCCGCCCGGCGCGGCCGCGTGTCGATGGCCCGCCGTGTGCGGTGGGAACGAGTCGAAGGCGTCCCCGTGAGCGCCTTCAGGCCCGGACGGGGGCGGGACGCTCTGCGTCGAGTGGACCCCGCGCAACCGACGACGACCTACGAGGCACGGCCTCGCCTTGTCAGAGGTCGTTCCGCCCGCCCTGCTGGCCATCGCGACCCCGGACACAGGGGGTGGGAGGGCGAGGTTCGGGGGTCTGCCCGGTGAACGCGACGGACGACCCGGCGAGGGGGCCGAAGGCCCCCGAGCGGGGTCGTCCTGAATACGTGGGCGCGAAGGGACTCGAACCCCTGGCCTATTGCTTGTAAGGCAATTGCTCTAACCAACTGAGCTACGCGCCCGATGCGTCGCGAGAGATCATACCGCGTCGCGGTGCCCGTTGCGCCGGGTTATCCGGTCAGGGCGCGGGACCGCTCCAGGTACGCCGTCACGTCGCGCGGCCGCCCGGTCGGGGTGAGGACCGACCAGCGGACGATGCCCTCGGAATCGATGAGGAAGGTGCCGCGCCGGGCGATCCCGCGTTCGGGGTCGAACACCCCGTAGGCACGGGCGACGTCCCCGTGCGGCCAAAAGTCCGACAGGAGCGCGAACGGGAAGTCCTCCCGGTCCGACCACGTGCGCAGGGCGAAGGTGGAGTCCACCGACACCGCGAGAACGGTGACACCGAGTTCCCGGAGTTGGGCGTGGTGTTCCTTGAGGTCGGCCAGTTCACCCGAGCAGATCCCGGAGAAGGCCAGCGGGTAGAAGACCAGCAGCACCGGCCCGTCGTGCCCCAGGGTGGTGTCCTGACCGTACTGGTCCTGGAGGGTGAACGCGGGGGCGACCTCGCCCACGGTGATGTGGCTCATGTCCCTCTTCACTCTGGTCGTCGCACAGGCCGATGGCGGCGCCCACCGATCGGCGGGCGCCCTGCCACGTCGCGCGCCCTGATCGGGGCGCGCGACGCCGGACTACGAGTCCGCTACCGCTTGGGGACGACCAGGCGCGTGCCCGACCAGTCCTCGCCGATGCTGACCGCGCTGGTCTGGGACAGCCCCGACGTGGAGGCGGCCTCGGCGACGTCGTTGGGGGACACGTGCAGATCACGCCCCGCCTTCGGGGTCAGGACCAGGATGGTCCCTCCGTCGGCGATGGTGGTCACCGTGTCCATCAGCGCGTCGGTGAGGTCGTCTTCCTCATCGGATCGCCACCACAGCAGTGCGGCGTCGACGTCACCGTCGTAGTCCTCGTCGACCAGCGCCTCGCCCGTGAATTCGGCGATGGATGCGCGCAGTCCCTCGTCGACGTCCTCGTCGAAGCCGAATTCCTGCACCACCTGACCCGGCTTGAATCCGAGTCGGTCAGCCAAGCCGCGTTCGCTTTGTGCCTGGCCCGCGGTCGCGCTCACGAAAGTTCTCCTCCACAGATGGTTTTTCTCAATCTTGCCTGCACGAAGCAGTTGTCACAACGATGCCGGGCTTTTCGCCGCCCGTCGCGTGGGTCCGTAACCATCGTTGATGGCCTAGTTCACACGCTAGTGCCTGCTCCCGTCAACGCGCGGACGATCCCGCGCACGTGCCGGGGCGGCACGGTCCGGTCCGTCTAGTCGGACCTGAGGTAGGACAACCGGACCCGCCGGTCGGGGTTGTCCACGTTCAGGTCGACGACGGCGATGGATTGCCAGGTCCCCAGTTCGAGTCTTCCGGAGATCACCGGCACGGTGGTCTGTGGTGCGACGTAGGCGGGCATGACGTGCGACCGACCGTGCCCCCGGGATCCGTGCCGATGCCGCCAGCGGTCGTCCGCCGGGAGCAGGTCGTCCAGGGAGGCGAGAAGGTCGTCGTCGGATCCGGCGCCCAGTTCGATGATCGCCACGCCCGCGGTCGCGTGCGGGACGAAGACGTTGAGCAGGCCGTCACCGCCGGCCTCGGCGACGAGGTCGCCGCACGGTCCGGTGATGTCGGTGATGCTCTCCGAGCCACCGGTGCGCAGCTCAAGGATCTGTGTCCGCATAGCGCCCACCTTCGCGCAGGCCGGGCCCGGGTGCAACCATCCGCCGGGAACCTGTGGATGACGGGAGCGTCCGGAAGGGGCCATACTCGTCGTCAACGTGCGCAAAAAAGGACGAAAGAAGGGGAAAGGGTGACTGTCTCGTTACGTCTGGGGCCACTGCTGCGGCATGTGGGGACCTCCACCGCGACGGTGTGGGTGGAGACCGATCACCCCTGTGACGTGCGGATTCGACTGGAGAACGGTGTGGTCGAGGTCGCCCGCACGTTCACGGTCCACGGTCATCACTACGCCGTCTGCGAAATCGGCGACCTGCCCCCCGGTTCGTCCCTGGCCTACGAGATCTTCCTCGACGAGGACCGGGTGTGGCCCGAACCCGACCATGAGATGCCGCCGAGTCGCCTGCGCACGCTGGACGAGGACGCGCCCACCCGGCTGCTGTACGGGTCCTGCCACACCCCCACCGGCGACACCCCCGAGGGGCTCGTTCGCCACGGGCCGGACCTGCTGCGCGCGACCGCGCGCCGGTTGGCCCGTGAGGAGGTGGAGGACAACCTGGTGCTCCTGCTCATCGGCGACCAGGTGTACGCCGACGAGCTCCAGGAACCGATGCGCGCCTTCCTGGCACGGGCGCGCGAGGAGGGCGACGACGACGCGCCCGACGACGAGGTCGTGCACTACGACGAGTACGCCGAGCTGTACCGGCAGGCCTGGTCGGACCCGCAGGTGCGGTGGCTGCTGTCGACCGTCCCCACCCTGATGGTCTTCGACGATCACGACATCCGCGACGACTGGAACACCTCGGCGGCCTGGCGGCGGTCGATGGACGCGCACCCCTGGTGGCGGACCCGGGTGACGAGCGGGTTGGGCGCGTACTGGGTGTACCAGCACGTGGGCAATCTCTCGCCCGAGGCCCGTGACAAGGATCCGCTGTGGGCGGAGTTGACCGGGGCGCGCGAGCGGGGCGACGACGCCGGCGACGTCCTCGACGCCTTCGCCTGGCGGGCGCACACCGAACCGTCCTCCTACCGCTGGAGTCACCGCCACGACATCGGCGACGTGCGGGTCCTGGTGACCGACACCCGCTGTGGACGCGCCCTGGGCGAGGGCGACCCGTCGGACGGCTCCCGGTCCATCCTGGGGCCCGACGGGCACGACTGGTTGGACGAACACCTCACCGGTGGACCCGAGCACGTGGTGGTCGCCTCCACCGTGCCGGTGCTCCTGCCGCCGGCGGTGCACCATCTGGAGGCGTGGAACGAGGCCGTGTGCGGGGGCGCCTGGGGCTCGGCCGCCCGAGGACCGGCCGAGCGACTGCGCCAAGGTCTGGACCTCGAACACTGGGGCGCCTTCCAGTACTCCTTCCACCGGTTGGCCGACGCGGTGCTGGAGGTGGCCCGCGGTGAGCGCGGCCCGGCCCCGGCCACGGTCCTGCTGCTCAGTGGGGACGTGCACTTCTCGTACCGGGCCCGGGCCCACGCACGTGCGGGCGAGACGTCCTCCCGGGTGACCCAACTGGTCTCCTCCGCGCTGTGCAACCAGTTGACCGTGAACCTCCGCAGAGCCGCCACCCTGTCGGCGAGCGCACCCTTGCACCTCGCGGGCGCGATCATGACCCGTCTGGCCGGGGTGCGGCGCGCTCCGCTGCGGTGGGCCCTGGCGGAGCGGCCCTTCTTCGGCAACACCATCGGGGAGGTCCGGTTCGAGGGGCGCGACGCGCTGGCACGGTGGTACCACTGCCCCCAGGGCGGCGACGACGCACTGCCCGAGGTGCGACGCTCGGTGGACCTGTGAGGGCGAACGGCGCGGTCTGAGACGCCGGGCGCCGCGCGCCCGCCGTTCGGTGCCCCGGGCGGCGGAACCCTGTGGCCGGATCCGGCCCCGGGCCCTGGCCACCGAGTCCGACCGGCCCGGGTGTCATCGGTGCTCGCGCACACCCCCTCGACGGGTGTGACCACCACCTGCTCGGGCCTCGTGGCGGCGGCATCGCCCCGGTCTTCACGCTCCGGGGGTTCCGCGCACCGGGCTCGCTACCCCCGGGCACCGGCCCCGGACACGACCGTGGCGGCGCCCGGTGCGGGCGCCGCCACGAGGAGCGTTCAGGCGGTGTTCTTCAGGGGCTCGACCGGGGTCTGCGCCCGTGGTCGGTACGCCTAGGGCTTGTGCGAGGGCGGTCGCCGGTTGGCCTGACCACGACGGCGGTTGCGCACGCCGAGTCCCAGGGCGCCACCCTGGTCCAGGATCCGTCGGGCGGCCCGATCGACCGAGGCACGCGGCCCGGACGACGATGACGACGGATCACCCGGGGCCGGATCCCCCTCGGCGGACTCCTTGTCGGACGCGTCGGCGGTGTCCTCTTCCCGCGACTCCAGGTGCGGGATGAGCGCCGTGGGCTCGTTGTCCGAGTCCTCCTCGGGCAGGGCGCGCAGCCGACGGGTGCGCTGCAACGTCCCGTCCTCGGTGCGTTCCTCCTCCGATGCCTTGGTGGGCTCGGTCGGATTGCCCCGCTCGGTCTCCACGGCGTCCTTCCACGCCTTGTCCTGCTCCTCGTCCTGGATCTTCTGCAGGGCCAGGCGACGGGCGCGTTCGGTGCGCCAGGCGCGGAACGAGCGGGCCAGGGGCGTGGCGATGGGCCAGGTGACCTTCGCCGGGCGGGACAGGGCGTGCCACAGGTAGGCGGTGGTGCCCCAGGCCTCCATCGCGCGGCGGGCCCGCGTGATGGTGAAGAACGTGGGCATGGCCAGCAGGAGCTGCGGCCACGCCAGGGCCAGGGCGGCGAAGAGCGGGTACATGCCGCCGCCCACGATCGCGGCGGCCGCGCCGATGCCCATCGGCACCAGGGCCAAGGCCACCCGGAGTTGCGTGAACTGGCGGAAACGGTGCAAGGACCGCCGGGCCGAGACCGGCGGGGCCAACCCCTCCGGCAACGGGGTGGGCTGCACGACGGTGGCCAGCAACAGGGCGGCCACGCCCACACTGGAGGCCAGCAGTATCGTCCAGCCGGCGGCGGAGAAGGCACCTCCCACCAAGAAGTAGACCAGCCCCAGGATGGGGAGCGGCGCCGGGACCCAGAACAGGACCCGTCGACGAAGCTCACCCTCCTGTGTGGGCTGCAGAACGAAATCGATCACCGGGCGTAGCACCCGGAGCCTCTTCCTCGGTCGCTCGACCACTGCGTTGGACCCCCAAGAACGTCGTGATGGGGCGGCGCGGAGAACCTTGCCCGAGGGTTTTCGCCACCCTCGCCACCACCCACGGCCTGCCCGTATCAAATCTATCCCTCTTCGCGTGGCCCCGGGCGCACGCGTTCGCACACAGATCTACCCGGCACTGGTGAAACTTCTATAAGTGAGATGATTCGACAGGCAACGATCAGGTTACGACGGATTTGGTCCGTTGTCTCGGTTCTGGCGAAAACCGGGCGTTCCGATCATTCGGCGCGGGTTTCGGACAACCGCCCCAAGGCCACCGCGATACGCAGGACGAAGGAACCGCGACCGTCCGAAGGGATGTGACCGGTGAGTTCGGCGATACGACTGAGCCGGTAGCGCACCGTGTTCGGGTGCACGAACAGCATGCGTGCGGTCGCCTCCAGCGAGGAGGCGTGTTCGAGGTACACCGACAACGTGTCGAGCAACGGCGAACCGGCCCCCTGCAGGGGCACGTAGACCTCCTCCACCAGTTGGCGGCGGGCCTCGACGTCGCCCTCCAGCGCGCGCTCGGGCAACAGGTCATCGGCCAGCACCGGCCGGGGCGCGTCCGGCCAGGCCACCGCCGCGCGCAAACCGTTCACGGCCGCGCGCACCGAGGTTCCCGCCGACCGCAGGTCGGGAACGGCCGGACCCACCACCACGGGGCCGGGCCCGAAGAGCCCGGCCAGGGGCTCGGCACCGGCCGCCGGCAGGTCCTCGGCCGCGTAACGGTCGCCCACCCCCACGACCACGACCATCCGCCGACCCTGCAGACCCGCGAGCACGTCGTGCCCCAGCCGCCGGGCCTCCGCGCGCAGATCGTCCATGGCCTTACCGCCGTCCTGGTCGCCCAGGACACCGACCAACGCGATCACCGGTGTGTGCGACCAGCCCAGGGCCGACCCCCACGTCTGCAACCCGTCCTCACGGTCCCCGTGCAGCAGGGCGTCGACGATGAGCGCCTCCAGGCGGGCGTCCCAGGCGCCGCGGGCCTCGGCCGCGCGGGCGTAGACCTTCGCGGAGCTGAAGGCGACCTCGCGGGTGTAGCGGAGGATGGCCTCGCGCAGTTGTTGGGCGCCGCCGGGGGCGGCGAGTTCCTCGACCTGCCCCTCGACCACCTCGATGACCACGCGGATCATGTCGACGGTCTGTTGCAGGGAGACCGAACGGGTGAGCTCGCGCGGGGCGGTGCCGAAGACCTCCACGGTGATCGCGGGGCGTCCCCGCTGCGGGTTGCGGAACCAGTCCACGAAGGCGGCCACACCGGACTGGGCCACCAGTCCGATCCAGGACCGGTCCTGGGCGGACATCCTGCGGAACCAGACCAGCCGTTCCTCCATCCGGGTCACGGCGGCGGTTCCCAAGGCCCCCATGGAGCGTTCCAGTCGACGCACGGTCTCCGCGCGGAACTCGTCCTGCGCGGCGATCGTCGACGCGTCCACGCCGTCCTCGGGCCTGTCCTCGGGTTGCTGGTCTTCGGTGTTCACGTTCCTAGGTTCGCATCCCGCACCGACGTCGCCGCGATCTCACCCCCGTGTCGACCGTCACCCGTGGATCGGGCCGACGGGCGGCCACGGACCGGAAGAAGAGGCGTACCGTCGGAAACGTGACCCCTTCCACTGGTCACGGGCTCACGGGCACGACGCCGGCCTGGTTTTGTGGATCCTCTACAAACGAGTTCGGGCGAACTTCGTGCCCCTCCCTATCCAACTGGCCATCCCCTACAGGGCAAGGTTGATGTCGTGCTTGTAATCGTTGCTCCCGGCCAAGGCGCCCAGGTTCCCGGTTTCCTCTCCCCGTGGCTCGAACTTCCCGGCATGGCCGAGACGTTCGCCTCGTGGTCGCAGGTCACCGGGCTGGACCTCGTGCGCTACGGCACCACGGCGGACGCGGACGAGATCCGTGACACCGCCGTCGCCCAGCCCCTGCTGGTCGCCGCCGGCCTGGCCACGGCGACCGCCATGTTCGACCGCGTGTCCGCCCCCGAGGCGCCCCTGCCCGCCGACCCGTCCCTCGTGGACGTCGTCGCCGGGCACAGCGTCGGCGAGTTCACCGCCGCCGCCGTCACCGGTGTGCTCTCCCCCAAGGAGGCCCTGGCGCTGGTGAGCGAGCGCGGCCGTGGCATGGCCGAGGCCGCGGCCGCGGCCGAGACGGGCATGACCGCGGTCCTGGGCGGGGTGCGCGAGGAGGTCCTGGCCGCCATCGAGGCGGCGGGCCTGACCCCCGCCAACGACAACGGTTCCGGGCAGATCGTGGCCGCGGGCACCGTCGAGCGGCTGGCCGCCTTCGCCGAGAACCCGCCCCCGCGGGCCCGCCTGCGTTCGTTGTCCGTGGCCGGCGCCTTCCACACCGCGCACATGGCCCCGGCCATGGAACGGGTGCGCGAGGCCGCGCGCAGGACCGCCCCCTCCGACCCGTCGGTGCGGCTGCTGTCCAACGCCGACGGCACCGTGGTCGACAGCGGCACCGAGTACCTGGACCGGCTGATCTCGCAGGTCACCTCCCCCGTGCGCTGGGACGCGTGCACACAGACCCTCGCCGACCTCGGCGTGACCGCCCTCATCGAGCTCACCCCGGCCGGTACCCTCACCGGGCTGGCCAAGCGCGCCCTGCGCGGTGTGGAGCTCCTCGCCGTGAAGACCCCCGACGACCTCGATCGCGCCGGCGCCCTCATCAAGGAGCACGCGGGTACCACCGCGGGCTCCCACTAGGAAGGCTGACCATGTTCAACGTCCCGAGCACGCCCGGTGGCGCCGCGATCCGCTCCTTCGGTGAGTTCCAGCCCTCCAACGTGGTCACCAACGCCGACCTGGAACAGCGCGTCGAGACCAACGACGAGTGGATCCAGAGCCGGGTGGGGATCAAGGAGCGTCGGATCGCCGGCCCCGAGGACACCGTCGTGAGCATGGCGGTGGCCGCCGGCGGCAAGGCCCTGGCCTCCGGGGGGATGTCCCCCGAGGACATCGACCTGGTGATCGTGGCGACCTGCACCGTGCAGGACCAGATCCCCAACGCCGCGGCGAGCGTCGCCGCCCGACTCGGCATCACCGCCCCGGGCGCCTTCGACGTCAACGCGGCCTGCGCGGGCTTCTGTTACGCCCTGGGCGTGGCCGCGGACGCCGTCCGGGCCGGCAGCGCCCGCAACGTGCTGGTGATCGGCTCCGAGAAGCTCAGTGACTGGGTGGACTGGCAGGACCGTTCCACCTGTGTGATCTTCGCCGACGGTGCCGGCGCCGCGGTGGTCTCGGCCTCCGAGGA
This sequence comes from Nocardiopsis sp. MG754419, assembly GCF_018207095.1. Classification (GTDB taxonomy): domain Bacteria; phylum Actinomycetota; class Actinomycetes; order Streptosporangiales; family Streptosporangiaceae; genus Nocardiopsis. Next base: position 5,697 of record NZ_QOCZ01000063.1, on the reverse strand, counting down.
GCACGGCATCGGCCCCGTGGTGTGGGGTTCCTCCGGCGATCGCGCCGACAAGATCTTCCTGCGTGAGGGCAAGTACCTCTACCAGGAGGGGCAGGCCGTCTTCCGGTGGACCACCACCGAGTTGTACAAGGTCGCCCTGGAGGCGTTGGAGCGGGCGGGTGTGCAACCCTCCGAACTGACCGCCTTCGTCCCCCATCAGGCCAACCTGCGGATCGTCGAATCGATCGCACGCAAGCTGGGTGCGCCCCAGGCACTTGTGGCACGCGATATCGTCACCGCCGGCAACACCTCCTCCGCGTCGATCCCACTCGCGCTCTCGCGCATGGTCGGCCGGGGGGAACTGCCGTCGGGGAGCATCGTGCTCACCCTCGGTTTCGGCGCGGGCCTGGTCTATGCCGCCCAGGTGATCCGCGTCCCCTGATCCGTGGGACCGAACATGCCCGTCCCGTGCGGGACCGTTCCCCGACATCGAACGTCGAACAAGGAGAGACAAGACATGGCTCACAGCGAGCAGGAGATCCTGGCCGGCCTCGGCGAGATCATCGAAGAGATCGTCGGCACCGAGCCCTCCGAGGTCACGCCCGAGAAGAGCTTCGTGGACGACCTGGACATCGACTCGCTGTCCATGGTGGAGATCGCCGTCGCCGCCCAGGACAAGTTCGGCGTCGAGATCCCGGACGACCGGCTCAAGGACCTCAAGACGGTCCAGGACGTCATCAACTTCATCCAGAAGTAGTTCCGTCGGACCGCCGGGACCCACCCTGTCCCGGCGGTCCCGCCCCCGATCGGGGGCACACCTCATTCGCCACGACTCTCGGCCGCCGGCCGGGAACGACCCACGAGAAGGGCGATCGGATCATGCCTAAGACCGATGTCGTCGTCACCGGCCTCGGCGCCACCACCCCCCTCGGGGGTGATGTCGCGACCACATGGTCCGCGCTCCTCGACGGCCGCTCCGGTATCAGCGCGCTGCCGGAGGAATGGCACGACACCCTCCCGGTGCACTTCGCCGGACGGATCGCGCAGGAGCCCTCCGAGAAGCTGCCGCGGCCCCGGCTCCGGCGCCTGGACCGGACCCAGCAGTTCGCGCTCATCGCCGCCCAGGAGGCCTGGGACCACGCCGGCGCCCCGGAGGTCGACCCCCTGCGTCTGGGTGTGGTCGTCTCCAGCGGGATCGGCGGCATCCTCACCATCCTGGAGCAGTACGACACCTTCCGTGAGAAGGGCTGGAAGCGGGTCTCCCCGTTCACCGTGCCCATGCTCATGCCCAACAGCCCCGCGGCCGCCGTGGCCCTGGAGTTCACCGCGCGCGCCGGCGCCCACGCCCCGGTCAGCGCCTGCGCCTCCAGCGCCGAGGCGATCGCCAACGGCGTGGACATGATCCGCGCCGGTCGCGCCGACATCGTCATCGCCGGTGGTACCGAGGCGGCCATCCACCCGCTGAACATCGCCTCCTTCGCGTCCATGCGCGCCCTGTCGACGCGCAACGACGACCCGCAGAGCGCCTCCCGCCCCTGGGACAAGGACCGCGACGGCTTCGTCATGGGCGAGGGCGCCGGCATCCTGATCCTGGAGTCGGCCGAGCACGCCGCCAAGCGCGGCGCCCGCGTGTACGCGCACGCCGCCGGTGTGGGCTACACCGACGACGCCTACGACATCGTCCAGCCCGACCCCGAGGGCGCGGGCCAGGCCCGGGCCATCACGCAGGCGCTGTCCGACGCCGAGCTGGAGCCGTCCGACATCGTGCACGTCAACGCGCACGCCACGTCGACCCCGGCCGGTGACGTCGGTGAGGCCCGCGCGATCCGCTCGGCCCTGGGCGACGCCGCCGCAGACCGGGTCGCGGTGACCTCCACCAAATCCATGACCGGCCACCTGTTGGGCGGCGCGGGCGCGGTGGAGTCGATCGCCACGATCCTGGCGCTGCACGACGGCCTGATCCCGCCGACCATCAACATCTCCGAGCTCGACCCCGAGGTGGTCGTGGACATCGTCCGCGACAAGCCGCGGGAGATGCCCACCGGCGACGTGGCCGCCATCAACGAGTCCTTCGGATTCGGTGGCCACAACATCGCGGTGGCCTTCCGACGCGCCTGATCCCTCCGCGTCATCCCCTGTGGGCGTCACTCTCGGTGGCGCCCACAGTCGTGTGCGCGAACCCTGTCGCCCGTGCGTGAACAACCGGTTCCGCACGGAGCAAGAACGGCTGAACAGCCACGGACAGGGCTTCAGGTCGACCCGGCCCACCGGCCACCATGGAGTGGTGTCCACCCTGCACTCCGCACACGCGCATCCGGCTCCCGGCCCCGGCGCCCGACACGGGTCGAACCGGCGCCGGGGACCCTCGTTCCGTCCCGTGGTCGACCTGGACTCCGGCGCGGTCGTGGCCGTCGAGGTCATCGCCCCCGTGCCCGAGGGGCTGGGGCGGCCGGACGGGAGCGGCCGCGTGGCCGCGCTCGTCACCGAGTGGTCCTCGGCCCTGGTGCGGGCCGTGGGCGGCGCGGACACCCCACTGCCGTTGGTGCTGCCGTTGCCGTCGGTGGTGCTGGCCGACGGACCCGGGTTGCCGGCCCTGGCGGAGAGCGCGATGCGGCGGACCGGGCGACGTCCCCGGGACGTCACCCTCATGTTCACCCCCGACCTGGTGGACCTGCCGCGGGATCTGGTCCTCGCGGGGGTGGCGGGACTGCGCTCGGTGGGTTTCCGGTGCGGTTTCGGCACCGCGATGGCCCGGCCGGACCTTGTGCTGGAGGCGACCCCGTTCCTCATCCGGCTGGATCCGACGTTGGTGTCGGGCATCGACGCCGACCAGCGCCACGGCGGGATCGTGGACGGGCTGTCCCGGATCGGCCGCAGCAGCGGCGTGTACGCCCTGGCCACGGGTGTGGCCCGGAGCGAGGAGATCGTCCGGCTGCGGGAGTGCGGGGTACGCCTGGGCGCCGGAACGTTCTTCGCCGACCCCGACTGGCGCCCCGGGGAGAAGGTGACGCCGGTCCCCGAACCGGCGGCCACCGCTCTCGACGACGCGGACACCGGTCCGAAGGTCACCGAGTTCATGGTGCCGCCGCTGGACTTCGATTCCGAGTCCACCGGAGAGCACGTCCTGGAGGCCTTCACCACCGACACCGCGCTCAACAGTGTGGTGCTCATCGACGACCGCGAACGCCCCACGGGGGTGATCGACCGCACGCGGTTCCTGCTGTCGGTGACCGGCCGCTACGGGCACGCACTGCACGCCAAACGGCCGGCCCTGCGTCTGGCGGAGCCGCCGCGGACCGTACCGGCGTGGATGTCGGCGATCGCGGCGCTGCGGGTGGCGGGCCGCGACCGCGAACGCGTCTACGACGACCTCATCGTGACCAACCCCTACGGCCAGTGCCTGGGCGTGGTGCACGTCAGCGACCTCATCCAGTCGTTGTCCCGACAGTGATCGGGAGCCGACGACGCCGTGGGGCCCGCACCGGATCCGGTGCGGGCCCCACGGCGTTCACGCTCGGGAGGGCGGCTCAGCGCAGGGGCTCGGGCCCCTTGGTGCCCGACGGGCTGCTGATGGGCGGTGTGTCCCCGACCGAGTCGTCGTTGAAGTGGGTGTCCGCCCCGGCCTCGAACAACCGCGTCCGCAGGTGCTCGCGGGTCTCCTCGTCGTGGAGGTAGTCCAGTTCCGGACGGCGGGGCATGCGACCGTCCCCGGAGGAGCGGCCCATGGCGCGGCGGCGCAGCCACGGGACGAGGTGCTGACGCGCCCAGCGACGGTTCTCGCGACGGCGCAGGATCCGCGGGAGTTGCTGGGGCGGCGTGGCCCAGGGGTCGGCCCACGAGTCGGGCGGGCCCAGGGGGTGGCCGAGCAGGTCGGCGACGCGGGCGGCGACGATCTGGTGTCCGGCGCCGTTGAGGTGCAGGCGGTCGTCGCTCCAGGCCCGGAAGTCGTTGAGGGCGTTGAGCGCCCACAGGTCCACGATCTCGGTGCCGGTGCGCTCGGCCACGGCGCGCATGTGCATGCTGAAGACCGCGATGCGGCCGCGGTACAGACGCAGGACCGGGATCCACCCGGTGTCGTGGCCGGCCAGGATCACCACACGGATCCCCGCGTCGCGCAGCTGGCGCACGCCCCACTCGAACTTCTCGGCCAGGGCGTCGAGGTCGTTGCCGGGGCGTAGGACGTCGTTGCCGCCGGCCAGCACGGTGACCAGGTCGGGCTTCCACTCCAAGGTCTGTTCGAGCTGCTCGCCGAAGATGTGCCGCATCCGCCGGCCGCGCACGGCCAGGTTGGCGTAGCGAAAGTCCGGGGACAGGCTGCCCAGGTGTTCGGCGAGACGATCCGCGAAACCCCGGTAGGCGCCGCCCGGTCCGCTGTCGTCTTCCATCCCCTCGGTGATGCTGTCACCGATCGCCACGTAGGACCGGATGATCTCCGGTCTGTTCGTGGCACCGGAAGCGGGGGGATTCATCTCAAGGTCTGTCACGTCAACCAATCATCCGGATCGACCGTCCCACGCCTGCCGAGCACCGGGGTGCGCGGTAACGGAAGTCTTGGTGGGGGGCGGTGTGCCGCCGGCCCGCGATGTCCGAGCACCGTCGGCCCCGGGGTCGGCTGCGGCCACCCGGCCGATGTGCGCGCTCGGGCGAGGACAGTGCCGGACCAGCATACCCGCGCCCGACGGGGACACGCCGGATTCGGTCTGATCAGGCCGTTCGAGCCTTCACGGGTCCGAACTTCCGGCGTGGCGCCGGGCCCAGGGGTGAGGGACCGGACGCGCCGGTGACCGCTCTCGGAACAACGTTCACCGGGCCCGAGAAGAGCCGGATGTCACTTATGAGGTGACTCACACAAGATGCGACATGTTCGTCATGGATCTCCCCCACCACGGTGATCACCCACGGTGGCCGGTTCTCACCGGGTCCGCCGGGGACTACCCATGTGCGCTCCGGCCACGTACGATCTCGTGAAGTGCTCACGGCACCCCCGCCCCTCGGTCCTCCGTGTCCTCTCGCGGCAGGGCCGGAGCGTTCCCGGGGCCCGTTCTTCACCGGGCCCGAGGCGCGTACTGTGGTGCATCGAACCGAAGGCCCGTGCGGTTCCTCCCCAATTCACGTGCAGACACCAGGAGGTCGAGGTCCCCAGCGGATGAACGCCGTCTCTCCGATCTGCCTCGTCGACCTCGCACCCGCCCTGCGCTGGTCGAGGTCGCCGGACGTGGCATCCCTGCTCCGACACGACCGGTTGTTCGATGGCTGGTGGCGGTCCCTGCCGGTCACGCGTGTCCTGGACATCGCCGGTCCGCCCTGGTTGGCCCACGGCCTGGCCCGACTCGCGGTCGAGCAGTGGGACCACGTCCCCCTCGCCGAGTTCCTGCCGAGCCTGCGCACGCAGACGGTGGACTGCTCCGAACTCTCCGAGCCGGTCCGCGGGGCGGTCATCGCCACCGCCGGCGACTGGGAGCACCTCATCTCCGCCACCCCGCAGGAGATCAGCGCCTGGCGCCCGGGCCAGTGCGGTGTCCTCGACATCGTCAGCACGGTCGCCTGGCGAGCGCTGCAGCCCTGCTGTGAACTGCCCAGCGGCCCCACACCCTCCCCCGCCCTCATGCTGGAGGCCGTGCGCACCATCGCGCACTGGCTGCCCGAGTCCGCGCCGGACCATGTGCGCAACGCACTCGACTACCTCAACGCCGCGACCGGAGCGGACGAGGATCACGG
>NZ_QOCZ01000062.1 GCF_018207095.1 Nocardiopsis sp. MG754419 | reverse complement strand
CAGTTCCACCAGCTCGTAGTAGGCGCCGGCGGAGTCGGGCAGACCCAGGTGGACGTCCATCTCGTCGGCGATCGCGGCCAAGACACGCAGGTCGGAGAGGGCGCCGGGCACCTTGAGCGCGTCCCCGAAGGGCCGGTGACGGCCCTCCCAGTTGACGAAGGTGCCGGACTTCTCCGCGACCGCGGCCACCGGGAACACGACGTCGGCGCGGTCGGTGACGTCACTGGCGCGCAGTTCGAGGCTGACGATGAACGGCACCCGGGCCAGGGCGGCGCGGGCCGCCTCCGGGTCGGGCAGGTCGTCCAGCTCGACCCCGGCGATGACCAGGGCGTCCAGTTCCCCGGCCGCCGCCGCGGCGATGATCGCGTCGGTGTCACGGCCGGGGGCGTCGGGCAGGGAGCCGACGTTCCAGGCGCGGGCGACCTCGGCGCGGGCCGCGGCGTCCGCGACGGGACGACCGCCCGGCAGCAGGTTCGGCAGCGCTCCGGCGTCGATGGCGCCGCGCTCACCGGCGCGACGCGGGACCCACGCCAGGCGGGCACCGGTGCGTTCGGCCAGGGCGACGGCGGCGGTCAGGGCACCGGGGACGGCGGCGAGCCGCTCCCCCACCATGATGACCGCGCCCTCTTGGCCGATGGCCTCGACGACCTCGGGGTGCTCCCCGTCCAGGGAGTTGAGGACACGGCCCTCGTCGCCCGGAACGGTCGGTACGAGCGTGCCCTTGGTCTTGGTCAGCCCCAGGGTGGAGTGCGAGGCCAGCGAGTAGACCTTGAGTCCGCGCTTGCGCATACCCTTGCGCAGGCGCAGGAACGTGGAGGCCGACTCGTCCTCGGGGTCGAACCCGACGAGCAGGACCGCCGGGGCCTTCTCGACCGCGGTGAAGTCCACGTCCACCGGTGTGCCCGCCACGTGCGCGGCGAGGAAGGCGGCCTCCTCGACGGAGTGGTCGCGGGCGCGGGCGTCCACGTCGTTGGTGTGCAGGGCCACGCGGGCGAACTTGGCGTAGGCGTAGGCGTCCTCGTAGGTGAGGCGTCCGCCGACCAGTACGCCCACGTTGCCGGCGGCCGCGGCCAACCCCTGGGCGGCCATGCCGATGGCCTCGGGCCAGGAGGCGAACTCCAGGGCCCGGGAGTCCTCGTCACGGACCAGGGGGCGGCTGAGCCGGTCGGACCGGGTGGCGTAGGTGAACGCCCACCGGCCCTTGTCGCAGTTCCACTCCTCGTTGACCTGCGGGTCGTCGCCGGCCAGTCGGCGGGTGACCTTGCCGCGCCGGTGGTCGGTGCGCTGGGCGCAGCCGCCGGCGCAGTGCTCGCAGACACTGGGGGTGGAGACCAGGTCGAAGGGGCGCGACCGGAACCGGTACGCGGAGCCGGTGAGCGCGCCCACCGGGCAGATCTGCACGGTGTTGCCGGAGAAGTAGGAGTCGAACGCCTCTCCCTCGGCGATGCCGACCTGCTCCTGCGCGCCGCGCTCCATCAGTTCGATGAGCGGGTCGCCGGCGATCTGCGCGGCGAACCGGGTGCAGCGGGCGCACTGGATGCAGCGCTCGCGGTCGAGCAGCACCTGGCTGGACAGCGCGATCGGCTTCGGGAAGGTGCGCTTGACGTCGATGAACTCCGACTCGCCCTGCCCCGTGGACATGGCCTGGTTCTGCAGGGGGCACTCGCCGCCCTTGTCGCAGACCGGGCAGTCCAGCGGGTGGTTGATGAGCAGGAACTCCATGATCCCGCGCTGGGCCTTCTCCGCCACCTCGGAGGTCAGGTGGGTGTTGACCACCATGCCCTCCATGACGGTGATGGTGCAGGAGGCCTGCGGCTTGGGCATCCCGCGCCCGTTGCCCATGTCGGGGATCTCCACCAGGCACTGGCGACAGGCGCCGACCGGGTCGAGCAGCGGGTGGTCGCAGAACCGGGGGATCTGGATACCGAGCAGTTCGGCGGCGCGGATCAGCAGGGTGCCCTTGGGCACCTGGATCTGGAAGCCGTCGATGGTGACGGTGATCAGATCCTCCGGGGGCGGGGCGGGCGAGGACCCGCCTGAGGTGTTGGAGGTGACGGTCACCGGTTCCCTCCCTCTTCCGTGGTGGTCGGCCGGTCCGCCCAGACGGTGGACCTGGAGTGGTCGAAGGGACAGCCGCCCTTCTCGAAGTGGTCGATGTACTCCTGGCGGAAGTACTTGATCGACGACATGACGGGGCTGGTGGCACCGTCGCCCAGAGCGCAGAAGGAGCGGCCGAGCAGGTTGTCGCAGATCTGGAGGAGCTTGTCGATGTCGGCCTCGGTGCCCTCGCCGCGCTCCAGCCGGTCCAAGACCTGGACCATCCAGAAGTTGCCCTCGCGGCAGGGCGTGCACTTGCCGCAGGACTCGTGGGCGTAGAAGGCGATCCAGCGACCGACGGCCCGCACCACACAGGTGGTCTCGTCGAAGATCTGGAGGGCGCGGGTACCGAGCATGGACCCGGCGGCGCCCACCGACTCGAAGTCGAGCGGTGTGTCCAGGTGCTCGTCGGTGAAGATCGGCGTGGACGATCCGCCCGGGGTCCAGAACTTGAGTTCGTGCCCGGCCCGGATACCGCCCGCCATGTCGAGCAGTTCGCGCAGGGTGATCCCGAGCGGCGCCTCGTACTGGCCAGGGTTGGTGACGTGCCCGGACAGGGAGAAGAAGCCGAAACCGGCGGACTTCTCGGTGCCCATGGAGGTGAACCACTCGGCGCCGTTGGCGACGATCCCGGGGACGCTGGCGATGGACTCGACGTTGTTCACCACGGTGGGTGAGGCGTAGAGCCCGGCCACGGCCGGGAACGGCGGCTTGAGCCGGGGCTGGCCCCGGTAGCCCTCCAGGGAGTCCAGGAGAGCGGTCTCCTCACCGCAGATGTAGGCACCGGCGCCGGCGTGCACGACCACGTCGAGGTCGAAGCCGCTACCGAGGATGTTCTTGCCGAGCAGCCCGGCCTCATAGGCCTCGGAGACCGCCTGGCGGAGCCGCCGAACGACGTGGACGACCTCGCCGCGCACGTAGATGAAGGCCTGCCGGGACTTGATCGCGTAGGAGGCGATCGCCACGCCCTCCACCAACACGTGCGGGTTGGCGAGCATGAGCGGGATGTCCTTGCAGGTACCCGGCTCGGATTCGTCGGCGTTGACGACGAGGTAGCGCGGGTTGGGGTTGTCCTTGGGCAGGAACCCCCACTTCATCCCGGTGGGGAAGCCCGCGCCGCCGCGACCGCGCAGACCGGACTGCTTGACCAGGTCGACGATGGAGTCGGGGTCCATGGTCAGCGACCTGCGCAGCGCGTCGTAGCCGCCGGTGGCCCGGTACCCGTCGATGGTGAAGGAGTCGGGGCGGTCCCAGTTCTGGGACAGGATCGGGGTCAGGGTGGTCACTTGGCGCCCTCCTCACCCTGGTCGGTCGGGGTAGGGAGGTTGTTCGGGTCGGGCGCCTGCCACCCGCGCCGCCGCGCGAGTTCGAGGCCGGCCAGCGACGGGGCCGCCGCCTGGACGCCCTCGCCGGCGCGCCCGTCCTCGAACCCGGCGAGCACGCGCGAGGCCTGCTTCCAGGTGCAGAGGCTCTGCGGGCCTCGGGTGGGCGCCACGTCCTTGCCCAGCCGCAGGTCGTCGACCATCCGCGTGGCGGTGGCGGGCGTCTGGTTGTCGAAGAACTCCCAGTTGACCATCACCACCGGGGCGAAGTCGCAGGCCGCGTTGCACTCCACGTGCTCCAGCGTGACCTTGCCGTCCTCGGTGGTCTCACCGTTGGCCAGGTCCAGGTGCTCCTTGAGGGCGGAGAAGATCTCGTCGCCGCCCATCACCGCGCACAGGGTGTTGGTGCACACGCCCACCTGGTAGTCGCCGCCCGGACGGCGGCGGTACATGGTGTAGAACGTGGCGACCGCCTTGACCTCGGCGAGGGTGATGTCCAGCTGGTCGGCGCAGAACTGCATACCGGCCTTGCTGACGTGTCCCTCCTCGGCCTGCACCAGGTGCAGCAGCGGCAGCAGGGCCGAGCGCGGCTTCGGGTAACGGCTGATGACCTCCTTGGCGTCCTGCGCCAGTCGTGTCACCACCTCGTCGGTGAAGACGTTCTCTTCGGTCTCGGCGGTGCCGTCCTCGTGGTGTTCGTTCACCGGTCCACGCCTCCCATCACCGGGTCGATACTGGCCACGGCCGCGATGACGTCCGCCACCGTCCCGCCCTCGCACATGGCGGCGACGGCCTGGAGGTGGGTGAACGACGGGTCGCGGAAGTGGACGCGGTAGGGGCGGGTGCCCCCGTCACTGACGGCGTGGCAGGCGAGTTCGCCCTTGGCGCTCTCCACGGCCGCGTACGCCTGGCCGGCGGGGACCCGGAAGCCCTCGGTGACCAGCTTGAAGTGGTGGATGAGCGCCTCCATGGAGCCGCTCATGATGTGCGCGATGTGGTCCGGGGAGTTGCCCATGCCGTCCGGACCCAGCGCCAGCTTGGCGGGCCAGCCGATCTTGGCGTCCTGGATCATCACCGGGCCCGGCTCCAGCTTGTCCAGGCACTGCTCGACGATCTTGAGGCTCTCCTCCATCTCGGCGATGCGCACCCGGTAGCGGGCGTACACGTCGCCGCCGTCGGAGACCGGCACGTCGAACTCGTAGTTCTCGTAACCGCAGTAGGGCTTGGCCTTGCGCAGGTCCCAGGCCAGACCGGAGGCGCGCAGCAGCGGCCCCGTGATACCGAGCGCCATGCAACCGGGCAGGTTGAGGTAGGCGACGTCCTTGGTCCGGGCCAGGTAGACGGGGTTCTCGTCCAGGAGCTTGCGCATGATGTCGATGCGCTTCGGCATCTCCTTGAGGAGCTCGCGCACCTTGCCGACGGCGCCGGGCGGCAGGTCCTGCGCCACCCCGCCGGGACGGACGTAGGCGTGGTTCATCCGCAGACCCGTGATGAGCTCGAAGATGTCGAGGATCATCTCGCGCTCGCGGAACCCGTTGGTCATGACCGTGGTGGCGCCCAGCTCCATGCCGAACGTCGCCATGGCCACGAAGTGCGAGGCCATCCGGTTGAGCTCCATGAGCAGGACGCGGATGACACTGGCCCGCTCGGGCACCCGGTCGGTGATGTCCAGCAGCTTCTCGACCGCCAGGCAGTACGCCGTCTCATTGAAGAGCGGCGTCAGGTAGTCCATGCGGGTCACGAACGTGGTGCCCTGCGTCCACGTCCGGTACTCCATGTTCTTCTCGATACCGGTGTGCAGGTAACCGATGGCGACTCGGGCCTCGGTGCAGGTCTCGCCGTCCAGGGTGAGGATCAGCCGGAGCACGCCGTGCGTGGACGGGTGCTGCGGCCCCATGTTGACGACGAGGCGCTCGGCGCTACTGCCCTGGGCCTTCTCGACGACGTCGTCCCAGTCCCCACCGGAGGCGTCGATGTAGTCCTCGGTGACGGTCATGCCGTGCCTCCCTTCTGGATGGCCCTTCGAATGGTCGTGGTGGTCGCTCGGGGGATCATTCGTAGGACCGCCGCTCGTCCGGCGGGGGCACGGTGGCGCCCCGGTACTCGACGGGGACGCCGCCCAGCGGGTAGTCCTTGCGCTGGGGGTGGCCGTGCCAGTCGTCGGGCATCTGGATACGGGTCAGCGAGGGGTGCCCGTCGAAGACGAGACCGAAGAAGTCCCAGGCCTCGCGCTCGTGCCAGTCGTTGGTCGGATAGACCTGGACGATCGAGGGCACGTGCGGGTCGGCGTCGGGGCAGGTGGTCTCGACGCGGATCTCGCTGTTGTGGGTGATCGACCTGAAGTGGTAGACCGCGTGCAGCTCGCGCCCGGTCTGGGCGGGGTAGTGCACCCCGACCACGCCCGTGCACAGTTCGTAGCGCAGGGCGGGATCGTCGCGCAGGACCCGGACCAGTTCCAGCAGGCCGTCGCGGCGCACGTGGAAGGTGATCTCCCCGTGGGCCACCTCGACCCGCTCGACGTCGTCCGCCCGCTCTTGGGCGTTCAGCGCCGCCTCCAGGTCGTCGGCGACCCGATCGAAGTCGGCGGTGCGCGGGTCGTCGGGATCGGTGAAGGGGCGTTGGCTCTGCGCGGGAGCGCTCCCCCTCACCTGCAGGCCACCGAAACCGGAGGTGTCCCCGGTGGTGCCGGCGCCGAACATGCCCGTGCGCTTGACCGGGGCGGCCAGCCGCTCACGTCCGCGCTGGTCGGGCAGGTTCTCCGCCGACTCGTCGCGTTCGCGCTCGTACTCGTTGCTCATGATCAGTCCTTGGTCACCAGGGGCAGCGAACGGCGGAGCATCCGCTCCTCGGTCTCGGTGATCTCTTGCTCCCGGTGGGCGCCGAGCTTGGTGTTCTGCACCTTGTCGTGGAGCTTGAGCACCGCGTCCAGGAACATCTCGGGCCTGGGCGGGCAGCCCGGCAGGTAGATGTCGACGGGGACGATGTGGTCCACGCCCTGGACGATCGCGTAGTTGTTGAACATGCCGCCGCTGGAGGCGCACACGCCCATCGCGATGACCCACTTGGGTTCGGGCATCTGGTCGTAGATCTGTCGCAGCACCGGCGCCATCTTCTGGCTGACGCGTCCGGCGACGACCATCAGGTCGGCCTGACGCGGGGTGGCGCCGAACTTCTCCATGCCGAAACGGGCCAGGTCGTAGTGGGGACCGCCGACCGACATCATCTCGATGGCGCAGCAGGCCAGACCGAACGTGGCGGGCCACATCGAGGACTTACGGGCCAGACCGACGACCTGCTCGACCGTGGTGAGCGCGACTCCTGCGGGGAGTTTCTCTTCGAGTCCCATCAGCTTCGGACCTCCTCGTGACTGGGCTGCCGGCTCTGTGACGCCCGGGGGTGGGGCGCGTGTGACGACGCTGCCGGCGCGTCGCACCGCGGGGCGGGGGTCCGCCGCGGGTGGCCTGGGGTGTGTTCGCTCGGGGCCTCGGCTGTGCTTCGGCCCGTGTCCGGACGCCCAACAGCGCAGCGGGAACTCGCGGAGCCCGAACGGAGGGACACCACCGTGGTCCGACAAACAGGCGCTAGTCCCATTCGAGGCCTCCACGGCGCCATTCGTAGGCGTAGGCGATGGAGACGTTCACCAGGAAGAGGATGATCGCGATCAGACCGAACCAGCCGAGGGCGTCGAAGTGGATCGCCCAGGGGATGAGGAAGATGATCTCGATGTCGAAGATGATGAACATCATGGCCGTCATGTAGTACTTGACGGTGAAGCGGCCACCGCCCGCGGGCTGCGGGGTGGGTTCGATGCCGCACTCGTAGGCCTGCATCTTGGCCCGGTTGTAGCGCTTGGGGCCCATGATCGCTCCGGCGACCATCGACACCACCACGAAGGCGGCGCCGATGCCGCCGAGCACGAGTATCGGTGTGTACAACTCCACGGCTCACCCTCCTCCGCCGAACGGCCTGCCGGGTCGCACACCCGACAGTCTTGTGAACGTTTTCACGTGCTTGTCCCGAATTCTTTGTGATGCGGCCGAGAACCCTGCGCGGGAGCGCCCGAAAGGGCGTCCCGGCCGCGAGAACGCTGTGCTCTTTATGGCGTCGCTCTGTGTGGCGTCCCGGTGGAACCTCGGGTCAGGCCGCGGGCGTCATCTTGGTGAGGCCGTTGATGACCCGGTCCATGGCGTCGCCGTTGGTCGGTTCGGTGAGGTTGGCGAGCATCTTCAGCACGAACTTCATGAGGGTGCGCTGGCGCAGCCCGTACTTGGTCGCGTACTTCATGAACTCGGGCTGGCCGATGACCTTCACGAAGTAGCGGCCGAGCGTGTAGTAGCCGCCGTAGGTGTCGGCGAGGATCTCCGGGTAGCGCAACAGGGCGCGTTCGCGGGTCTGCTGCGTGGTACGGCCCTGCGCCTGGATGATGACGTCGGCGGCGATCTGGCCGGCCTCCATGGCGTAGGCGATGCCCTCGCCGTTGAACGGGTTGACCATGCCGCCGGCGTCGCCGACCAGCATGAGACCGCGGGAGTAGTGCGGGACCCGGTTGAAGCCCATCGGCAGCGCCGCGCCGCGGATGCCGCCCTTCTGGTTCTCCTCGGTGAAGCCCCACTCCTCGGGCATCGAGTCGGTCCAGCGGCGCAGCAGCTTGCGGTAGTCCACGTCCTGGAAGGAGGAGGTGGAGTTGAGGATGCCCAGGCCGACGTTGCTCGTACCGTCGCCGACGCCGAAGACCCAGCCGTAGCCGGGCAGGAGGACGTCCTTGTCGCCGCTGCGGTCCCACAGCTCCAGCCAGGACTCCAGGTAGTCGTCCTTGTGACGGGGGCTCTCGAAGTAGGTGCGCACGGCCACGCCCATGGGGCGGTCGTCGCGCTTGCGGATGCCCATGGCGACGGAGAGCCGGGAGGAGTTGCCATCGGCGGCCACGACCAGCGGCGCCCGGAAGGACACGGGTTCGCGGTCGGCGTTCTTGGCGTGCACTCCGACGATGCGGTTGCTGCGCTCGTCCATGAGGGGGCCGGTGACGTTGGTGCGCTCCAGGAGCTTCACACCGGCGCTCACCGCCCGGTCGACCAGGATCTGGTCGAAGTCGTAGCGGGTACGGACGAGCCCGTATCCGGGGTAGGAGCCCAGGTCGGGCCAGGGCAGTTCGAGGCGGACGCCCGCGCCGACGATGCGCAGGCCGTGGTTCTTGATCCAGCCCTCGTCCTCGAAGGTGATGCCCATCGACGTGAGCTGTTTCACCGCCCTGGGGGTCAGTCCGTCACCACAGACCTTCTCGCGGGGGAAGGAGGTCTTCTCCAGAAGGAGGACGTCCAGGCCCGCCTGGGCCAGGTAGTAGGCGGTGGTGGAACCGGACGGGCCGGCGCCGACGACGATGACGTCGGCGTCGTACTCGATCCGCTCCCGGCCTCTGGGAGCGGAGGTGGCTGTCTCACTCACGGGTGGGTCCTCGACTACTCGCGCGGTCCTACCGTGGCGGGCCAGTGCGGGGTCGACCCGCTCACGGGGGTGGTATGGGTCGGTTCGGGACTTCCGACTTGTCAGACATAGGGCCTTGTGTCCTACGCCTCGTGCGCTTGTGAAGCACTTCACAAGCCTCTTTTCCGCAGTCTAGACCCTCACGGCCTGAGAGGCGACACCCGGGGTCCATTCTTCGGGAAATCGGATATAGCACCCATAACCGTCGAACACGCCGGCACAAGACCGGTCCGCGACGACCCTGCAGCTCATGAGGATCATGCACCCCCAGTGACGCATGAGCAACACAAAGAACCCCAAGGAGCGAGATTCCTTGGGGTTCGAGAGTTTTGTAGAACTAAGAGAACAACATAACCATTTGGGCGTTATGTCGGATTTTACTTCTCGCGGAACCCTCGGTGCAGGGCCACCGTGCCGAGCGTCAGGTTGCGCCAGGCCACCCGCGACCACCCGGCCGCCTGGAGGTACGTGGACAACTCCGCCTGGTCGGGCCAGGCCATGATCGACTCCGACAGGTAGTCGTAGGCCTCACTGCGACCGGAGAAGGCGCCGGCGATCCTGGGCAGGGCCGCCATCAGGTACGTCGAGTAGAGCTTGTCGACGAACTCCACCGGGATGTGGCTGAACTCGCAGATCACCAGCCGACCGCCGACCTTGGTCACCCGCCGCAGCTCGCGCAGCGCCTGGTCGACGTCGGCGACGTTGCGCAACCCGAAGGAGATGGTGACCGCGTCGAAGGTCTCGTCCGCGAAGGGCAGCGCGAGCGCGTCACCGGCCACGAAGGTGACGCCGGCGCGCGAGGCGCCGCCGCGACGCTCGGCGCCCTTGCTGAGCATGCCGAGCGAGAAGTCGCAGGCGATGACACGGGCGCCCTTCTTGATGAAGGACTCCGAGGAGGTACCGGTGCCCGCGGCCAGGTCCAGGACCAGCTCACCGCTGTGGGCGTCGACCGCGTCCACCACGGACCGGCGCCAGACGCGGTCCTGGCCGAGCGAGATGACGTCGTTGACGAGGTCGTAGTTCTCTGCGATGCCGTCGAACATCGCGGCGACGTCCTGGGGCTGCTTGTCGAGCTTCGCGCGGGTCATGGCACCAGACTAAGGGGGGTGCGCGGGTCTCGGGACGCGGGAGTCGGTCAGGGCACCCCACAACGCGAGTCGTGACAACCAGTAATTAAGCGTTAACGCCATGCAATAATGGGCCGGCCGCATTCCTTTTTCCGTGCGTCCGAGGAGAGACCCGTGAACCCGGCCCGATCATTCGTCGCCCTGACCATGGGCTCCCTGCTCATGCTCCCCCTCGCCGTGGCGACCGCCGCGCCGGCGGCCGCCGCCCCTCACCAGGGCGTGGTCGGCGAACGGCCGGTGGGATGGACGCCCCACGTGCTGGACGGCTCCGTCAAGGACATCCTGCGGATCGGGGACACGGTCGTGGTCGCCGGCGAGTTCGGCCGGATCGCCGACGCCGACGAGAACCGCACTCACGACCGACGCAACCTCTTCGCCTTCCGTCACGGCGACGGCGAGATCCTGACCCGCTTCGCGCCCTCCGTGGACGGCGAGGTCACCTCCCTGGCCGAGGGACCGGACGGGTCGCTGATCATCGGCGGCCAGTTCCGCCGGGTCAACGGCCAGAGCAGCCGGGGCGTGGCCCGGATCGACACCGCCACCGGCGCCACGGTCACCGGGTTCGGCGCCACCGTGGACAACGGGAGCGTGTACCGGCTCGCCTCCGACGGCACCGACGTCTACCTGGGCGGGAACTTCTCGGGCGTCAACGGGGAACGGCGCACCGGCCTGGCCCGCGTCGACGCGCGGACGGGGGCGGTCGACGCCGGCTTCGCACCGACCCTCGCCGAACAGCGGCGCGGCAGCCTGCGCGTCCAGGAACTGGCGCTCAGCCCCGACGGGCGACGCCTGGCGATCAACGGGACCTTCACGAAGGTGGACGGCCAGGACCGCTATCAGATCGCCATGGTCGACACCGGGTCCGGCACCCTCACGCCCTGGTCGACCTCGGCCTACGAGGCGCCCTGTGACTACTCGCGCATGCACACCTACATGCGGCAGATGGACTTCTCCCCCGACGGCTCCTACTTCGCGGTGGTGACGGCGGGCGGCCCGCAGGTCAAACCGGGTCTGTGCAAGTCCACCGCGCGCTTCGAGAACACCGACGAGGCCGGTGCGGAGCCCACTTGGACCAACCTCACCGGCGGGGACTCCCTGTACTCGGTGGAGGTCACCTCGGACGCGGTCTACGTCGGGGGGCACCAGAGGTGGATGGACAACGAGCAGGGCGCCCTGAACCCGGGGCCCGGGTCGGTGGCGCGCGAGGGGATCGCGGCGGTGCACCCGACGACCGGACGCGCACTGGAGTGGAACCCGGGCCGCTCGCGCGGCCACGGGGTGGAGGCGCTGCACGCGACCTCCGACGGCCTCTACGTCGGCAGCGACACCGAACGTCTGGCGGACGCCTACCACGCACGCCTGGGGATGTTCCCGATCTCCTGAACGGGGACCCTCGACCTCGGGGTGGTGGCCGCGTCCCGCGGCGGCCACCCCGTCGGCGTTCTGGGGCTGCTCGACCTACTTGGCCGGTTTGTCGGCCTCGGTGGCCTGGGTCGACTCCGTGGAGTCGGCGGCCTGTTCCTGCGAGCGCAGCAGCTCGTCCTGGATCTCGTCCTCGCGGGCGGCACCACCGACCAGACGATCGCCCACGGCCTTGTCCTTGCGCTGGTCCGTCCACTCGACGACCGACGTCGACATCCGGTCGCGCCACTTGGACAGCAGGACGTAGGAGGCCAGGCCACTGATGATCCATGCCAGGACCAGCGCGATCCAGGACCTGGCGCCGAACAGGTAGACGACACCGAAGGCGCCCGCGAACAGCGCCACGCGGGCGGCGGTGTAGGTCAACCAGCTACGCATCGAAGAGCCTCACAACAGACGATTACCGGGACCGGTACCACCACGGTAGCCGCACGGTACCGCCCGGCCGACCTGCGCGGACCGAGATCTTCGACGCGCGTTCGGGGTCGTACACGGCACTTAGACGGTACTACCCCGCCCCGGACGGCGGCCCTCACCCCCGCCCCGGGAGGTCGGGCCCGCGACCGGGCCCGGTCCGCGACACCGGGGCGCCGCCCACGGCGACGGGGCCTCGTCGGACCGAGGCGCGGGGTTGACCGAACGGCGACCCGATCTGTTATATTCGTACATGTGTTCGCGTCGAGGTTGGGGAAGACCCCGATGCGGAACACGGGACGGCGTCCTCACTCTCGGCGGGAGTGAGGACGCCGTTTCTCGTGCGCCTCCGTCCTCCCCCGGCCGGGACCCTCACCACAGGGCGCACGGCCGCGAGCCGCCGGCGGCCCCCGGCAACGGGTGACCTCGACGTACACGCCGCCGAACCGGCGGCACCCGGCCCGCCCCGACCGCCCCGGGCACCGCATGATCGCCCACGCGGGCGCGGCCCGCGCGCGTGTTCCACCCATGACCGGAGGCCATCCCGGGCATGATGGCTCCTGACGACCGATGGGCCCGCACGAGCGAGGAGCACTTTCCATGGCGACGACCCGAAGCGCGACCGCGAACTGGCAGGGAGCACTCCTGGACGGACACGGCCAGGTGTCCCTGGATTCCTCCGGGGTCGGCTCCTTCGATGTCACCTGGGCCTCCCGGGCCGAATCACCCGAGGGACGGACCAGCCCGGAGGAGCTGATCGGCGCCGCGCACGCCACCTGCTTCTCGATGGCGCTCTCCCACGGCCTGGCCGGCGGTGGCACCCCGCCGCAGAGGCTGGAGACCAACGCCTCGGTGACCTTCGAGCCCGGCAAGGGCATCACCGGCGTGCACCTCAAGGTCCGCGCCCACGTGGCCGGACTCACCGAGGAGCAGTTCCAGCGCGCCGCGGAGGACGCCAAGGAGAACTGCCCCGTGAGCCAGGCGCTCACCGGCACGACCATCACCCTGGAGGCCCACCTGGCGTGAGGCACCGCGCGGGGGTCGCCCCCCGCGCCGACAGACCACGGCGGCCCCGTGCGACGTTCCCCGTCGCGCGGGGCCGTGCGCGTCCTTCCATGCCGCTCACCGGCGCGGGAGGACGATTCCGTGAACGGGCACCGGGAAATCCCCACAGGTGGGTGGCGGTGCCGTTCCCCGAGGAGCGGACAACGCCGCGATGAACGGACGAGAAGGGAACGGGAACGGCCCTTCGTCCTTTATGGGGTTCTCCTCCGAACATGTCATGGTCCGGTTGTGACAGGTGCGAGAGATGCGCCTTTGGCCCGTAACAGGGCTGTCGTCATAACACTCAAGGACCATGGTCACAAGCGGCCCGTCAGACCTATCTTTCACCCACCGAAAACTGCTGGGATGGACTCGTGGCCATCACCGGGGCGGGAGGGGACCGGTGAGGGTACGCGGCCCGTGCCAGGCCTGTCCCTGCGGGTCGCCGGGCCGGCGCTCATGTTCCATGGGGAGGGACCACGAGCGCCGGCCCCCACGACCGGGCCGCACGCGGAGCGACCCCGGAGCCCACGCCCGCCGGACGGCTCCGGCGCGACGTCGCCCCGACAGGCCCCGACGGCCCCACCGGCCTGAGGGTCGTCGGCGGCCGTCGGTGATGGTGTCGTCCGGTCCGCCGCACGCGTCGCGACGCCGCGCGCAGGGCCGCATCGGGACCGGGCCACCCGGGTCCGGACCTTCGGTGACGGGGACGCCCGAGCGCGGCCCCGGCTTCCGTGGACGCCACCGGGGGCGGCGGCCCCTCCGCCCGAGCCCTGATCAGGTCCCCCACCTCGCTCTTCCGTTTCCGGCCCCTCGGACTCCGGAGCACGCGTGTCGTCCGCTCATGCCCCCGCAAGGGGCGGACCGCCCTCCCTCGAAGCACGCACGATCGGGGCGTCGCGGCGCCCACCACGTTCCGGCCGGCGCCTCATGTTCCGGGGCCGTGCCCCGCTCCGGGACCGCGGTCGGGTACGTCGGGGAGACCGCCGGGGGCTTCGGGACGGGAGGAGGGTCGTGCTTTCACCCCCGGGACCCGGGGCGGTGGAGCGGGCGTCTCAACGGGATGCGCGCGGTGGCGAGGGCGGGGCGCCCGGACGGGACCCGCGGGCCGCCCGCGCGGAAGCGGCGGCCCCGCCGATTCCGGAGAAGTCAGGTCGAATGGTCCGCATCCGATAAACCCACTTGTGACACAAGGCATTCTGATAAAATCACGTTTACGCAGGTCAGGGAGGTAAAGCTCCCGCGCCGACCGTGGTGGAGCACGTCGTTCACCCGAACGGATCGGGTCGACACGGTCGACCGCCCACGCTCTGGTCCGCATGCCCGCGAACCGGACGCACGACGACACGGAGACGCCCCGGATCGGAGCGTCGATCTACTTCGGGACCGGGGTCCGATTCCGGCACCGGGTGTCGGTTTTCGGATGTGCGTCGACACCGGATCGAATGGGATGCCCCAGGCATCGGATGCGGTGTTCATGGGATGTTTCCAATCCCGACAGGGGGACCTGAACATCACGTTCCGATCACATATCCCCCAGTCATCGCCCGATCGGCACAATTTCTCCGAAAACTAGGGAGGAAACGGACCAACTCGTGCACACTAGGGGATCAAACGCCCGCCGCCCCCTCACTCAAGGCGGGCACGATTGGGGGAATGTGAAGGTGGAACGAGCAAGCGAACGCCTGTTGACCCCCGGGGAAGTGGCCTCACTCTTCCGGGTTGATCCCAAGACCGTCACACGATGGGCCGCCTCAGGGCGTATCAGCAGCATTCGCACTCCGGGCGGGCACCGTCGTTTCCGGGAGTCCGAGGTGCGAGCCCTCCTGCTCGGGGAGCCCAGCGAGACCACCCCCTGAACCACAAGACACGACACGTCCTCAGCGACCCCGGACACGGTGTTCCGCGTGGTCTCCCGCACCCTCCGGGGCGTGGGTCACGGCCATGAGGAGTGGACAGCGAGAGTAGGCTGGAACCATGGTGTGGCTCGGTGGCCTGATCACGCTCGTATCTATCGTTCTATGGGTGTACGCGTTCTTCGACGCGTTGACCACCCCTGCCCAGGAGATTCGGAATCTGCCGAAGATCCTGTGGCTGGTCGTCATCGCGTTGTTCATACCCGTGGGGTGGATCCTCTGGTTCTTCCTGGGGCGCCCGCGCCGGTCCGTCCCGGCCCAGGGCGACACGTCCTCTCCACCTCAGGCCATGACCGCGGACGACCTTGACCCGTCAGACTTCTCCCAGCCCTCCGGCAGTGCGCACCCGCTCGGACCGGACGACGACCCCGAGTTCCTTCGCCGCCTGAACCGGCGGATCGACCCGGAAGAGTAGTCGCCCCGAGAGGCTCGCCGACAGAGCGAACGGTGGGGGCCGCACCCGATGTCGGGTGCGGCCCCCATCGCTGTTCTCCGGGCCGTCGGGCGGGCGTGGCGACGCGCTGTCCGACCGACGGCCGCGAACGGCCTCACGGACCCCAGGACGGCCTCACAGGCGTCCGGCGCCCACCTCCCGGGGCAGACCCCGGATCGCGTGCACCGGTTCCACCTCCGCGGTGAACTGCGGCACCCAGGTCACCTCGGTGCCCAGCGGGGCGTCCGGGAAGTGCGCGTTGTGCTCGGCGACCAGATCCACCGGGGCGGGACGCCCGCTCCCCTCGTGGGTCAGCACGTTCCCGTGCTCCACGATGTCGGTACCGCCCCAGTTGCGCAGCAGCGTGCCGACCTCGATCCCGTCGTGCACGTCGAACAGGTTGTTCTCCACGTACAGGTGCGACTCCCGGCCCACCCCCACGCTGTAGCCGAAGTGCTCCGGGTCCCGGACCGTGTAGACGTTGTTGTGGACGTGCACCTGCCCGAACCGCACCCGGGGCGCCCGCTCCCCCAGGCCGTCGAAGTGGTTGTGCCGCCAGGTCACCCGCAGGTACCCCCGGTCGGTGGTCCGGCTGTCGCTGTTGCCCAACAGCATGGCCTTGTCCCGCCCGTCGAAGTGGTTGCGGGACACCGTCACCAGGTCGGTCTCGCGCACGATGTCGAGCAGCCCGTCGTGCACCTCGTACTTGCGGCCGAAGTACTCCGGAAGTTCGGTGCCGGGGTTGTCACCGTCGTCGAAGGTGTTGTGGTCCACCCACACGTTGGTGGCGCCGGAGACCTCCACCTGGTCGTACTCCGAGTTCCAGTTGCCGCTCGCCCCGTCGGTGGGGTCCCAGCCGGGGAAGCAGTCGTGGGCGTCGGAGAAGGTCAGGTTGCGCAGGATGACGTTGTCGACGTCGTGGACGCGCAGGTTGACCCCGGACAGGGCGGCGTCCCCGCCGAGCCCCACGAGCGTGGTGTTGGAACCGACCTCGACCCTGATCTGCTCGGCCTGCACCGCGGCCGACGCCAGTCGGGCCTCCTCCAACGGCCCCTCGGGGTCCTGTCGGCCCCAGACCTCGGGGTCGTAGGTCTCCAGGTAGGCGTCGAGCGTGTACCCGTCCACCGCGTAGTCGTCGCAGGACAGCGCGGCACCGTCCGGGTCGGTGTTGGCGTCGATGCGGCCGTCGACGTAGACGATCCGGGGGGTGTCCTCCTCCTTGCCACCGAGCGCGGCGCGCAGTTCCTCCAGGGTCGAGACCACGTGGACGTTCTCCGGAGCGGCCTGCGACCCGCCGGTGGTGCCACGGCCGGCCGACCCCCATCCGTCGCCCTCGGGAAGGGTCTCCCGGGCGACGCCGCGGGGGTCGACGTCGGGTTCGGCGCTCGCGGGCGCCACGGGCAGGAGGGTGGTGGCGGTGAGCAGGGCGGCCAGGGTCAGGACCGGGATCGGGGGTGGTCTGCGCATCGGTGCTCCTTCGGGGGATGGGGCCGGAACCCGTATACAAACGTTTGCATGAAGGTCTCCGATCCACCGTGACCGCGTCAACCCTCCTCCGCCGGGTTGTTGTGGGAAAATGCTGGAAAAGCGGGCCTTCGATGGGTCAGGATGACAAAAGCGGCGAGGTTCGGCGGGGAGCCCTTCGACAAACGCTTGCCGCCGCCATGGCCCAACAGCGGAAACGGAGTCCACGGGTGCCGGTCACCATCAGGGACGTCGCCAAAGTGAGCGGTGTCCACGTCTCCACGGTCTCGCGGGCGTTCTCCGCGGCGCACCTGGTCAACCCCGACACCCGCGCCCGGGTCCTGGCGGCGGCCGAGGAGTTGGGCTACCGCCCCAACCGGGCGGCACGGGCGCTGTCCACCAGCCGGACCGGCAACCTCGGCCTCATCGTCGCCGACATCGCCAACCCCTTCTTCCCTCCCCTGCTCAAGGCGGCGCAGGCCCAGGCCCGCGCCCGTGACTACCACGTGTTCATCGCCGACACCGATGAGCAGGCCCGGGTCGAGGAGGAACTGATCCGGTCGATGGCCAAGCAGGTCGACGGGGCCGTGCTGGTCGCGCCGCGACTGACCAACCGCGTCATAGCGGAACTGGCGCAGGAGATCCCGCTCGTGGTGATCAACCGCCGTCTGCGCGGGGTCTCCGGGGTCCTCATGGACGTCGGCGCGGGCACCCGGCGGGCCATGGAACACCTGATCGGGCTCGGCCACCGGGAAATCGTCGTGCTGGGCGGTCCCGCGCGAGCCTGGACCAGCGGGGAGATCGAACGCGCCACCGAACACCGGGCCGAGGACCACGGTGTCCGGATCCACCGGGTCGGCCCCAACCCGCCCACGGAGGAGGGCGGTCGGGCCGTGGTGGAACAGGTCGTGGCCACCGGCGCCACCGCGGTGCTGGCCCACAACGACCTCGTCGCCTTCGGTCTCGTCCGTCGGGCGGCCGAACTCGGGCTCGGCGTGCCCGGCGACCTCAGCGTGATCGGCGTGGACAACAGCCACGTGGCCCGGTACTCCAGCCCCGCCCTGACCACGGTGGACATGCCCGTGGCCGAGGCCGGACGCGGGGCGGTCGACCTGCTGCTGCGTTCGGTGGACGCCGCCGGGTCGACCGGAACGGTGACCCTGGAGACCTCCCTGGTCGTCCGCGACTCCACCGCACCGCCCCGGATCACCGGGGCCTGAACCGCCCGGGGGTCACCCGACCATACGGCGGACGAGGGCCTCCCACGCGGCCGCGAGATCCTCGACCGACCCGGGAAGGCTCTCCACGTCGTGCCGGTCGAGCGTCAACAGCAGCGGCGTCTCGACCGCCGCGGCCAGCAGGACCGCCACCGCGTCGAGCGAGATCCCCGGCAGGTCCACCCCCTCCAGCAGCACGCGGAAGTGCAGCACGCTGAACGAGCCGAGGGGGCCCTCGCCATGGCCGTCCACCCTGCTCTGTCCCACCACCTCGATGTTGGCCGCCAGGTGCTCCACCCGGGCACGGCCGAAGGCCGCCAGGCGCTCGACCGGCGGCGCCCCGGGGCCCAGGGGCGGCGGCCCCTCCAGGACCGCCCGTTGGAACTCCTGCTCGGAGTCCTCCAACAGCGCGCGGAAGATGCCCGCGCGGGTGCCGAAGCGTCGGAAGACCGTGCCCTTGCCCAGGTCGGCCGCGGCGGCGAGCCCGTCCATGGTGAGCCGATCGGCCCCTTCCTCGGCGATCAACCGGCGGGCGACACGGAGCAGGTGCAGACGGTTGCGGACGGCGTCGGCCCTCTCCCGCCGGGGACGTTCCAGGGGGATCACGGGGGGGCTCACGGATGGGTCCACACGGGCATGCTAGCAGCGGAAAATTAAACGGGGTACGGTCCGCTTGTCGTTGCTAAACGGGGTATAGTCCGCTTAGTCTTGCAGTCGTGCCCCGATCACGGGGCGCATCCACCCTCATGAGGAGTCGATCGTGCAGCTGTTCCGTGTGGACGCCAGCATCCTGCCCGCCACCTCGTCCAGCGCCGAGCTGGCCGACATCGTCGAGGCGGAGTGGACCTCCGCGCACACCGACGGCGAGGTGGTGCGGCGCCACCTGGGCACCGACCCGGTGCCCGCGGACGCCTGGACCGCCGCGACGCTGGGCGGTTTCTCCCCGGAAGAGGAGCGCACGGACCGTCAGCGGGAGGCCCTGGACCTGGCCGCCCGCCTGAGCGCCGAGCTCGCCGACGCGGACGCCGTGATCCTCGCCGTACCGCTCTACAACTGGGGCGTGTCCCAGCACTTCAAGGCCTGGGCCGACCTGGTGATCACCGGTGCCGGCACGGGCGTCCCGATCCTCGAGGACACCCCGACCGTCCTGGTCACGGTGCGCGGTGGCGGCTACGGCCCCGGCACGCCCAAGGAGGGGTGGGACCACTCCACTCCGTACCTGCGCCGACTGCTCGCCGACGCGTGGGGGGCCGACCTCACCGTGATCGAGCGCGAACTCACGCTCGCCGCCATGACGCCCGCCATGGAACCGCTCCGGCCCGAGGCCGAGCGGCTGCACGCCGAGGCCCGCGCGCTGGCCGAGCGGGCCGGCAAGGAGCTCGCGGGCAGGGTGCCCGCGGTCCAGGGATCGACGGGTGTGTGACCCCACCCCGGACACGACGCGGGGCGGGCCCGATCATCGATCGGGACCCGCCCCGGGGACCGCCGCGCCGTCGTCGGCTCAGGCGTAGGAGTGTAGGCCGCTGAACATGTAGTTCACGGCGAAGAAGTTGAACATGACGGTGGCGAAACCGATCACGTTGATCCAGGTCGCCTTCGGACCGCGCCAGCCACCGGTGGCCCGCGCGTGCAGGTAGGCCGCGTAGATCACCCAGGAGATGAACGACCAGACCTCCTTGGGGTCCCACCCCCAGAAACGGCCCCAGGCCTCGTCCGCCCAGATCGACCCGGCGATGATGCCGAAGGTCCACAGGGGGAAACCGAAGAGGATGAGCCGGTGGGAGATGCGGTCCAGCAGTTCGGGGCTGGGCAGGCGTCCGGCGATACCGGCGACCTTCTCCCCCAGCGCCCTCTTGGCCTCGGCCCGGTGCGCCACCAGGTAGGTGACGCCCGCTGCGCCGGACACCATGAAGGCGCCACCGGCGATGATCACCGCGGTCACGTGGATCGGCACCCAGTAGGAGTGCAGGGCCGGAATGAGCGGGCCCGGGTCGACGTACAGCCAACGCACACCGATGCCGAGCAGGAGCAGCACCGGCACGAGCACGAAGGCGCCGAGGAAACGGGCCTGGTAGCGCCAGGAGGCGTACAACAGCGCGCCGACGGCGACCAGGCACATCGCGACGACGAACTCGAACATGTTGCCCCAGGGCCAGCGGCCGGCGGCCAGACCCCGGGTGATGACCTGCGCGAGGCTGAGCAGGAAGCCCAGCGCGGTCACGCCGAGCGCGATCGTGCCCAGCACGCTCTGGGAGGCCTGCGCCTCGCCCTCGGACGTGCGGACGTCGACCTCGATGTCGTCGTCACCGCCCTGGGCCCCTCCGGCGCCGACCGGCATGAGGCGACCGGCCTTCAGCTTGGTGCGGCGGCCGTACGCGGCCTCGATCGCGAACAGGAAGAGTGCGGCGGCGTAGGCCACGATCATCGCGATGATGAGCGTGTCACTGGCCGACGCCATGCTCTCGTTCACCGGTGCGGCGAGTGTGTTCGTCACCGGTCACTCCCTCGTGTGGTCGACTCTTCGGTTGGGGTGATGGGGTTGTCGTCGGACTCACTCCGGAGCCGTCCGGCAAGTCGTGTGGCGATCTCGTGGAACTCGGCGTTGTCCCCGGCAACCTCGGTCTTGCCGAGGCCGGCCAGCTCCACGCGGGTGCGCCCGTCCTCGCCCTCGGTGGCCCGCACCCAGACACGGCGGGGGCGCACGAACAGGGTGAGGATGAGGCCCACCACCGCCAGGGTGGCGGCGGCCAGCGCGGGAACCCGGGCACCGTCGCGGTTGCTCTGGAGGGTGACGTACTCACTGACGCCGGTGAAGGTGATGGAACCGGCCTTGTCCGGCAGTTCCCAGGTGTCGCCGACCGCCATCACCGGCGACTCGCCCAGCTGTTCCATGCCCCGGGTCTGGAGCTGGTAGACCGACTGTGGATCGACCATCCCGAGGTCGCCTCGGAAGGCCTCCATCGTGACCATGGGGTTCTGGGTGCCGGGGAAGGAGGAGACCAGTTCGCCCTCGGCGTCCTCCATCGCGGTGGGCAGGAAGACCCCCGTGAATCCGAGTTCCTCACCACCGGTGTCGGGCACCTTGACGACACCGTCGGAGGTGAAGCTCATGGTCTCGCGGTGCAGGAACGGGACCGCCTGGTCGAAGACCAGGTCGCCGTCGGCGTTACGGACCTCGAACTGCGGGGCGTAACCGTGCCCCAGCAGGTAGACCTGGACACCGTCCACGCTCAACGGGTGGTTGACCTCCAGCCGGTGGGTCATCTCCTCCCCGCCGGGCTCCTCGGTGTAGGTGATGTCGGCGACGTAGGACTCCGCCTGGCCGCGCAGGGACCCCTCCTCGATGAAGGTGGCCTCGAACCGATCCAAGTGCAGGGTGAACGGGGCGAACTCGTCGGTGTCGGTCCAGTGCCCGGGATAGATGGCGTCGTAGGCCGGGAGCGTGTTGGCGAACCCGTCGCCCTCGACGATGAGCATGTTGCCGCGGTAACCGAAGAAGGAACCGGCGGCCAGGGCCAGGAGCAGCCCCAACAGGGCCAGGTGGAACAGGACGTTGCCGGCCTCGCGCAGGTAGCCGGTCTCGGCCGACACCGAGTCGCCGTAGCGCTCGACGCGGTAGCCCTTGAGGGCCTTGCGCGCCTGCTCCAGCACGGTGTCGGGAGCGGTGTCGGTCCCGAACCGGGCCACGTACGGCATGCGTCCGAGGTTGCGCGGGGTGGCCACCGGACGTGCGCGGACCGCCCTGGCGTGCACCATCGCCCGCGGGAACACGCACCCGGCCAGGGACACGAAGAGCAGCAGGTAGATGGCTCCGTACCAGGGCGAGGAGAACACGTCGAACAGGTAGAGGCGGTCCAGCCAGGGGGCCAGCTCCGGGTTCTCCCGGAAGTACGTGGCCACCTCGTCGACGCTCACCACGTTCTGCGGCAGGATCGAGCCGGGGATGGCGCCCACCGCCAGCAGGAACAGCAGGATCAGGGCGGTGCGCATCGAGGTGAGCGTGCGCCAGATCCAGCGCCCCCAGCCCAGGACGCCCAGGCCCTTGGCCGGGCGTCGGGGGTTCTCCTCGGAGGGCGTCGGGGTGTCGGTCTCGGTCGTGGTCAAGTCAGATCACCGTCTGGAAGTCGGCGGCCCAGCCCTGCATGGCGATGGTCATCTCGGTCCACAGCCCGGACACCATGGCCAGACCGACCAGGACGAGCATGACACCGCCGATCACGGTGACCGTGCGGGTGTGGCGTTTGAGCCGGCCGAAGGTGTTGAGCGCGCGGCGGTAGAGCAACGAGGCCAGGATGAAGGGCAGCCCCAAGCCGACGCAGTAGATCAGGGACAGAAGCATGCCCCGGCCGGCGCCGCCCTCGACGAAGGCGAGGGTCTGGACGGCGGCCAGGGTCGGTCCGATGCACGGGGTCCAGCCCAGTCCGAACAGGACACCCAGCAGCGGGGCCCCCGCCAGCCCGGCGCGGGGCAGGCGGTGGAAGCGGAACTCGCGGCCGAAGCCCGGCATGACACCCATGAAGGCCAGGCCGAGCACGATCGTGAGCGCACCGAGCACCCGGGTGATGGGGTCGGTGTAGACCATGAGCAGGTCGCCCAGCCAGCCGATGAACCCGCCCACGGCGACGAAGACGAGGCTGAACCCGAGGATGAACAGGATGCTGCCGGTGACCATCGTCCAGCGACGGGAGGCGAGTTCGGTATCGATGTCGGTGGCGGCACCACCACCGGTACCGCCCCCGGTGTCGCCACCGGTGCCGCCCGCGGCCTCCTGACGCTCGCGCACGTGGGAGCCGCTCATCCCGGACACGTACGACAGGTATCCGGGAACGAGGGGCAGCACGCACGGGGACAGGAAGGAGACCAACCCGGCGGCCAGGGCCAACGGTGCGGCGAGGAGCAGTGAACCGGTCAGGACCGTGGTGCCGATGGGATCCATCAGCCGTCGTCCCCGGTGTCCTCATCGGTGTTCTCGGCCGGGTCGGCGGCGTCGCTCTCCTGCCCGTCCGGGTCCTCGTCCCCGTCCTCCTCGTCGTCCTGCTCGGAGACGCGGGGGCGGTCCTCGGGGTCACCGAGGTCGAACTCGACCACGAGGGGGTCGAGGAGTTCGGTGAGCTGGCCGTAGGTGGTGGGGCCGATGACGCGGGCGGCGATGTCGCCGTTCGGGTCGAGGATCAGGGTGCTGGGGATGGCGCGGGGAGGGACGGTCTCGCGGAAGGCCTGGGGGATCTCGCCGGGCTGGTCGTGCAGGCTCGGATAGAGCACGCCCTTGTTGTCGGTGTAGGCGCGCGCGGCGGTCTCGTTGTCCTTGATGTTCACGCCGAGGAAGTCCACGCCGAGGTCTTCGTACTCGGCGTGCACCTCGTCCAGGACGGGCTGCTCGGCGCGGCAGGGCCCGCACCAGCTGGCCCAGACGTTGAGGACGAGGATCTGTCCCTGGTAGTCGGAGAGCGAGAGGTCGTCTCCGTCGAAGGTGGTGCCGGCGACGTCCGGGGCGGCGTCGCGTTCCCCCGCCTCGAAGACGGTGGCACTGCCGTCACCGGAGATGAAGCGGTCCTCCTCGCCACCGCTCTGGATCTCGGTGCCCCCGGCGCAGCCGGACAGGGCGAGAACGACGGCCACGGCGGCGGCCGACAGGTGCGGCACGACACGGCGGCGCCGCGCACCCGTGCTGGTACTGGGCATCGAGGGGACCTCGCGAACGGGGTGTGAACAGGGCGGACTACAACAACGACAAAGTGTAGTAGATGCCCTGACAACCGCTTCGCCGGCCCGGGGCAAGGGGCCATCGAACCGTGATCGAGGTGACCGCCGGCGGGGTGGTGTTCACCATGGGGACGGTGGTGGGGGTACAACGTCCCTCTGGTGGACGGCGGACCGGGTGCCGGGCGTGTCGCCCCGCACCCGGGCCCCGCCCGGCTGCCGATCAACCGGCCTCGACGAAAGCCTCTCGGAGGTAGTCGTGCACAGCCCTCTCGGGGACCCGGTACGAACGCCCCACACGGATTGCGGGGAGGACTCCCGAGTGCACCATTCGGTAAACGGTCATCTTGGATACGCGCATGATCGTGGCGACCTCCGCCACGGTCAAGAACCTGACCTCTTCGAGAGGCGGCTTGCTCCCGTTCATCTTCCGACGCCCTCATTCCCGGACGTGAGCAATTGTCTGCCGTTCAGCACTGACACACCTTCCGGTGATCGGGGGACCCCGGCTTTCGTGCCCGTCACACCGACACGCCGGTGTGTCACGCTGTCACTACTGACACGTCCGTTTATCAGAGTAGAGCGGAGTTCCCCTCTAGGGAAGGTCGGTTCTGCTGTCTTCGGGGATATACGTTGCACACGGGTCGGATGAGGTTTAACGCTGGGTATAAATGGTCGCCCTCGCTCAGAGGAGACCGGCCCGGAACAGAACGTAATCACGCAGCGGGGCGTAGTCCTCGGTCAGATAGCCGTCGTCCAAAGGCACCGTGACCAGGAGTTTCCCCTCGTATTCGGCGAGGAAGAGCGCCGGGTCGTTGCAGTCGGCGAACCCCATCGCGGGCACGCCCATCTCTCCCGCCGCACCCGCGAAACCGTGGTCGGCGATGACCAACTGCGGCCATGCCTCCCCCCGGTCGCCGAGTTCGTTGAGGATCGCCCGCATCGCGAACGGGTGGTGACTGTGCCGGGGCAGATGCCCGTCGGTGACGAGCGCGACGTCGTCTCGCCAGACCACGATCCGGCGGTTGGGCGGACGCTCGGTGGTGACCTCGTAGGAGTAGCCGCCGGCGGCGGTCACCACCGGACAGCCACGCGCGACCAGCGCGTCCTTCCAGGCGGCGTAGGTCTCCTGGAGGTTGCGGGGATGGCCGGTCGCGAACATGACGCGTTCACGGCGTTCGGCGGCCAGGGCCAGGCGGTCGGCGAGGGCCTCCAGGGCGTCGATGGTCAGGTCCGGGTCGATCGTGTCGATCCCCCACACGTACTCCTCGTCGCCCACGACCCCGCAGCGCTTGTTCATGAGGGCGAGGACCTCCGCGAACGTCCAGTCGTTCGAGAAGGTGAGGCCGAACTGGTGGTAGGGGTCCTTTTGGACGAGCCTTCGGTAGTGACGCAGGTTGTTCTGCCGTGGGGTGTCGACGTGGCCCGCGATCCCCGTGCGAACCAGATAGGTGATGAGTTCGGCCCGTGTCGGCGGCGTCACCTGCGTTCCCCTTCCTCTCCTGCTCGGCGACCGCGGTGACGCGCCGGGCGTCCACCACGGCGCCGGCTCCCGTTCGCCCGGTATTCATCACCTTCCTACCCGCTGAACGCCGACCACGCGGCCATCCGGCAGATTTCACCGTCGTGTGATCCGGCGGGCCGGGCCTCCGGTCCGACGGAGCGGAACGGACGGGTCGTTCACAGGCTGGGATCGATGCCGTGACTGGGGAAGATGGCGGTACGGGTGGCGTGGATGGCCCGGTCGATCGGGTCTCCGGGGTCGTAGCCGTGCTCGAAGGGCGTGAAGGTGACCTCGCGGCCGTCCGTCATGTACAGAGGCGCCAGTTCGCCGGTGCGCCTGCGGACGAAGTCCCGCCACTCCTGCGGGGTCTCGCTGTCCGGGTCGATCGGCCCACCGGACGCCTCCCCCAACAGGTGCGTCCAGGCCCGCGGCACGACGTGGACCAGCCCGTAACCGCCACCACCGAACAGCAGCCACCGACCGCCGGCGGTCTTGCGCGCCAACTGATGCAGCTCCTGGTAGGCCCGGCGCTGGCCGTCCACGCTGAGCGTGAGGTTGGCCAGCGGGTCCAGGGCGTGGGTGTCGCACCCCTGCTGCGTCACCAGGATCTCGGGTTGGAACTCGTGCAGCAGCGGCGGCACGACCGCCTCGAAGGCGCGGTGCCAGCCGGTGTCGCCGGTGCCCGCGGGCAGCGCCACGTTGACGGCGTAGCCCTCGGCGTCGGGCCCGCCCGTCTCGGAGGCCTGGCCGGTGCCCGGGAACAGGGTCACCGGGGACTCGTGGAGGCTGATGGTGAGGACCCGCGGGTCGTTGTAGAAGGCGTTCTGCACGCCGTCGCCGTGGTGGACGTCCACGTCGACGTAGGCGATGCGCTTGGCGCCCTGCTCCAGCAACCAGGCGATGGCCAGCGCCGGGTCGTTGTAGACGCAAAAGCCCCAGGCGTTGCCGCGCATGGCGTGGTGCAGGCCGCCCGCGATGTTCGCCGCGTGCGCGCTCTCCCCCGTCCACACGGCCTTGGCCGCGGCCACGGAGGCGCCGGAGATGAGCGCCGCCGCGTCATGCATGTCGGGGAAGACGGGGTTGTCGGCGGTGCCGAGCAGGTGCGTGTCGTCGGGCTCCAGGGTCCGGCCCGCGCGCTTGACGGCCTTGATGTAGGCGGGGTCGTGCACCATGGAGAGCAGTTCGTCGGAGGCGGGCTCGACGTCGATCAGGTCCACCCCGGGCCGATCGAGGACACCGAGCTCACGGCTGAGCGCCATGGTCAGCTCCACCCGGATCGGCGCCAGCGGATGCTGCGGCCCGAAGTCGTAGGCGGTGAGTCCGTCGTCCCATGCCACCCGCAGCGAGCAGGACGTGCGCCCTCCCATGTGGTGACCCCCGTTCCAGGTGTGCGTGCTACGAAGCACACAGTACGCAAAAGGGGAGCGGAGACGAACCCCGGGGTGTGTCGCCCGGACCGGAGACGGCCCCGGGAGGGTGTCCCTCCCGGGGCCGCGCGTCCTCCTCAGCGGGTCGCCCCGCCGGTTCCGGTCAGTTCTCGACCTGGTAGTAGCAGGACTCGTAGCTCTCGCCGGCCTTGAGGTTCTTGGTGCCGTGCAGGGGCTGGCTGCCGAAACCGGACTCGGTCGAGGTGACCATGATGCGGTACTCGCCCGGGTTCAGCTCCACCTTGAGGACCTCGCCCTCACCGAAGCAGGTCTCGGCGCTGGGCGGCGAACTGTAGATTTCACAACCGTCGCAGCCCGCGGCGCCCTCCTCACCGTGCACCGCGTCCGGGCCCACGAAGAGGAACCGGATGTCGTCCGGGGAGTGGTTGGTGAACTCGATGGTGACCTTGTCGCCGCCGCCCGTGCTCACCGGGGTCATGTCGTCGATCGAGGAGCTGCCGAACACGCTCAGGAGGTCCATCTCCTGGTCGAGACGGCCGGCGCCGATGTGCCGTTCCAGGTCCTCGACGTCGTCGGCCTCGTGGTCGGGGTAGTCCGCCGTGAGGAAGGCGACCTGGTCCTCGGCCCCGTCGTAGTTCTCCGCGTCGACCTCGTCCCAACCGCAGTTGAGGGCCGCGTTGGGTCGCTCCTCCTCGATGCGGTCGGCGATCTCCGGGGCGGACTCCCAGGAGAGCTCGTCGAACATGCCGATCTGGGCGATGGCGCCGCACCAGTTCTCACCCGCGTAGTCGCCCGTGGCCAGGGAGTACAGGTCGACCAGGGCCTCGGGCACCTCGTTCGCGGCGGGGGTGTCGGCGAAGTCCTCGGCCACGAAGGTGTAGGTCTCCTGGGCCTGCCGGAAGGTCTCCTCGACCTCGTCGGTCACCTCGCCGTTGTAGAGCTCGTCGGCCTCCGTGGCCAGCTGCGTGGCGTAGTCCAGGTGGACCTCGGCGACGCTGCCGTCGGTGTCCTCCCACCGGGAGGCCCGGTGCGCGAAGTACTCGCTGTAGGACTCCAGGGCGTGGTCGTAGGCCTCGTTGTCCACGTCGGACTGGGCTCGGCGCAGCAGCTCACAGGCCTCCACACCGTCCCGGGCCCGGCTCATGAGGCTGGGGGACATCGAGAGCTGGAACCCGGACTCCACGGCGTTGTAGCCGTCGATCGCGTCACCGCACTCGCCGCGCTCGTGGGCGGCGTCGGCGACCCGCAGACGCCACTCACCGGTCTGCCACACCCCGACCAGGGAGACGGCCATGGCCAGGACCAGGCACGCCGCGAGGATCATCGGCAGGGGACGGGCGGAGGGCTGCTCCCCTCGGGCCATGAGTCGGCGGTCGTGGGCACGGCCGGCGAAGAGGCCGTGCACGACGGTGACGAGGACCCAGCCGAGCAGGGTGGGGACCCACACGAGCAGGTTGTCGGCGGCACCGAGGACCGCCGCGGTCACCAGGAGGGCGAGCGTGACGACCACGTTGATCCCGAAGAACAGCCAGTTCTTCAGGTAGAAGTAGCCCGCACCGACACCGGAGAGGTTGAGCAGGGCGGTGCGTGGACCGGACTTCGACTGGAAGAGGCCGAGCGGGGGCAGCGGCGGCGGGCCGGGAGGGCCACCGAACTGGGGCGGACCGAAGGGGCCGCCGGGAGCGCCCGGGCCACCGGGACCACCGGGGG
>NZ_QOCZ01000061.1 GCF_018207095.1 Nocardiopsis sp. MG754419 | reverse complement strand
GGGATCCGCTCATGGTCGCCGTCCGGGGTGATGACGACGTGCTCGACCTCCGGGGCCGGTACGAGGACGTGCGTGGCGGCGACCCCGTCGGGGCGGGCGTCGCGCGGCGGCGTGGTGAGGTGGAACCCGGCGTAGCCTCCCAGGGCGAGTTCGACGGCCGCGGCGCCGAAGCGGCGTCCGACGACGGCGGGGTCGGCGTCGCGCACGACGACCGAGAGCCGGGCGGTGGCGGCGTCCTGGGTGTCGCCGTGCGGGTCGACGGCGGGGGTGAACACGAAGCGCGTCTCGGCGGGCCCCGCGCCCGCGAGGGCGGCGCGCATCTGGCGTTCGACGTGCGCGGCCTTGGCCTCGGCGTCCAGACCGGTGATGAGGAAATCGACCTCGTTGCGAAAACCCGTGAGTCCCGTCAGACCGACCTTGAGGTCGGGCGGCGGGTCCTCCCCCCTGACACCGTCGATGAGGACCCGGTCGGGGCCCTGCCGGGTCAGGCGGACGGTGTCGAGCCGCGCGGTCACGTCGGGTCCGGGGTAGCGGGCGCCCTCGACCTCGTAGACGAGTTGGGCGGTGACCGTGCCGACGGTGACCGCGCCTCCGGAGCGGGCGTGCTTGGTGATGACCGAGGTGCCGTCGGCGGCGATCTCCGCGAGGGGGAACCCGGGGTGGTCCAGGTCGTGTCCGGCGAGTTCACCGGGAAGCGCGTAGTTGCCGCCGGTGGCCTGGGTGCCGCACTCGATCACGTGTCCGGCCACGGTCGCCCCGGCCAGCGCGTCGACGTCCTCGTGGGTCCAGCCGAAGTGGGAGATGGCCGCTCCCACCACGAGGGAGGCGTCGGTGACGCGCCCGGTGACGACGATGTCGGCCCCCAGGTCGAGGCAGCGGGCGATACCGAAGGCGCCGAAGTAGGCGTTGGCGGTGAGCGGGTTGCCGAGCTCCAACTCCTCGGCGCGGGGCAGGAGGTCGTCACCGGTGACGCAGGCGATCCGAGGGGCGAGGCCGAGGCCGTCGGCGAGTTCGGTGAGTCGGTCGGCCAGACCGCGGGGGTTGAGACCGCCGGCGTTGGTGACGACGCGGACCCGCCGCTCCATGATCAGCCCCAGGCACTCCTTCATCTGTTTGAGGAAGGTGCGGGCGTAGCCTCGGGAGGGGTCGGCCAGCTGGTCCCGGCCGAGGATCGCCATGGTGAGTTCGGCCAGGTAGTCACCGGTGAGAACGTCCACGGTGCCCTCGGTGAGCATCTCGTGGACCGCGGCGAGGCGGTCCCCGTAGAAGCCGGAGGCGTTCCCGACCCACAGGGAGGGGGCTGCTGTAGCGCTCATGGGAACGAGAGTGACACCCGCCACACGAAAAAACAAGCACTGGTGATTGTTTTACGTTCCGTCCCGTTTCGAGCATTGATGTGAGCCTTGGCCGGAACCGGCCGCGATCATCCCGTTACGGAGGGCCGACCCCTGGAGAGGGGCCGGTAGTTTGACGCGGGTGAGCACCTCCCCGGAAGACACCAAGGACACCACTCCCACCTCCGACCCCAGCCCTGAGACCGGCAGCGACCCCGCGGAGGCCTCCGCGGGCGAGGCCTTCGTCTCCGCCGCACCGGAACCCCGCAAGGACGGCCTGTTCGGGCCCGAGACCTTCAGCGTGGCCGGACTCCTGTTGCTGGCCACCACCCTGCTGTCCACCGAACTGATCGCCATCGTCAACCAACACACCCTCACCGGAGCCCAGGGCACCCTGAGCGCCGCGGTCCAGGGGCAGCTGACCGGCGCCGGCCTGTTCGCCGGCCTGGCGGTGGTGAGCGCGGCGGTGGCCCTGCTGCGCGCCGACGCCTCCACCCGACCGTGGGCGCGCCACCTGGCCGCGGCCACGGTCCTCGTCGGCCTGTTGCTGGTGGTCCTGACCGTGGCCTCGTACGCGCTGCTGACCACCTGAGCGCCCCGTCGACACCGCTCGGGCCGGAGGACGACCGTCCTCCGGCCTCCGTCGTCACCGGGCGAGGACGGCCCGCCTCCCGGGCGACCGGGGCGGGTCGCCATGATCCCTACGTCCACCAGGCGATTCTTAGGCACCGCTTATACACACCCACGGGTACGTTGGCCGCGTGAGTACCACACCGGAAGACAACACAGGGCCCGAGAACACCACGAGCGCATCGGAGGAGTCCGGCCGGCCGACCTTCGAGCCGGCCGGGGTGGCGACCGAGACGACCGACGCGTCGGCGTCCGCTCCGGCCGAGGAGGCCGACCCCGACCACGAGGGGGCCACCGAGGTCGACGAGGACGTGGAGCCCGCCGCCGGGGCGACGGCCGAGCCCCGTCCCGGAGGTGTCCTGTCCGCGGAGACCTTCGGCATCGTCGGCCTGGTCCTGCTCGGCGTGACCGTCACGTCCGGGCAGCTCCTGGAGATGCTCACCAGCATGATCCTGGTGGGCGGTCAGGCCATCGCCCCCGAGCAGATCAGCCACATCGAGCTCCAGCTCATGATGGGCGGATCGGTGGCCCTGCTCGCGGTCCTCTCGGCTGGACTGTCCCTCGCCCTGATCAACGCCGGCACCCGCCCCTGGGCCAAGTGGGGCGCGACCGCCACCGTGATCGTGGGACTGCTGTTCGTGGCCGCCGCCGCGGTGGCCTACTACATGATCCCCGAGGCGGCGCAGCAGATGATGCCGCCGATCATGGACTGACCACCGGTCGGCCGGGGCCCGTGTGGGCCCCGGCCACGGCCCCGTCGGGGCTCGGGGCACGGAAATCCGATGGCGGGCCCCGCGGTCACCTGGTACGACGGTTCCGCCGCCCACGACACCGGTGGGCACGGGCACCGAGAGGAGGGATAAGGCGATGGGTTCCACGGACACCACGCTCACGTCCCCCGAGACAGCGGCCGACCGCTGATCCTCCGGCGGGGCGCGAGCCCATACCGGAGTGAGCATTGACTTCCCTGGTCCTGCGCCCGAGCACCGGGCCCACCGAACTCCCCCGGTTCAACCGTCTGCCCTAGGACCTCAACGGGGAGCTCGCCGACGGCCCCACGACGTCGCGCGTTCGCGGGCCCGGAGTGCGAGCGCACGACCACCGACGGATGCGCCGTCCTGGGACCGGACGTGGTCCCCCTGGTCCGCGGAATGGGTGCATCGTCCGCGTACCGGGAACGGGTCCGCCGGCTCTCACCCTTCGGGTGGGCCCGACGGACACGATCGCGGGCCGACGAACCGGGAGGTCCTCGGTCTCCGCACGGCCGCCGACATCCCGGTCACCCGCTTCCGATACGGGCGTGGGGGTTCGGCGGTGAACACCCCACGCCCGGGTCGGGGGGACTCAGGCGAGGCGGTCGATGACCAGCGGAGCGGGGGTCCACTCGTCCTCGGCACCGATGTCGCAGGCGCCCTCCAGTGCCTCGGCGGCCCGGTCGAAGCGCTCCGTCTCGTCGGCGTGCAGGGTGAACAGCGGTTCGCCCGCGGTGATCCGCTCACCGGGCTTGGCGTGCAGGGTCACCCCCGCGCCGAAGGACACCGCGTCCTCCTTGCGCGCCCGGCCGGCGCCCAGCCGCCACGCGGCCAGACCCACCTGGTAGGCGTCCAGTCGGGTCACCACGCCCGAGGTCGGGGCGAGCACCACACGGCTCTCGGCCGCCTCGGGCAGCGGCGCGTCCGGGTCCCCGCCCTGGGCTCGGATGAGGTTCTTCCAGGACTCCAGCGCGCTGCCGTCGCGCAGTGCCTCCGCCGGGTCCTTCACACCGTCCTCCCCGGGGGTGAGCCCGGCGGCGGTCAGCATCTCGCGGGCCAGGGCCACGGTCAGTTCGACCACGTCGGCCGGTCCCCCGCCGGAGAGCACCTCCACGGCCTCGGCGACCTCCAGGGCGTTGCCGACCCGGCGGCCCAGTGGGCTCTCCATGTCGGTCAGCAGGGCCACGGTGCGCACGCCGTGGTCGTTGCCGATGTCCACCATGGTGCGGGCCAGGTCACGGGCGGAGTCGAGGTCCTTCATGAAGGCACCCGAGCCGACCTTGACGTCGAGCACCAACGCGCCGGTGCCCTCGGCCAGCTTCTTGCTCATGATGGAGGCGGAGATGAGCGGGATGGACTCGACGGTGCCGGTGACGTCGCGCAGAGCGTAGAGACGTCGGTCGGCGGGGGCCAGCCCGGCGCCGGCCGCGCAGATCACCCCGCCGGTGTCGGTGATGACCCCTCTCATCTCCTCGGTGGTGAGGGAGGCCCGCCACCCGGGGATGGACTCCAGCTTGTCGAGGGTGCCGCCGGTGTGGCCGAGACCGCGCCCGGACAGCTGGGGGACGGCCGCCCCACAGGCCGCCACCGTGGGGGTGAGCGGCAGCGTGATCTTGTCGCCCACGCCACCGGTCGAGTGCTTGTCCGTGGTGGGGCGGGACAGGTCGGTGAAGTCCAGCCGCTCCCCCGACGCCAGCATGGCCTCGGTCCAGCGGCTCACCTCGGCGCGGTTCATCCCGTTGAGGAAGATCGCCATGGCCAGCGCCGACATCTGTTCCTCGGCGACCTCGCCACGGGTGTAGGCCCCGATCACCCAGTCGATCTGGTCGGGGGTCAGCTCGCCCCCGTCACGTTTGGCGCGGATGATCTCGATGACGTCCATGTCATGTCCCTTCCGTGGCGGAACTTCCGCTGGAACGACGTCTCCCCGGCCACCGTGGGCGGTGCCGGGGAGACGCACAGCGGTCTACTTGGTGAGGTCGTGCGGTCCGAACGCCTGCGGCAGGACCCGGTCCATGGGGAGGATCCCCTCGGGGGTGTCCAGCAGCATCTCGGGACCGCCGTGTTCGTACAGCAGCTGACGGCAGCGCCCGCACGGCATCAGGGCCTCGCCGCGACCGTCCACGCAGGCGAAGGCGACCAGCCGGCCGCCCCCGGTGGCGTGCAGGGCGCTGAC
This sequence comes from Nocardiopsis sp. MG754419, assembly GCF_018207095.1. Lineage (GTDB taxonomy): Bacteria > Actinomycetota > Actinomycetes > Streptosporangiales > Streptosporangiaceae > Nocardiopsis. The sequence goes on along the minus strand of NZ_QOCZ01000061.1, from coordinate 23,482 downwards.
CAGACCGCACTCGGCGCACAGGCCCACCCCGTAGGAGGCGTTCTCCACGTTGCAGCCGCTCACCACCCGGCCGTCGTCGACCAGGGCGGCCGCGCCCACCGGATACCGGGAGTAGGGCGCGTAGGCCCGGCCCATGGCCTCGCGGGCGGCCTGCCTCAGCGCCGCCCAGTCCACGGTCGTCTCGGATGCGCTCATGAACGGCTCGCCCTCCACTGTTTGCCCACGCCCGCCGGCGCCCTCAGCCGTTGCGAGGCCAGGGACAACACCAGCAGGGTGGCGATGTGCGGGCTGTAGGTGGCCAGCTCGCGGGGCAGGGAGTCGGTGCTGAAGTACCAGAGCAGCAGCACGATCGCGGCGAGGAAACCGGCGACGGCGATGCCCTTGCGGTCCTTGCGCACCTGCCACACGGCCACCACCAACAGCACCACCGCGAGGAGCAGCAGCAGGGCGTGGATGGCCGCGCCGCCGCCGCGCACCTGGAGGGCGTCGGTGTAGCCGAACAGGCCGGCGCCCATGGCCAGGCCGCCCGGCCGCCAGTTACCGAAGATCATCGCGGCCAGACCGATGTAGCCGCGACCGCCGGTCTGTCCCTCCTGGTAGATCTGCGAGGCGACGATCGCCAGGAACACGCCGCCCATGCCGGCCAGACCACCGGAGATGATGACGGCGACGTACTTGAGCGTGTAGACGGGAACACCGAGCGACTCCGCGGCGTCCGGGTTCTCCCCGACCGACCGCAGGCGCAGACCGAAGGTGGTCTTCCACAGCACGAGGTAGCTGATCGGCACCAGCAGGATGGCGATGAGGGTGAGCGCGGACATGCGGGTGGTGAGGCCGATGACCAGCGACGCCAGGTCGCTGACGAGGAAGATGCCGCTCTGGGCGACCGGGGCGAGCGCCTCGGGCAGCCAGGGCACCTGCAACGTCGGGAACGACGGCGCCACCGGGGACTGGGCCGCGCCGGCGCCGGGGATGTCGGCGTAGACCAGGATCGACAGGTAGCGCATGGCGCCCAGGGCGAGGATGTTGATGGCCACACCGGACACGATGTGGTCCACGGCGAAGGTCACCGTGGCCACCGCGTGCATGAGGCCGCCGAGCATGCCGCCGAACACTCCGGCCAGTAGGCCGATCCAGGGGTTGTCGTAGGTCCACGCGAAGTAGGCGCCGAACCAGGTCCCGAAGATCATCATGCCTTCGAGACCGATGTTGATGATGCCCGCGCGTTCGGCCCACAGACCGCCGAGGGCGGCCAGACCGATCGGGACCGCGAAGGTCAGCGTGGTGCGGACCGTGCCCGCGTCGGTCAGCATGTCCTGGCCGGTGATGACCCGCAGGCCCGCCAGCGACACGAAGACCGCCATCAGCAGGGTGAGGAGGCGCCAGCGTCCCCAGCCCTTGGGCCGACGTCGGGTCACCGGCTCCATCACGTTGAGTTCCTGGCTCACTGTGCCTCCCCGCCACGCGTGCCGTCGGTGCCGCCCTCATCGGAGCGGCCGGGGGCGCCGTCGTCGCCCTCGGTGAAACCGTGCTCGGGACCGTGGGACACGGCCGCGGGCTCCGGGGCGCTCTCGGTCGTGCGACCGAGCTGCTTGCCGATCTGCTGCTGCTGGTAGCGACGGCCCCAGCGGTGGACCACCTCGTAGACCACGACGACCGTGAGGACGATGGTGGCCTGAGCGATGACCGCGATCTCCTGGGGGATGCCGTCGAAGGGCAGGATCCCCGCCGCCTGGTTCAGGAAGGCCCAGAACAGGGAGGCGAAGACGATGCCCACCGGGTGGTTGCGGCCCAGCAGCGCGATGGCGATGCCGATGAAGCCGATACCGGTCGGGAAGTCCAGGGCGTAGTAGTGGGAACTGCCGAGCAGCTGCGGCAGGCCCACGAGACCGGCGACCATGCCGGAGAACAGCATCGACAGGAAGACCATCTTCTTCACGTCGACACCGCTGGCCTCGGCCGCCGTCTGGGACTGGCCGGTGGCGCGCAGCTCGAAACCGAACCGCGTGCGGTTGAGCATGATCCAGTAGCCGATGCCCACCGCGATGGCGAGGAACACCAGCCCGAAGATCTCCCGCTCCGAGCCGAGGAAGGTCGCCGGGATGCCGGGGACCCAACCGGACTCGGGGATGGGCGGGGTACCGATGTTGTTGGTGCTGATCTGGACGGCCAGGCGGCCCTCGGTCAGCAGGTAGGCGGTGATGCCGGTGGCGATCGCGTTGAGCATGATCGTCGAGATCACCTCGGACACGCCGCGGGCGACCTTGAGGTACCCGGCGATGCCCGCCCACACGCCGCCGACCGCGACCGCGGTGACGATGACGACGAACTGGCTGATCACCGGCGGCAGGATGAGGTAGCCGCCGACCGCGGCGGCCAACAGGGCCGCCAGCCGGTACTGGCCGTCGACGCCGATGTTGAACAGCTTCATCTTGAAGCCGATCGCGACGGCCACCGCGGCCAGGTAGTAGGTGATGCCGTCGTTGATGATCTGCACCATGCTGTTGGGCCTGGTGCCGTACTCCAGCATCCGGTCGAACGTGGTCAGCGGCGGGATGCCGCTGAAGTGCAGCACGGCGGCGGTCACCCCGATGGCCAGGACCCCGGCGGCGAACACCGCGACGAAGGACAGCGCCAACATGGCCGAGAGCCGGTGGTACAGCACGAACGCGAGCAGTGAGCCGAGGGCGGCGCCCAGCAGCGCGGCCGCCCACTCCAGCAACTGCAGGTCGAAGAGCCAGGCGGCCAACAGACCGCTGATCACCGACAGCAGGAGGGCCACGGGCAGCACCATGGACTGGTGAAGGGCGGTTCCCTCCTCCTTGGCACCGTCGCCACCGGAGCGCGTCTCGGCGGGCGCCATGGGCGCCGACCAGGACACGAACCAGAAGGCCACGACCACACCGATGATGAGCGCCACCCACCACAGCAGCGCCAGATCGAGCCCCACGGTGACACCGGTGCCCACGAGGACCGCGATGGCGGCGGCCATGGGTCCGGACAGGGTCACCGCCGGGCGGGGAAGCCTGCCCGGAAGAGTCAGCAGTCCGGCGAGGTGATGGAAGAACACGTACGCCAGCAGGGAGCCGAGCGCGGCGCCCAGCGCGGCGGCGACCCAGTCCGACACGCTCTGGCTCAGCAACACCGTGGCCAGGACGCCGACGGTCACCGCGAGCGGCGGGGCCAGCAGGAGGGCCAGCGGCCGAAAAGCATCGGCGTTTCCGTCGGTGACCCAGGTCGGTCGCCTGTCGGGCACCAGGGGGGCGGACCAGGCGACGAAGCCGAACGCCACGACCACACCGATGATGAGCGCCACCCACCACAGCAGCGCCAGATCGAGCCCCACGGTGACACCGGTGCCCAGGGCGACCGCGATGGCGGCGGCCATGGGTCCGGACAGGGTCATCCCGGGGCGGGGAAGCCTACTCATGCGCCGCCCTCGTTCTCTTCCTCGTCGGTGCGGTCGCCCGCACGGTTCTCACTGTGCTCGTCGCCTTCGAGACCGGCACCGGTCATGGCGGAGCCGAGCTGTTCGGGGGTGACCGTGGACGGGTCGGCCTCGGCGACCAACCTGCCGCGCAGGATGACGTGGAGCGTGTCGGACATGCCGATCAGCTCGTCCAGGTCGGCGGAGATCAACAGCACGGCCAGACCCTCGGCACGGGCCTCGCGCAGCTGCTCCCAGATGGCGGACTGGGCGCCCACGTCCACACCCCGGGTGGGGTGCGCGGCGACCAGGAAGCGGGGCCGCCCGCTCATCTCCCGGCCGATGATGAACTTCTGCTGATTGCCCCCGGAGAGCGCGTCGGCGATGACGTCGATGTTGGGGGTGCGCACGTCGTACTCGGCGACGATGCGCTCGGAGTCGGCCCGCGCCCCGGCCCTGTCGATCCAGGGGCCGTGCACGCTGGGCTCCCGGGTCTGGTGCCCGAGGATGCGGTTCTCCCACAGGGAGGACTCCAGCAGCACGCCGTGGCGGTGGCGATCCTCGGGGATGTAGCCGACGCCCGCCTCACGGATGCGCAGCGTGGACCACTTGGTGACGTCCTGCTCCTCCAGGTGGATGCTGCCCGAGGAGACCCGGCGCATGCCCATGATGACCTCGATGAGCTCCGACTGGCCGTTGCCCTCGACCCCGGCGATGCCGACGATCTCGCCCCGGTGGATGCCGAGCGTCACGTCGTCGACGACGTCGCGTCCGTCCACCGAGGTGACGGTGACCCCGTCCAGGGACAGGACGACGTGATCGGTGACGGTGGACTCGCGGAGTTCGGGGACGGGCAGCTCGCCACCGACCATCAGCGTGGCCAGTTCCCGCGCGGTGGTGGTGCGCGGGTCCGCGGTGGCGACGGTGGTGCCGCGTCGGATGACGGTGATCTCGTCGGCGACCGACAGGACCTCGTCGAGCTTGTGCGAGATGAAGATGACGGTGAGGCCCTCGCGCTTGAGTTCGCGCAGGTTGTCGAAGAGTTCGTCGACCTCCTGCGGGACCAGGACCGCGGTGGGCTCGTCCAGGATGATGGTCTCGGCGCCCCGGTAGAGGACCTTGAGGATCTCCACGCGCTGGCGGTCACCGACGCCAAGACCCTCCATGAGCAGGTCGGGGTCCACGCCCAGCCCGTACTGGGCGGACAGGCTCCGGATCTGTTCCCGGGCCTTGGCGCCGATGCCGTACCGGCGTTCGGCGCCCAGGACCACGTTCTCCAGGACGGTGAGGTTGTCGGCGAGCATGAAGTGCTGGTGCACCATGCCGATGCCGTGCTTGATCGCGTCGGAGGGCGAGTTGAAGCGCACCTCACGACCCTCGACGTGGATGTGACCCTCGTCCGGCTTGTGCATGCCGTACAGGGTCTTCATCAGCGTGGACTTGCCCGCTCCGTTCTCGCCGACGATGGCGTGCACGGTACCGGGAGCCACGGTGATGTCGATGTCGTGGTTGGCCACGACGCCGGGAAAACGCTTGGTGATCCCGCGCAGCTCAACGGCGGCGGGTGCGTGCGACCCGCCGCCCGATGGCGTGCTGCTCATCAGACTCCTCTGTGGGAACTTGCGGCGGGGCGCGGGCGGGCCGGGGTCGGCCCCGGCCGGACGCCTTCGTCGCGGTGCGGCTACCGGGCGGAGCCGAAGGGGCGCGCCCCTTCGGCTCCGTTCCTCATGACCCGTGGGTCACGGCGCGGGCCCGGTGCCCGCTGTGGTGACCGATCCCCGTCACGGCTCGGTGGGAACCTCGATGTCACCGGCGATGACCTGCTCCTTGAGCTCGTCGAGCTCGTCCTGGATGGGGGAGATCGACTCCTCGTTGGTGGTGGTGTAGTCGACACCGCCCTCGCTGAGGTCGAAACGCTGGATGCCGCCCTCGACGCCGCCCTCGGTGGCCGCGCGGATGAGCTCGAACACCGAGACGTCGACCTGCTTGATCGCGGAGGTCAGGACGTACGGCTTCTGCGCGTCGTCGGCGTTCTCGTACTGGTCGCTGTCGACACCGATGAAGGTGAAGTCGTTGTCGACGGCGGACTCCAGGACACCGTTGCCGGAGGCGCCGGCGGCGTGGTAGATGACGTCCGCGCCGCGGTCGTACTGGGCCTGGGCGACCTCGCGGCCACGGGCCGGGTCGCTGAAGCCGCTCATGTCCGGCGGCTGGCTCAGGTAGTCGATCTCGACGTTGATGTCCTCGTTGACGTGCTGGACACCGGCGACGTAGCCCGCCTCGAACTTGTGGATCAGCGGGGTCTCGACACCGCCGACGAAGCCGACGTGGTCCTCGTCGGTGGTCAGGGCCGCGGCGGCACCGGCCAGGAAGGAGGCCTGCTCCTCGGCGAAGACCAGGCTCGTGACGTTGTCGATGCCGTCGATCTCGGAGTCCACGATGGCGAAGTGGACGTCCTCGTACTCGGGCGCGACGGCCTGGATGGCGCCGTCGTAGGCGAACCCGACGGCGATGACGACGTCGTAGCCCTCCTCCGCCATGGTGGCCAGGCGCTCCTCCTTGGCGGAGTCCGGCTCACCGTCGCTGGGCTCGAAGTCCTGGGTCTCCACGCCCAGTTCCTCGGCGGCCTGCTCCAGGCCGCGGTAGGCGGAGTCGTTGAAGGAACGGTCACCGCGGCCACCGACGTCGTAGGCCAGGCCCACGCGTACTTCGGAGGCCTCGTCGCCGCCCTCGGCACCGCCGTTGTCGCCGTCGTCGGCCGCGTTGTCGCACGCGGTGAGTGCCAGCATGCCCGCCGCGGCGACGGCGGCGAACTTGGCTGCGTTACTGCGCTTCACTTGGGTAACTCTCCCCTTCGCCCTCTCAGCGGTGCCGCATTCCGCGCGGGACCGGCCTGAGTTCTGCTGCCGGACGATATCCCTTGTCGGAAAGTACTCTCGACCAACGGCCGCAGTTGTTATGAAGGCGAGAGCCAAGTGACACGGGGCCTTACTCGGAAGTTACCCAGAGCAGGCCCGATCGGGACAACCCTTCGGCTATTCGCGGGTTTTCGACCCCCTCTTCCCTGGAAGAACAGGGGCTTGCGACCGGTTGTGCACCGACCCTCACCTGTGGTCACAACCCCCACGTGGAAGCCGACCGGTCTAGACCGGCTTGATCCTCTCATGGACCGGCCCACCGGCCTGCGGCGGACCCGCTCCGGGCGCGCCGCCGCCCCTCGGATCACTATCCGAGGAAGTCCACCACCGCCTCCTTGAACGCCCGGGCGGAGACGGCGTTGGCGTGGTGACGACCGGGGATCTCCACGAAACCGGCCCCACAGGCGGCGGCCAGGTCCGAGGCGCCGGCCGCCACGGTGTCCTCGGCGCCGGCGACCAGCAGCATCGGCACGCCCTCGGGTCGGGGCACGGGAACGAAGGGGTCGGCGGCCTGACCGTGCGCACATGCGGCGAGCGCCTCGGGGTCGTTGCCGGGCAGCGCCGCGACCGTACGGAAGACGTGGTCGAAGGGGGTGTCTCCGGTTCCCGGAGCGGTCTCGCCCAGCCCGGCCAGGGCATCGGTGGGGCCGAACCCGGCGAGGACCATGCGGCGCACGCGCGCGGGGGCGGTGAGCGCGAGCGACCAGGCCAGACGCGACCCCATGGAGTAGCCGACGACGTCGACCACCTCGACGTCGAGCGCGTCGAGCAGTCGGAGGAGGTCGTCGACGAAGTGTTCGGGCAGGTAAAGCCCGCTTTCCGTGGGCTTGTCACTCCCACCATGGCCGCGCAGGTCCGGACCGATCACCCGACGGCCCGCGGCCTCGAGAACCCGCGGCCATCCGGCGGCCCGCCAATTCATGTCGAAGGAGGTCCCGAAACCGTGCAGCAGAAGCACCGGCACGGACCCATCGGAAGCCTGGGGAGGCAAATCCACATAACGCATTGTCACGTCTCCGATGAGATTCGCGGTCATGAATCGTTCCGTGCCTTTCGGGTTTCCGGGATTTCGCCGAAGAGAACGGAGTCCCATTCAGATGTTCCTATAAACGGAACCCCCAGAGAGCGGGCGTTCGTTCGTGTCCACATCCGAACGGGCCTCCGTTGAGGAGCGGATCCTCGATCACTCCGCCGGCGGCTTGAGACGCACCCTGCGTCGCGGCGCCGCCTCCTCCGTGGGGACCCTGCCGACGATGCCGGCCTGGGGGGCCTCGGCCACCTCCACGGCGAAGGTCACCAGCGGGTCGCCGACGGGGACGACGCGTTCCTCCTCCGCGTGCAGCTCCACCACACGTCCGGCCTGGGGCGAGGGGATGACCACGGCGGACTTAGTGGTCTCCACCTCCACCAGTGGATCGTTGCGGCCGATCACGTCGCCGACCGCCACCTGCCACTCCAGGACGGTCGCCTCGACCAGCCCCTCGCCGAGGTCGGGAAGGGTGAAGGTGATGTTCTCTTCTGCCATGTGGGCTAGTACTCCAGGGTGCGTTGGACCGCGAGCAGGACGCGGTCGATCGTCGGCAGGTACTGGGGCTCCAGCGGGCCGGCCGGGTAGGGGACGTCGAATCCGGTGACGCGTTGGACCGGGGCGGCCAGGTCGCGGAAGCAGTTCTCGGTGATGAGGGTGGCCACCTCGGCACCGAGTCCGGCGGTGAGCGGGGCCTCGTGGACCACCACGGCGCGCTTGGTGCGCGCGACCGAGGCGGCCAGCCCCGCGGCGTCGATGGGGGTGAGCCACCGCAGGTCGATGACCTCCAGGTCCACCCCGTCCTCGGCGGCCAGTTCGGCGACCTGGAGGCACTTGTGCACCATGGCGCCCCAGGCGACGAGGGTCGCGTGCCGGCCCGGACGGACGGTCCGGCAGGTGCCGATCGGGTCGGTGGGTTCGCTCAACCGGACCGGACGGCGCTCCCAGTAGCGGGCCTTGGGCTCCATGTACACGACCGGGTCGTCGGAGCGCACCGACTGGAGCAGCAGGCTGTAGGCCTCGCCGGGGTCGGACGGGGCGACGACCTTCAGGCCGGGGGTGTGGGCGAAGAGCGTCTCCAGGCTCTCACCGTGGTGTTCGGGCGCCTGAATGCCACCGAAGGACGGCAGGCGCAGGGTGATCGGCATGGGCGCGGCCCCGCGGGTGCGGTAGTTCATGCGCGCCACCTGGTTCACGATCTGGTCGATGGCGGGGTAGGCGAACCCGTCGAACTGGAGCTCGGGAACGGGACGCAGGCCGTTCATGGCCAGGCCCACCGCCATCCCCATGATCGCGGACTCGGCCAACGGGGTGTCGAAGACGCGCCGGTCACCGAACTCCTTCTGGAGACCGTCGGTGACGCGGAAGACCCCGCCGAGGGCACCGACGTCCTCACCGAAGACCACGACGTCGGGGTCCTCGGCCAACAGGACGCGCAGGGCACGGTTGATGGCCTGCTGCATGGACAGTTCGACCGTCTCGTCCCCGACGGCCGGGGCGGCGGTGCGCTCGATCAGCTCGGTCACAGCTCGACCTCTTCCTGCCAGGTACGGTGCTGCCGGGTCAGCTCCTCGGTGGTCTCCCGGAACACGTGGGTGAACAGCTCGGAGCCGTCGGGTTCGGGGGCGCCCGCGACACCGTCGCGGATCTCCTCGGCCCGTGCGGCGGCCTCGGCGTCGACCCGGTCCAGGTGGGCCTCGTCGGCGTGCCCGGCCTCGATCATGGCGGCGCGCAGCAGCACCAGGGGGTCGCGCTCGCGCCACAGGTCGGCCTCGGCCTCGTCGCGGTAGCGCCCGGGGTCGTCGGAGGTGGAGTGCGGTTCGACCCGGTAGGTGAGGGCCTCGATGACGGTGGGTCCGCCTCCCTCGCGGGCGCGCCGGACCGCCGCGGCCGTGGCGGTGTGCACGGCGCCGACGTCGTTGCCGTCCACCAGCACGCCCTCGATGCCGTAGCCCTGCGCCCGCGCGGCGATCGAGCCGCCGGCGACCTGGCGGTGGTTGGGCACCGACAGGGCCCACTGGTTGTTCTGGCAGAAGAAGATGACGGGCGCCGTGAAGACCCCGGCGAAGTTCATGGCCTCGTGTACGTCGCCCTCGGAGCTGGCGCCGTCGCCGAAGTAGGCCATGGCCACGCCGTCGCCGTCGCGGAGCCGCTCACCGACCGCCCAGCCCACGGCGTGCGGGACCGGTCCGCCGACGACCGCGTTGATGGCGCCGAACCGGGAGTCCATGACGTCGTAGAGGCCACCGTGCCACAGGGCACGGTGGCTGGCCATGTAGCCGACCATCTCGACGCCGTAGGCGAGGGCGGCGGCCATCTCCCGGTAGGTCGGGAAGACGAAGTCGCGGGTGGGGTCGAGCGCGGCGGCCCCGCCGACCTGCGCGGCCTCCTGGCCGCGGACCGAGACGTAGGCGGGGAAGACGCCCTGACGTTGCAGGGCGATGGCCTCGGTGTCGAGGTCGCGTGCGGTGCGCATGTCGCGGTAGAGCCCGCGGGTGAGTTCGGGTGACAGGTGCTCCACGGTGATGGCGCCCTGGCCCGTCGACTCCTGGGGATGCATGTCGAGCGGCTCCCAACGTGGCCCTTGAGCGCGCGGTGGCGCGCCACCGGGCTCGGGGTGATCACGGTTCTGCCCTTGATTCTCCGCACGACTGGACAGTTGCGCTAGATACCGGCGCGGAGTCGAGACATTCGCGAATGATGATGGCCGATCGGTTCGCTAACGTCTAGGCCCTGCTGCTCTTCGCCAGCGAAAACGACACACCGCGCCAAACATTACGAATCATCATCAACTCCCCTGAAGAAGCGGACGTGCCGGCACCGCTGAGACACGCCCCCGGCGCACTCCGTTCGCCCCGGAACGGACACCGGGGCGTTGCGAAACGAACACGAGGGGTGCCCGATCACCGCCGCGCCCCGTACCTTCGGAACCCCCCGGCCACAGGAGTCGTTGTATGTCCGCACAGTTACGACAAATAGCGCTGAAAAGACCGCATCGGCAAGAATTTTGGGCTGATTCCAGAGACTTCGCTGTGGTTACCGATCAGTCGCCGAAACCCCCACCCCCTCCCGCGCGTCAACCATGAGTACAGTCGGACTTCCCCACCGGGTTCCCCACTCGGCGGTTCCCACAAGAGTCCCGGAGCGCCCCTCCCCGTCCCCCGACCCACTCCGTCCGAACACGCGCACCCCATCTCGCCGACTGAGATTTCAATGGACGAGAACAACGTTTACCTGGTATTTCCTTAGCCCCCTGTCAACGACGACAGCGAGGGGCCGAGCACCGCGACAAGAGCACACGAGGAGCACGCACATGGCCATGGGCGACCAGCGCAGGAACGGCCGTCGGCCGGACTCGACCGACCAGACCATCCTGAGCGCTCTCGCCAAGGACGCTCGGACCGGGATCACGGAGATCGCGGCACTGGCCAACGTCTCCCGCGCCACGGCCTACAACCGGATCAAGCGGCTCACCGACGAAGGCGTCATCAGCGGATACTCCGTGGTGACCGACCACTCCAAGATGGGCCTCGGCGTCACCGCGCTCGTGCTCATCTCCGGCAGCCAACCCGACTGGCGCGCCAACCGGGAGGTCCTCTCCTCCTACCCGGAGATCGAGTACTGCTGGTACGTGGTCGGTTCGGCCGACATCGTCCTCCTGGTCCGGGTCGCCAACACCAACCAACTGCGCGACCTGATCCTGACCCGGCTCCAGGCACTCCCCGGGGTCACCTCCACCCAGACCCTCACCGTGATCGACGAGGTCGTCCACCGTCCCGTCGTCGAGCCCGCCGACGAAGGGGAGTGACCCTCCCCCGGCTCATCCCCTGACCACTGCGGCGATCGAGGACATCAGCTCGGCCAACACCATCGAGCCACGCGCGCGGATGGCCGCGACGTCGCCCATGACCTCCGACACCACCTCGGCGTAGGCCTTCAGTTTGGGTTCGGTGCCCGAAGGGCGCAGCGTCACCCGCCCCCACAGCCCGCCCTCCAGCTCGAAACGCAGCGCGTCCGTCGGCGGCAGCCCCTCGTGTCCGCCGGCGAAGTCGACCACTCCCGAGACCTTCAAGGGTCCGAACGCGGTGGGCGGTTCGGCGCGCAACCGCCGCATCGCCGCAGTGATCAGCGCCGGGTCCTCCACCCGCACCGAGAGTTGGTCGCTCAGGTGCAGCCCGTACTCACGGGCCTGGTCGTCGAGCAGGTCGACGAGGGTCCGGCCGGCCCGCTTGGCCGAGGCCGCCAGGGCCATCGCCATCAACGCCGCGCTGATCCCGTCCTTGTCGGCCACCGGCCGCCCGTCGTCACCGCCGACGCAGTAGCCCAGCGCCTCCTCGTACGAGAACACCCGACGCTCCCCCGGCGCTCCCGCGCGGGCCAGCCACTTGAACCCGGTGAGGGTCTCCTCGTACCGGACGCCCCGATCGCGGGCGATCTTCTCCAGCAGGCAGGAGGAGACGATGGAGGTGGCCACCACCCGGTCGTCCCCCCGCGTGTGGTCGAGCACGTACCGTGCGAGCAACCCGCCCACCTCGTTGCCGGTGAGCATCCCGTGGCCCGGGACGGCCAGGGCCAGGCGGTCGGCGTCGGGATCGTTGGCCACGATCAGATCCGCGCCGACCTCCTCCCCCAGGGCGAGGGCCAGGTCCATGGCGCCCGGCTCCTCGGGGTTGGGAAAGTTCACCGTGGGGAAGTCGGGGTCGGGGTCGAACTGCGCGGCGACCACGGTGGGACGGGCGAACCCGGCGCGCTCCGCCGCCTCCACCATGACGCGGCCCCCCACCCCGTGCAGGGCGGTGTAGACGACCGACAGGTCCCGGTCGGCGCCCAGGGGCAGTGAGGTGACCGCGGTCAGGTACCGGTCGAGGGCCTCGGGGCCCAGCACCCTCCACCCCTCCCCCAGCGGGAGATCGCCCACCGGGCCGACCGCCCGGATGGCGGCGGAGATCTCGGCGTCGATCGGAGAGACGATCTGGCTGCCGGCGTCCTCGCCCCGCCCGCCCACGTACACCTTGTAGCCGTTGTCCTGGGGCGGGTTGTGGCTGGCGGTGACCACGATGCCGGCGTCCGCGCCCAGGTCGCGCAGGGTGTGGGCGAGCACCGGGGTCGGCAGCGGGCCGGGCAGCAGGGACACCCGGTGCCCGGCCCCGGTCAGGATCGCGGCGCTGTCGCGGGCGAAGTCGGCCGACCGGTGCCGGGCGTCGTACCCGATCACCACGTGCGCGCCACGTTCCCCCAGCCATGTGGCGATGCCCGCCGCCGCGCGCATGACCACGACCCGGTTCATCCGATTGGGGCCCGCCCCCAGCGCGCCGCGCAGGCCGGCCGTGCCGAACTCCAGCCCGGTGGCGAACCGGTCTCGCAGGCCGACCAGGGCGGCCGCCTCTCCGTCCTCGGCCCGACGGAGCAGGGCGGACAGCTCCTCCCGGGTGACGGGATCGGGGTCGTGGTGGTACCAGTCCCGGGCTCGGTTCAGGAGTTCGGGGTCGATCATCGCTTGCCTTTCGGTGCAGGGCCCGGCCACGGGGACCGGTGTCATGCTGCGGACGGGCTCGGGCCCGGTCTCACAGCCGCGCGACGATGTCGGCGAGCAGGCGGCCCACGGACTGCGCGGAGTCGCGGCCGGTGGCCAAGACCTCCTGGTGGTCGAGGTTGGCGCCCTCCAGGCCGGCCGCGATGTTGGTGACCAGGGACATGCCGAGGACACGGGCGCCGGCCTCACGGGCGGCGATGGCCTCCAGGACCGTGGACATGCCGACCAGATCCGCGCCCAGGGCACGAAGCATACGTACCTCGGCGGGGGTCTCGAAGTGCGGCCCGGGCATGGCGGCGTAGACGCCCTCCGGCAGGTCGGGGGCGACCTCACGGGCGACGGCGCGCAGTTCGGCGTTGTAGGTGTCGGTGAGATCGACGAAGGTGGCGCCGGCCAGGGGTGAGCGCGCGGTCATGTTGATGTGGTCGGAGATGAGCACCGGGGAACCGACGGCGTAGTCGGTGTTGATACCGCCCGCGGCGTTGGTGAGGACCACGATGTCGGCGCCGGCGGCGACGGCGGTGCGCACCCCGTGCACGACGGCGTCGGTGCCGTGCCCCTCGTACAGGTGGGTGCGGCCGAGGAAGGCGAGGATGTCGCGGTCGCCGTCGGTGATGGAACGGATCGTGCCGCTGTGACCGTCCACCGCGGGCTTCAGGAAGCCGGTGAGGTCCGAGGAGGGCAGTTCGTGCCCGGCACTGCCGAGCAGGTCGGCGGCGGGCGCCCACCCTGATCCCATGACCAGGGCGATGTCGTAGCCGTCCACACCGGTGCGTTCGCGCAGCTCGGTTGCGGCCTGCGCGGCGGCGGCCTGGGGTGTGCGAGTCACTGCGGGGTCTCCGTTCGTCGGTGCCGTCTGCGCGGCTCGAGGTGGGGTCGGGTGTCCAGAGGACGTGCCATCACGTGCTGCGGCCCCGCCATCCCGGGGACGGTGGTCCCGGTGAGGTCGAAGCCGGCGGCGGTGTAGACGCGCTGGGCCGGGACGTTGGCCAGGTTCACGCAGAGCACGATCCGCTCGGCGTGCGGTGCGACGTCCATGACCAGGTGGTCCAGCAGGGGCGGGGAGCACGAGGCCCGGCCGACCCCTCGGCCCTGCCATTGTGGCGTGACGTAGTAGGCGCGCAGGAGTACCGCGCGCTCCGGCGCGTCGATCAACGACGCACCGAGGTACGTGTCCAGGACCCCGAACCCGGCGCAGCGGTCGCGCGCGTCCTCCTCGCCGTGGATCGGATCCGCCCCCACGACGATCGCGTAGGCAGTGCGATCCGGGTCGCCGTCGGCGTCGGGCAGCGTCTGTGCCGGCAGCCCCGTGAAACGGAGTTGGTCGGGCGGCAGGTCGTGTTCGAGCAGCGCCCCGCGCAGAGCGGTGGTCTCCGACGTGGCCCGGTCCATGCGGACCATGCGCACGTCGGGGGACCGGCGGTTCGGGCTCAACGGGGCTCCGGGAGTCGTGGGACGGGATGCGAGCCGGTGGTCAGCGGCCGGGTGAAGACGCGTTGGAGGCCACGCTCACCGGCGTCGTGGTGACGCCCGGTCGGCGTGAAGCCGGCGGCGCGGTAGGTGCGCTCACCGGCGTCGTTGCCGTCGTTGAGGCATAGGACGAGCTGTTCGGTCCGAGGGGCGATCTGGGCGACGAGCAGGTCGAGGAGCGGGGCCGAGCAGGCGGCACGTCCGATCCCCCGCCCCTGGTGCTCGGAGGCGACGTAGAAGGCCCGCACCTGCACGGCGCGTTCGGGCGCGTCCACGACCTCGCGCAGAACGCCGCGTCGGTCGATGATGCCGAACCCCGCACAGGAGTCCCGGGCGCCGGAACGGTCGGAGAGGTCGCCTCCGGTGAGAACGACCGCGTAGGGGAAGCGCTCGGGGTCGTCGTCGGCACGGGGCAGGGTGTGCACCGCCTCGTCGATGAACCTGCGCTGTCCGGGTGCGACCCGTTGGCGGACCACGACCTCACGGAGCAGGCCGACCTCGGGGGTCCTGCGATCCAGACGGACCAGACGCAGTCCGGGCACATCGCGGTGTTCGGGCACGGGGGGCTGGGCCTGTTCGGGGGTGTTCGACGGCACCTTCATCCTCCACTCGCTGTCGGACCGGGCCCGCCCCGGACACGAGGCGGGCCCGTCCGTCAGTCTTACACTCCGACCGGATGCCAGACCGTCTTGGTCTCCAGGAAGGGCGTCATGCGGGTGGTGCCGGGATCGGTGTCGAGCCAGGCGTCCTCACCGCCGTCGGCCTCGGGACCGGGACGCAGCACCCGGGTGAGGGTGGTGGCGGCGGTCTCCTCGAACCCGGTGGCGAGGTCACCGGTGCCGGCCAGGTCCAGGGCGTTGACGTCGGCGTGCGCGGCCAGGTGCGGGCCGAGCTCCCCGACCCCGCCGGTGAGGAGGTTGACGACGCCCCCGGGCACGTCGGAGGTGGCGAGCACCTCCGCCAGGTCGACCGCGGGCAGCGGCGCCGCCTCGGAGGCCACGACCACGGCGGTGTTGCCCGTGGCGATGACGGGGGCCAGCACCGAGGTCAGCCCCAGCAGCGGAGCGGTCTGCGGGGCGAACACCACGACCACACCGGTGGGTTCGGGCGCCGAGTGGTTGTAGTACGGACCGGACACGGGGTTGGAACCCCCGATGACCTGCGCGAACTTGTCCGTCCACCCGGCGTAGTAGACCCAGCGGTCCACGGCGGCCGAGACGATCCGGTCGGCCTCGGCACGGGTCAGACCACGGGCCGCGACCAGCTGGTCGGCGAACTGCCCGTGCCGGCCCTCCATGACCTCGGCGACCCGGTAGAGGATCTGGCCACGGTTGTAGGCGGTCCGCCCCGACCATCCGCCGAAGGCCTTGCGGGCCAGGGCGACGGAGTCACGGGCGTCCTTGCGGGAGGCCAGGGAGGCGTTGGCCAGGTGGGTGCCGTCCGCTGAGGTCACGGGGTAGCTCCTGCCCGACTCCGAACGGGGGAAGGCCCCGCCCAGGTAGAGCTTGTAGGTCTTCTTCACCGCCAGTCGGGCCGGGGCTGTGGGAGCCGCCGACCGGGCCTCGGTCGTCGCACCGTCCCGGGCCGGGCCCTTGGCCGCGCCCTTCTTCTTGCTCTCGCGCCGCTCAGCCAAGGTAGGCCTCCAAACCGTGTCGCCCGCCCTCGCGGCCGTATCCCGACTCCTTGTAGCCGCCGAAGGGACTGGTCGGGTCGAACTTGTTGAACGTGTTGGACCAGATGACACCCGCGCGCAGCCGCTCCGCGGTCCAGAGCATGCGCGAGCCCTTCTCGGTCCAGACCCCGGCGGAGAGGCCGTAGGCGGTGTTGTTCGCCTTGGCGACCGCCTCCTCGGGGGTGCGGAAGGTCAGCACCGACAGCACGGGACCGAAGATCTCCTCGCGGGCCACCCGGTGGGACTGTCCGACGCCGGTGAGCACGGTGGGCGCGAACCAGTAGCCGCGCTCGGGCAGGTCGCAGGCGGGAGACCAGCGCTCCACACCCTCTTCGTCGGCGGTGTCGGTGAGCGCGCGGACGCGCTCCAGCTGGGCCGCGGAGTTGATGGCGCCGATGTCGGTGTTCTTGTCCAGCGGGTCGCCCAGCCGCAGCTTCTCGATCCGTGCCCGGAGCCGGGGCAGGAACTCCGCGGCGATGGACTCCTGGACCAGCAGCCGCGATCCGGCGCAGCACACGTGGCCCTGGTTGAAGAAGATCCCGGTGACCACGCCCTCCACGGCCTGGTCGATCGCGGCGTCGTCGTAGACGATGTTGGCGCCCTTGCCGCCCAGTTCCAGGGTGAGCCGCTTGTCGGTGCCGGCCACGGCTCGGGCGATCCGTCGGCCGACCTCGGTCGAACCGGTGAAGGCGACCTTGTCGGTGCCGGGGTGCTCGACCAGCGCGCGGCCGGTCTCTCCGGCACCGGTGAGGATGTTGACCACGCCCGGGGGCAGGTCCGCCTCCTGGCAGATCTCGGCGAAGACCAGCGCGGTGAGCGGTGTGGTCTCGGCCGGTTTGAGCACGACGGTGTTGCCGGTCGCCAGGGCCGGGGCGATCTTCCAGGCCAGCATGAGCAGCGGGAAGTTCCAGGGGATGACCTGTGCGGCCACGCCCAGCGGTCGCGGATCCGGGCCGAACCCGGCGTGGGCGAGCTTGTCGGCCCAGCCCGCGTAGTAGAAGAAGTGCGCGGCGACCAACGGCAGGTCGACGTCGCGGGTCTCCTTGATGGGTTTGCCGTTGTCCAGGGTCTCCAGGACGGCGAGTTCGCGCGAGCGCTCCTGGATGATGCGGGCGATGCGGAACAGGTACTTCCCGCGCTCGGCGCCGCTCATGCGGCCCCACACGGTCTCCTGGGCGCGGCGCGCGGCGGCCACGGCGCGGTCGACGTCGGCCTCTCCGGCGACCGCCACCTGGGCGAGTTTCTCCTCGTCGGCCGGGTTGAGGCTGGTGAGGTACTCACCGCTCGACGCCGGAGTGAACTCACCGTCGACGAACAGGTCGTAGGTCTCGCGCAGGCTGACGACGGAGCGGGACTCCGGTGCGGGCGCGTACTCGAAGATCACGGCTAGTCCTGCGTGTAGTAGTCGGGGCCCGGGTAGGTGCCGGTGGACAACCTGGTGCGCTGCATGAGCAGGTCGTTGAGCAGGCTGGAGGCGCCGATCCGGAACAGGTCCGGTGTGAGCCACTCCGGGCCGGCGATCTCGTTGACCAGCACCAGGTTGCGCAGGGCGTCCTTGGTGGTCCGGATGCCGCCGGCGGGCTTGACCCCGACCCGACGGCCGGTGGTGGCGTGGTGGTCGCGCACCGCCTCCAGCATGACGAGCGTGACGGGGAGCGTGGCCGCCGGCGACACCTTGCCGGTGGAGGTCTTGATGAAGTCGCCGCCGGCGCGCATGGCCAGGTGCGAGGCGCGGCGCACGTTGTCGTAGGTGACCAGCTCACCGGTCTCCAGGATGACCTTCAGGTGCGCGGCGCCACAGGCCTCCTTGACCGCGACGATCTCCTCGTGGACCTTCAGGAGGTCGCCGGACAGGAAGGCGCCCCGGTCGATGACCATGTCGATCTCGCCGGCCCCGTCGGCCACGGCCCGTCGGGTGTCGGCGAGCTTGACCTCCAGGGGCGCGCGCCCGGCGGGGAAGGCGGTGGCCACCGAGGCCACGCCGACGCCCGTACCGCGCAGCGCCTCCACGGCGGTGGCGACCATGTCCGGGTACACGCACACGGCGCCCACCTTGGGCACGCTGCGGTCGGCCGGGTCGGGAAGCGCGGCCTTGGCGCACAGGGACCGGACCTTGCCGGGGGTGTCGGCCCCCTCCAGCGTGGTGAGGTCGACCATGGAGATCGCCAGGTCGATGGCGGCCGCCTTGGCGGTGGTCTTGATGGACCGGGTGGACAGGTCCTGGGCGCGGGCCCGGGCGCCGACCTCGTCGACACCGGGCAGGCCGTGGAGGAAGGCCCGGAGCGCGTGTTCGGTGGTCGCCTCGGGCGCGGTCGCGGTGTGTGACACGGGCACCTACAGCTTCGTCGGTTCACTGTGACCGTCCGCCACCGGAGGCGGGGACGGTGGTTCCCGGGCGGACAGCGGGGATGCCGCGTCCCGGTCCGGGTGTCAGGAGGTCACCCTAACCCCGGGTCGCCCCGGTGACCCTGCCCCGCGCGATCACGCCATCAAGGTTGGAGAAGCCTCCAAGAAGCACGACCCGATGTCCTCGTCGATTCCTCCTAATCACCTGCCGAATCACCCTAAAACGGCGGTTTCGGGAGTGCGTTCCATGGAGCCTCGACGCATCGCGGTCTAGACCGCAGCGCGCCTCCGGCCCACGCCGGCCTCGCCCGATCGACGCCCCGCCCGAGCGGAGCACGCACCGGCGGTGCCGCCGGCGGGAGGGCTCGTTCCGCACGCCGCCACCACGGTGTTCTCCCCGGGTCGCGCACGACACGGCCGGACGACGCCCGACCGCACCCCGTGGTCGGCCGCACGGGGTCCGGACGGTGTCGTTCAGGGCCTGACCGGGCGGCGGCCCGTGCGAACGCGCGACCGCCGGGCCGCCTTCCCGGCGAGGGTCTTGGGGCCCCGGGCGCGAGGGCGTAGGATCCGCCCGTGCCCGAGCGGAGGGACACCCCGGGTTCCCGCGCGCAGGCTCTAGGCTGGTCGCATGGCCGAATTCCGTATCAGCAGCGACGACGCCCGGGTCGACCTGCGCAGGATGGCGACCGCCCTCGCCGAGTCCCAGGGATGGGCGCGCGACGACGTGAGCATCTGGGACAACCGGCGGGGTGAGGTGATCGTGACCATCGACGACGCGCTCCTGCACAAAGCCGCCGCCGATCCCCAGCAGCGCACCCGGCACACCCCGCACGCCGTGCACGAGGCCTGCGAGCTGTTGCGGCGGGAGGACACCTCCCTGCGCGGGGTGGAATTCGCCTTCCTCAAGGCCGAGTCCGCCCGCTTCTTCTCCGCCGGATGGACCCTGGCCGACCTCCGTCACGCCCTGGCCGAGCGGCCCGACGGGACGGTCTGGGACCAGGGTGAGGAGTTCCGGGGCGGCGCCTGGTTCGTCCACCGCCTGTCCGCCTGGAAGACCCCGGACGGCGACATCCGCCCCTCCCACTCCCAGGAGGCGGCCCAGCTGCGGGTGATCGGCAAGGCGGGCCTGCCCATGGACATCGGACTGCCGGAGGACGCCGAACTGTCACAGCGACCGGTGGCCCGGCCGGAGGTGGCGCGTTCGGCGGCCGACGACGCACGACGGCTCATCCGGCAGAACACCCGGACCACGACCGACTCGCTCGCGCACCGCGACCGCACCTCGGCGCACATCCGGCGGCCCGAGGACCGGTGACCACGGCGGGCGCGCCCGAGACCGTCCCGCACGAGGCTCCGGCGGCGCTCAGGAACGGCGGTTCCGGGGACCACCGACCTCCTCGGTGAGGACGACGGCGCTGTCGGCCACCTTGCCCAGACCCCGTTCGAGCGGCCCGCGTCCGAGCACGAAGCGCCACAGGCTCGCGAAGACCAACGCGCCGAGGATGAACCACTCCAGTTGGAAGGGGCCGCCGGCGGCGTTCTCGGGGTGGAACGCGACGAGGACCGCCAGGACGAGGATGTGCCCGGTGTAGACGGTCAACGGCATCCGCCCCACCGAGGTCAGCGGGTACATCAGGCGTGGCAGCCGTTCGGCGAGCAGCATGCACAGTACGAGTACCACCAGCGCCTGGCCGACCGCCTCACAGATCTCGAAGGTGGTCCCGGTGTGCGGGGCGCCCACGGCCAGCCACCACCAGCTGTCGGTGGGCACCTGTCCACTGACGCTGTGCATGGCGTCGATGGTGTTCCACCGCAGTTCCTCGGCGGTCACGGGGTCCACCGAGCTCAGCGGGGCGCCGTTGAGGAAGGTGCTGTGGGCCTCGGTCAGCCGGTCCAGCCCGCCCATCGGGTGGAGCAGCAGCCAGGGCCCCAGGTATCCGATGGCGGCGACGATCGCGCCGCCGACCGCCATGCGCACCCGCACGGCCGTGGCGGTCAGGTCGGTGCGCCCCACCGCCATCCCGGCGAACACGAACACCATGAAGGTGATGGCCGGGTAGTAGCCGGTGAGGAAGAACTCCGTGAAGGACGTGACGGCGCCCGTGCGCGGTTGCGCCGGGAACAGGTCCTGGCGCAACAGGAACGACACCACGGGCCCGCACACCGCCAGGGTGACGGCCGCGGTCCACAGCAGGGCGGCCCGCGCACGGATCAGCGGCAACGCCAGGACGAAGAACCCGGCGTAGTAGGTGAGGATGATGGCCACCGGGACCGCGAACGCGTCCAGAAGCACGCCCAGCACCCCGATGAGCACGGATCGGGTCACGATCTTGACCACGACCCGGCGCAGGGGCTCTCCCTCGACCGGAGTGCCCCGACCGGTCATCAGGGCCAGGGACAGGCCGGCCAGGAAGGCGAAGAGCGCCGACGAGTTCCCACGGACCAGTCCGTGCAGCTCCCATCCCTGTTCCTCGGGCAACAGCCCGTAGGAGACCACCCCGAGGTGGACCGCGAACATACCGAAGACCGCGAGCGCCCGGGCCGCGTCGATACCGTCGACACGGAGCCTCGCGGGAGGCCGTTCGTCGGGACGCGTGCCGGTGTCGTCTGACTGGTTCTGTGCCACGTTCGTCAGGCTATGCCGCTTCCGACGGGGTCTCCAACGCCGCGCCTCCGTCCTGACGCCGTCCTGACGTCCGCACCCGGCCGGCCCGAACCGCGCGTCCGAGGGCAACCGACGGGCCCCGCCGGCGTCCTCCGCGCCCGTGCGCACCTCCCCGAACACCCCCGTGCGCGGCCGGGCCGGGTGGAGGCGTGCGCCCCACCGGACCGACCTCGGGGGCGAACACCGTGGGGCGCAACGAGGCGATCACGCGCACGCGGGACGCGGCCCGGGGGATGTACCCGTGCCCCGGGCCGGCGTCGGCCGTGCGCGCGGTCAGTCCCGACCGATCAGCTCGCTGAAGTGGTCCAGCGCCTCGGGGTTGGCCAGCGAGTCGCGGCTGGCCACCTTCTCGGGGCGCTCGCCCATGAGGATGCGCTTCACCGGAACCTCCAGCACCTTGCCGGACAGGGTGCGGGGCACCGCCGCGATGGCCCGGACCCGGTCCGGGACGTGGCGGGGCGAGCAGTCGGTGCGGATGCGACGGGCGATCTCCCGGGGCACGTCGCCCTCCAGGTCGGCGCCCTCGCGCAGCACCACGAACAGCTCGATCCGGGAGGTCCCCTCCTCCTGTGGCACGTCCACCACCAGGGCGTCCACGACGTCGTCCAACGCCAGGACGGCCCGGTAGATCTCGCTGGTGCCCATCCGCACGCCACCGCGGTTGATGGTGGAGTCGGAACGGCCGTAGATGATCGCGGTGCCGCGGTCGGTGATCTCGATCCAGTCGCCGTGTCGCCAGATCCCCGGGTACACGGCGAAGTAGCTGTCCCGCAGGCGTGCACCGTCGGGGTCGCCCCACAGGAACACCGGCATGGACGGTGCCGGTTCGGTGACCACGAGCTCGCCCACCTCTCCGATGAGCTCCTTGCCCTCGGGGTCCCAGGAGGCCACCGCCATGCCCAGCCCTCGGGACTGGATCTCGCCCTCGTACACCGGGAGGGTGGGGGTGCCGCCGACCAGGCAGCTGCAGATGTCGGTGCCACCGCTGGTGGAGAACAACCACAGGTCGGCGCCGAACTCGTCGTACACCCAGGAGAAGGCCTCGGGGCTGAGCGGGGAGCCCGTGGAGCCGATCGCCTTGAGGGCCGACAGGTCGCGTCCTCGACGCGGGTGGACCCCCTCCTTCATGCAGGAGGAGAGGTACCCGGCGCTCGTGCCGAAGACGGTGACCCCGGCCTCCGCCGCCACGTCCCAGAGCGCTCCGAGGTCGGGGGCCGCGGGGCTGCCGTCGTACAGGACGATGGAGGCCTTGGTCAGCAGCACGCTGACCAGGAAGTTCCACATCATCCAGCCGGTGGTGGTGAACCAGAAGACCCGGTCGTGCTCCTGCGCGTCCAGGTGCAGGTTCAGGTTCTTCAGCTGCTCCAGGAGGATGCCGCCGTGCCCCTGGACGATCGCCTTGGGCAGGCCGGTGGTACCCGAGGAGTAGAGCACCCACAGGGGATGGTCGAAGGGCACGGGGGTGAAGGTCGGCTCGGCGCTCGCTCCGGAGGCCGTCAGGTCGGCCCAGGGCAGGGTGCCCTCCAGCTCGGCGCCGGGGGTGAGGTGGTCGAGGAGGACCGTGTGCTCCACCGTGGGCAGGGCGCCGCGCAGCTCCTCCACCACGGGACGGCGGTCGAAGTCCTTGCCGCCGTACCGGTAGCCGTCCACGGCCAGCAGGACCTTCGGTTCGATCTGGGCGAACCGGTCGATGACGCTGCGCACGCCGAAGTCGGGCGAACAGGAGGACCACACGGCGCCGAGGGAGGCCACGGCGTAGAACGCGGCGGCGGTCTCGGGCAGGTTGGGGAGGTAGGCGACGACCCGATCACCCTGACCCACCCCCAGTTCGCGCAGGCCCGCGGCGATGGCGGCGGTGCGCTCGCGCAACTCGCCCCAGGTCCACTCACCGAGCTCGTGCAGCTCGGAGGCGTGTCTGATGGCGACGGCGTCGTCGTCACGCCCCTCGAAGATGTGCTCCGCGTAGTTGAGCGTGGCGCCCGGGAACCACTGTGCCCCGGGCATGGAGCGGTCGACCAGGACCGACTCGTAGGGGGTGTGGGCCCGCACGCCGAAGTAGTCCCAGATGGAGGCCCAGAAACCGTCGACGTCGGTGACCGACCAGCGCCACAGGGCGTCGTAGTCGAAGTCCCGCGCCGCGGTGGAACCGCCGCCACCGAAGGCGTCGACCCCCTTCTCCTGTGCGGCCCATCGTGCGAACGCGACGATGTTGGCGGAGTCGATCCGCCGCTCGTCGGGTTGCCAGAGCACACGGGGCACGCTGCTCTCCGTCATTGGCCCGCCTTCCGATCGCGTGGCTGTGTGTTGCCGTGAGGCCCATCTAACAACACCCCGGGGCCACCATCACGGGCCGGCCCGCCCTAGTGGGGACGATGGTGTTCGCAGGTCACCGTGGCGGGGGCGGCACGGGGGAACCCCACC
>NZ_QOCZ01000007.1 GCF_018207095.1 Nocardiopsis sp. MG754419 | reverse complement strand
CCCCACCCCCGTCCGCGCGCCGTGGTCCGGTGCGGGGCCCGCCGCCCGAGGGAACGCGGGGTCCGCCACCACCGCACGGGTCCATCCGGACCCGCCCCCACACCGATCCCCGGAGCCGACCGGCGCGCACCGATCACATCGCGTGCAGACGGGCCGCGGCCCCCGCGCGCACGCACGCGGTGACCTCGTCCAACAGCGGCGATCGCAGGTTCCAGCGCTGCCAGTACAACCGCACCTCCACGGGGTGCTCCGGTGCCAGCGCCACCAGCCGGCCGCTCTCCAGGTGCTCCGCGCACTGTCGTTCGGGCACCGCACCCCATCCGAAACCCAACGACACCGCGCGGGCGAAGTCCTCCGACGCCGGGATGTGGTGACGCGGACCGGTCGACCCCGCGCCGGTCAGGTTCCGGAGGAACCGATCCTGGAGTTCGTCCTTGCGGTCGAAGTTCACGACCGGTGCCTCGTGGAGCCCGTCGAGGCCGCTCAGTCCGTGACGTGCGGCGAACGTCGGGCTGCACACCGCGTGGTACCGCATCACCCCCAGCCCCTCCACCGCACACCCCTGCACCGCCTCGGGTGTGGACGTCACCGCGGCCATCACCGCCCCCGAACGCAACAGTCCGGTGGTGTGCTCCTCGTCCTCGCGATGGATCTCGAAGACCGCGCCCAGGTCCTCGGGCAGTTCGGCCAGCGCCTCCAGGAACCAGGTGGA
Organism: Nocardiopsis sp. MG754419; assembly: GCF_018207095.1. GTDB lineage: Bacteria > Actinomycetota > Actinomycetes > Streptosporangiales > Streptosporangiaceae > Nocardiopsis. The sequence goes on along the minus strand of NZ_QOCZ01000007.1, from coordinate 65,657 downwards.
CAGGCTGTCGGCGTTCACCGCGAGCGGCACGTGGTCGCGCCGTTCCTCCCCTCCCCGGCGCAGTTCCGACAGCACGTCCTGGTCCAGCAACAACACCTGCCGGGCGTAGCGCAGCACCGCGTCGCCCGCCTCGGTCGGCACGACCGGGTTGGTCCTCTGCACGAGCACCTTGCCGGCGTTCTGCTCCATCGCCCGGATCCGTTGGGAGACCGCCGACGCGGTCACGTGCAACCGCCGTGCCGCCGCCTCGAACGTGCCCTCGTCGACCAGGGTGGTCAGTGTGCTCAGGTGGTCGAACTGGAACGGCATCCTAAGCCTCTCTTAAGGGTTCTAAGAAAGTTTAGCTTTACTACAGGCGACGGTCGGGTGAGGCTGGTCGACGTGAACGCCACGCTTCTTCCCGCACTCCTCGGCCTGGGCACCGGGCTCGCCCTCATCATCGCCATCGGCGCGCAGAACGCCTACCTCCTGCGTCTGGGTATCGACGGCAACCCCCGCACGGTCCTCGCGGTCGTCCTGGTGTGCGCCTTCTCCGACGCCGCCCTCATCGCCGCCGGTGTGGTGGGCATCGGTGGCCTCGTGCAGGCCATGCCCGCCGCCCTCGTGCTGATCCGGTTCCTCGGTGCCGGCTTCCTGCTCGTGTACGGGCTGCTCGCCGCCTACCGTGCGCTCAAGCCGGGCCGTGGTGAGGCGCTGGTCCCGGCCGAGAGGGAGCTCCGACGGGATCCGGAACGGGAGGAGCACGGTCCGCGCGGCGCCGATGCCACCCCCACCCGCAGGCCCACGCCGCCCGGGACGCCCACCGGGCCGGGCGGGACCACCGCGACCCGTGTGCCCGCGGCCACCTCCGGCGCGGGCACCCGCGGGCGCGCGTCCCTGCGCGCCGCCATCCTCACCGCGCTCGCCCTGACCTGGCTCAACCCGCACGTCTACCTGGACACGGTGCTCTTCCTCGGTTCGCTCGCCAACCAACAGGTCGGTGACGCCCGCTGGTGGTGGTCCGGTGGCGCGCTCACCGCCAGTTTCGTGTGGTTCTTCGCCCTGGGCTTCGGTGCGCGGCTGCTGCGTCCCCTCTTCGCGCGACCGGGGGCCTGGCGGGTACTGGACGGCATCATCGCGGTCGTCATGCTCGCTCTGGGGCTGCGCCTGGCGCTGGGGGGCTGAGCCCGGGCCGGGGAGCGCGGCGAGCCGCGCTCCCCGGTCGGGGTCCCCTCAGTGCCCGAACGCCTCCATCAACCACCACGCGCCCCCGTCGGAGGCCACCTTGGCGTCCACGACCAAGGGGGTGGTGGGGTCGCTCTCCGACCACGCGGACACCGCCGCCAGGTCCCGCGCCCGCCGCACCGTCACCCCGGCCGCCCCGTAGCCGCGGGCCAGGGCGGCGAAGTCGGTGTCGGGAAAGACCACCGTGCCCAGGTCCGGCGCTCCGTCCGCATCCGGACCGTCGGGGGCGAAGTGGTGCACCTCCGCCCCGTAGGCGGCGTCGTTGTAGACGACCACCAACAGTGGAATCCCCAGCCGGACCGCGGTCTCCAGTTCCGTGATCGACATCAGAAGGCCGCCGTCGCCCGTGCCCAACACCGGCAGCCGGTCCGGTCGGGCCAGGGCGGCGCCGATCGCGGTGCCCAACCCGAGCCCGATCGACTGGAAGGCCTGGGTGAAACAGAACCCGAACGCGTCCGGTACCGACAGGTAGGCGGAGGGGTAGCCCATGAAGTTGCCCGAATCGACCGCTACCACCCGCTCTCGGGGAAGAATGCGGTCGAGTTCGAGGGTCAGCGACCGCGGATCGATGCGGTCGTCGGTGGACCGGTCCTCGAACGGCACGTCCTTCCACCGGGCCTCACCGGCGATGCGCTTCGCCACGTCCGGGGTGCGCAGCTTCGTGGCCCGCTCGGACCGGGTGTCGCGCAGCACGGTCAGTGCGTCCCGCGCGGTCGCGGCGGCGTCTCCGAGGACCCCGAGGTCGATGGCCCGGTGCGCGCCCAGGGCGGAGGACTCCACGTCCACCTGGACCACCCGGGTGCCCGGCGCGATGAGCCTGCCGTGCCGCATCGTCCACATGTTCAACGCGCATCCCCAGCCCACCACCAGGTCGGCCCCGGCGATGAGCTCGGCCGCCATCGGAGAGGCGAACCCGCCGGAGATCCCGAGCACGAACTCCTCGCCCTCGAACAGCCCCGACGCCACCGCCGACGTCGCCAGGAGCGCGCCCGTGTGCGCCGCCAGGGCGGCGATCTGCGGTCCGGCCGCCCGGGCGCCCCGACCGGCCACGAACACCGGACGTTCGGCGGAGCGCAGCAGCGCGACCATCGAGGCCACCGACTCCGCCGCCGGTCGCACCGAGACCGGTGACGGTGGGGCGGGCACGGTCTCCGGGGTGCCCTCCGGAATCGGCTGCGCCTGCACGTCCAAGGGCAGGTTGAGCACCACCGTGCGGCGCTCGTGCACGGCCGTGCGGAAGGCCCGCACCGTGTCGGCGACGGCCGAGTCCGCCGAGTGCACGCGTTCGGCCACCGCACCGACGGCGCGGGCCAAGGCGTCCTGGTCCACCGCGAAGTTGGACAGGACCGCCGCCGGTGCGGTGTCGGCGGCCAGGATCAGCAACGGCGTGCGACTCTTGGCGGCCTCGGTGATCCCCGTCAGCGCGTTGGTGAGCCCACACCCCTGGTGGAGGGTGAGTACACCGAGCCGGTCGGCCATCCGCGCGTAGGCGTCCGCCATCACCGCGGCTCCGCCCTCGTGCCGGGCGGCGGTGAACGGCACACCGTGTCGGCGCAGCGCGTTCGTGACGTGGAAGTTTCCGCTGCCCACCACCCCGAAGACGTGTCCCGCGCCGAGTTGGGCGAGCGTACGCCCGACCAGGTCGGCGATGGTCGGGGGAGCGGGCGAGACCGATGCGGTCATGGGGTTCCTCAAGGGGTGCGGCGATCCACGAAGGCGATCACACGGGCGGGGCTACCGGTGCCGCCGATGATGGGCAGTGGGCTGACCACCACGACCGCGCCGGTGGGCGGCAGGTGGGCCAGGTTGCGCAGCGACGTCACCCCGTACCGATCGTTGCCCAGCAGGTGGTGGTGGACCGGGAACGGCGGGTCCAGGTGGAGGGCGTTGCCGGCGTCGATGCCCACGGTCTCCACGCCCAGACCGGAGATGGGGCTGTCCTCGGCCAGCCGGCGTGCGCAGTCGGCGGAGATCCCCGGGGTGTGGGAGCCGTTCTCGTCGGTGTTGAGGAACAGCTCCTGATCGTGTCCGTACTGGTCCCAGCCGGTGCGCAGCAGGAGCCAGCAGCCGTTGGGCAAAGGTCCGTGCTCGGCCTCCCAGGCGCGGATGTGGTCGATCTCCAGGAGGAAGTCGGGGTCCTCGGCGGCCTCGGCGCTCACGTCGATGACGGCGGCCGGGCCCACCAACCGGCTCGGCGGGATCTGCGAGACGTCGAGGCCGCTCTGGCCGGTCACCCAGTGGATGGGCGCGTCCAGGTGGGTGCCCACGTGCTCACCGGTGTGGATGTTGTGGTGACGCCAGTACGGGCCGGGGGCGTCGTAGGAGCTGACCTGTTCGAGCCGGAAGTCGATCAGGTCGACGAACGGCTCGGGCAGGCGCAGGGTCGGTGTGTGGGGGCCGAGCCGTGTGGTGAGATCGACGATCTCGACGTCGCCGGTGGCCAGACCCCCGATGAGCTGGGCGAGGATCGGTGAGGTGGTCACGTTGCCCTCCGGGTACGCGGTGGTTCGTCCGGGATGGCGAGAACACTACTCCCACGCGCCCCCTGAGCACAGGGAGGGGAGTCGAAAACCGCGTCGCCCCGAAGCGGCCCGGATGTCCGCGGGCCTGGTCGGCCTGATCCCCACGGCCGTGGCGTTGGGGTGCCGGGTGGACCATCGGGTGGCGGTGACGTGTTCGTGCCCGGCCTCCGAGCCGCCACAACGTGCGGATGCAGGACCTTCCCTCGGCGGAGGGCCCAGGTCGAAAAGCCCGCTCCCCGCGCACGCGGGGATGGCGTGGCCGGGCCGGGGCGACGTCCCCGCACGGGCTCAGGAGGTACTGACCAGGCGGGGTGTCGACTTCCAGAGGGCGACGGTGGCCAGAGTCATGACGAACATCGGGAGCGCGAGCACCGGTCCCGACGCCACCGACAGGTCGTCGAGCCGGTCGGCGAGGATCATCGGGACGAGCAGCAGCGTGTTGTTGACGGCGTGGATCAACACGGCGACCTCCAGCCCGCCGGTGCGCTGCGTCAACAGCGCGAAGCACACACCCGCCAGCACGTAGTACGCGAGTGTCCAGCCGTCGAGGGACCCGTGGATCACGCCGAACGACAGCGCGGTGACGACGGTCGCGACCGTCAGTGCGACCCCCGGGCGGCGGAAGCGGGCACCGACGGCCCGGAACAACAGCCCCCGGAACAGGTACTCCTCACCGGCGGACTGCAGGGGAACGGTGATGATCGCGGCGACCACGAGCAGCAGGGTGGCCGCCGTCAGTCGCACGGCGCCGAACGGCATGACCAGATGCAGCACCACCATGTAGACCGACCAGAGCGGAAGCACGATCACGGCGGCGCGGGCCACCACCTTCCAGCGGAACCTCCCGGCGACCGAGGACATCCACCCGGGGCGCTCCCGGTAGATCGCCCACTGCAACAGGCCGGACACGGGGATCAGGGCCGCGAGCATCAGGTTCCCCGCGAGCCAGAACCCGACGCTGAATCCGGGGGCGGCCGGGTCGAAGGATTCCACGCCGAGGAGGCGGTCCAAGGCCGTCCCGACCGGCACGACCGCGACGAAGAGCACGAGGAGAAGCACCCCGAGCCCGCCGAGGAAGGCGAGCAGGGTCCGCCGGACCTGAGGGGTGCCCCGCAGCGCCTGGACATAGGACGCGCCGGGGCGTGAGCCGTCGTTCATGGTGTGGTTCCGAGTCCCTTCCCGCGCCGGCCTGTCGTGGCGGGCGTCTGTCCGGCATTCGAAACCATGACGTAGCGTCGGAGTCAAGGCGAAGCGAAAGTGGGGACCATGCGATCACGCGAGCTGGCCGAGCTGGCCGGGGTGACCGTGCGGACGGTGCGGCACTACCACCAGATCGGCCTGTTGCCCGAACCCCCGCGATCGGTCAACGGGTACCGGCGGTACACCGCGGACGACCTGGTGCGGCTCCTGCGTGTCCGGCATCTGGTCGAGGTGGGCGTGGGTCTCTCCGACGTCCCGGAGGTGCTCGACGAGGAATCGTCCACGGCGAGCACGGCGGTTCTGGACCGGGTCGAAGCGGACATCGACGCGCGCATCTCCCGCCTGCGGACCCAACGCGACCTCGTGCGCTCACTCCGCGCCGAGCGGCGGGACCCCGAGGCGGCCGAGGGGGCGACCGGCGCCCTCGCCGCCGTGCACGGTCTCTCCGGCCTCTCCGCCGAGGCCGTCAGGCTCGACAACGACGTCGCCACGCTCATCCTGCACCTGTCCGGCGGGGACTCCCGGATGGTGGAGGAGGGTCTCACGGCGATCCGTGCTCTGGACGACGTGCCCGCGTTCTTCGCCGCGATCAACGGTCTCGCCGAACTCGCCGCGGAGGCGACCGACGAGGAACGCCGAGCCGTCGCCGACGACCTGCGCCCCCATCTGGCGGCGATCGAGCTCTCGGACGTGCGCCTGCCGTCGGGGCGGCTCACGCGGTTGCTCGACGAACTCCGGCGTCTGCGCCTCAACCCCGCGCAGTCCGACGCGCTCGCCCGGGCCGTGCGGAGGGAGGCCGACGCCTCCGACACCGTGTAGCGCGGAGAGGTGTGCGCCCGGACCACCCCGAACGAGGCCCGTACGACATCGGTGATCTACGCCGTAAAGGTTCCGAGGATGGGGAGTGGACGGTGTCCGGAGACACCGTCCACTCCCCGGACCCCACCACCGCCCACCCCTCGCACGGCACCACCCCGTCGCTACTTGCCGAAACCGGCGGCCAGCCCGCCGAGGAGGTGCCTGCGCCCGAACAGGTACAGGGCGAAGATCGGCAGCGAGGACAGCAGCACCGCCGCCATCAGACCCGGAACGTCGGTCCCGTACTGGGTCTGGAACGCCCACAGGCCCAGGGGCAGGACCCGTGTGGACTCCGACTGCGTCAACACCAGCGGGAAGATGAAGTTGTTCCAGGCGTTGAGGCCGACGAAGATCGTCACCGTCACCACGCCGGGCCGCGACAGCGGCAGCACCAGCCGACAGAACACCTGCCAGGTGGTGGCGCCGTCCAGGGCCATCGCCTCGTAGAGCTCGCCGGGCACGTCCCGCAGCGCGCTGGTGAGCACCAGGATGGAGATGGGCAGGCTGAACGCCGCGGTGGGCAGGATGACCGCGATCAGGGTGTCGTACAGGTGCAACCTGGTGATGAGCAGGTACACGGGGATGATCACCGCCTGGGCCGGAACGGCCAACCCCAACAGGAACAGGGAGAAGGTGGTGGCGACGGCGCGGCTGCGGCTCCGCACGATCCCGAACGCCGCGGGGACGCCCACCGCCAACACCAGCGTGATCGCCCCGAACGCCACGATGAGGCTGTTGGCGAGGAACCCCGGGAACCCCACCTGGAAGACGTTGACGTAGTTGTCGAGGGTGAGCGTCTCGGGGATCGCCAGTGGCCCCTGCGACATGTAGTCGCCGGACCCGCGCAGACTCGTGACGACGAGGAAGTACAGGGGGACCGTGACGACCACGAGCCAGAGGGCCGCGCCGACCCCCGCCGCGTAGGCGGGACGGCGGCCGGGCCGTCTACGCGGCCGCAGGGTGGGTCCGCGTCCCGTCCGCCCGGCCGGGGGCCGCCCTGCCCCGTTCCCGGAGCGGTCGCGTTCGGGGACGTGTGTGTCGGTGGCCATGTCAGACCCCCTCCCTCTGGCTGGTCATGCGGGTGTAGCCGGTCACGCGCACCACCAGGAGCGACAACCCGGTCCCCAGGACCACCAGCAGGACCGCGATCGCGCTCGCGTACCCCATCTCGAAGGCCACGAAGCCCCGGGCGTACATGTACAGCGGCAGGATCCGGGTGGCGTTGCCCGGTCCGCCGTTGGTGAGCAGCAGGACCGTCTCGAAGTAGGTCATCGAGCCCACGATCATCAGGACCGACGACGCGATGATGGTGTGCCGCAACTGCGGGACGGTGATGCGCAGGAACCGTTGGAAGGGCGAGGCCCCGTCGAGTTCGGCCGCCTCGTAGAGCGACGCGGGGACCTGTCGGGCCGCCGCCTGGTAGAGCAGCATGTGGAAGGGCAGGAACTGCCACAGCACGATGAACGCGATCGCGTACAACGCCAGGGTCGAGTCGCCGAGGACGTCGCCGTCGAACCCCACCATCGGTCCGACCCGGGCGGGCATCCCGAAGTGGGGGTCCAGGACGGCCTTCCAGATCAGCGCGATCGCCGCCGTGGACAGCAGGAGCGGCAGGAAGAAGATCGAGCTGACCACGGCGCGCGACCTCTGGGGGCCGGCGGCCCAGGCGCCGAAGGCCAGCGCCATCGGGGTCTGGGTGGCCCAGCACAGGGCGGTGAGGAACAGCGTGATGCCCAGGCTGGAGCGCACCTGGTCGTCACCGACCAGCCGGGCCCAGTTGTCCAGGCCCGTCCACTCCGGTGCGCCGAGTCCGCTCCACGAGGTCAGGCTGAGGTACAGGACGATGACGACCGGCCCCAGACCGAACAGTCCGAAGAACAGCAGGGCGGGAGCGACCCAGACGAACCCGGGGCGCTCCGTCGCGGACGACGACCTCACAGGTGCGACTCCATGTCCGCGGCGAACTCCTCCGGGGTGATGTCGCCCAGGAACAGGAGTTGCAGGTTGGTCAGCAGGGACTCGGCCGCGGCCGGGGGCAGCGCCTGGTCCCAGGACTGGGTGAAGCTCGGTGCCTCGGAGACCATGCCGTGGGTGAAGACCGCGAAGTCCGCGTACTCGCTGTCGGCGAGCTGGTCCTCGATCCCCTCGACCGCCGGGACCTGTCCGGCCTCGATCAGGTGGGTGACGTAGGCGTCGGAGGTGAGCGTCTCGACGAGGAAGTCGACGGCGGTGTCGGGGTCGCGACCGTCGTCGTTGACGGAGAAGTAGTTGCTGGGGTTGCCCACGACGGCGCCCTCCGCGCCCGCGCCGCCCTCCACGGTGGGGAAGGGGACGTAACCGAGGTCGCCGCCGGTGGCGAACTCGGGCGCGTTCTCCTGCTGCTGCGCCAGGTCCCAACTGCCCATGAGGAACATCGCCGCGTCCCCGTTGGCGAGCAGGGCCGAGGCGCCGCCGCCGTCGTAGTCGACGGAGGCGAAGTTGGTGCCGAACGCGCCCCGGTCGACGAGTTCCCGGCACAGCTCCATGGCCTCGATCATGGCCGGGTGCTCCCAGGCACCCTCCTCGCCGTCGACCACGGCCTGGAAGACCGTGTCGCCACCGGTCCGCTCCACCAGGTAGGACAGCCACATCAGTTGCGTCCAGCCCTGGGCGCCGGGGAGCACGATCGGGGTGACCCCGTCCTCCTGGAGGACCTCGACGGCGTCGAGCAGGTCGTCGAAGGTCTGTGGGGCCTCCAGCCCCGAGGCCTCCAACACGGCGTTGTTGGTGAAGAGCACCACCGGTTGCATGCCGATCATCGGCACCCCGTAGTAGCCGTCCCCGACCTTGGCCACGTCCAGGACGCTGGGCAGGAACGCGTCCCGGAACTCCGGGTTCTCGTCGAGGGCCGCGGTGATGTCGAGGACCTGGCCCTGATCGACGTACTCGGCGAGGTTGCCGCCGCCCCAGTTGAAGAAGACGTCGGGGGCGTTGGGGGAGCCGAGGGCGACCTGAAGACGCTGCTTGTAGGCGTCGTTGACGAAGGTGACGAGTTCGGCCTCGACAGCGGCGTCGGTGTTGTAGGACTCGATCCCGCGCTCGACGATCTCGTTGACGGCGGCGTCCTCCAGGGCCCAGATCTGGAGGGTGTCCCCGGCCGTTCCGGGGCCGGAGGATCCGCAGCCGGTGGCCACCAGGGCGAGGGTCAGGACGGTACTGCCGAGCACGCTGATCCGGGGGGTGCGACTCATGGCGTGGACACCATTCTGTGGTCGGTCTGGGGGGTCCTCGAAAGCTTCCGAAATGTTTCCGATATCTTTCGAGTTGCTTGACGCTAAGTCGTCCACCAGACGGCGTCAAGGGGAGCAGTGATTTCGAGGAGGTCACGGTGCGGGAGGTCGAAAAGTTTCGGGCTACAATCCGCTGAGCGGACCACGGGACCTCGATCCCCCGACGTTGAGGAGGCGCATGGCGAAGCAACGACCCACCCTGGCCGCGATCGCGGGAGAGGCGGGGGTCTCCGTGTCCACCGTCTCCAAGGTGATCAACGGCCATCTCGACGTCGCGGCCGAGACCCGACGCCAGGTGGAACGGCTCCTCGAACAGCACCGCTACCAGCCCCGCAGGCACCGCGGCCGGCGCACCGTCGGACTCATCGACCTCGTCTTCCTCGACCTGGGAAGCCCCTGGGCCATGGAGATCCTGACCGGAGTGGAGGAGGTCGCCCACGACGCCGGTTTCGGCATCGTCGTCTCCGCGGTGCACGACCGCAGGCGCATCAGACCCGGGCGCACGTGGCTGGACAACATCCAGGCCCGGCGCTCCGACGGCGTGGTCCTGGTGCTGTCGGAGCTGTCCTCACAGCAGCAGGCGCAACTGGACGCGTTGGGCATCCCGGTGGTCATCGTCGACCCGATCGGGGACCCCGCGCGCGGGGTGCCGGCCGTCGGGGCCGCCAACTGGGACGGTGGGCTGACCGCCACCGAGCACCTCATCGGTCTGGGCCACCGGCGCATCGCCACGATCGCCGGCCCCGCGCACGTCATGTGCAGCCGAGGGCGCGTGGACGGATACCGCAGCGCCATGCGCGACGCCGGCCTGCCCGTGCCGGACGGTTACGTCACACACGGCGACTTCATGGCCGGCAGCGGCAAGGAACTCACCGAGGCCCTGTTCGCTCTGCCCGAACCGCCCACGGCGATCTTCGCCGGCTCCGACCAGATGGCGCGCGGCGCCTACGAGGCCCTGCACGAACGCGGGCTGAGGGTGCCCGACGACGTCTCCGTGGTGGGGTTCGACGACCTGCCGGAGGCGCGCTGGGCGATCCCCACGCTGACCACGGTCCGACAGCCGCTGCGGGACATGGCGCAGATGGCCACCCGCATGCTCGTCGACCTGGTCGGCGGGGACGTTCCCGAGACCACCCGCGTGGAACTGGCCACCCGACTGGTGGAACGCGACAGCACCGCCGCACCCAAGGAGGTGTGAGCGCGCGGGCCCCGGAGGAGGCGAGGGGAGTTCCGGGGCCCGCGGGCCGACCCGGTCGTGCGCGGGCCGGCCGGGGACCACCGTCGACGCCGGGGGTGCGTCGATCCGGTGGCGCTCGGGTTCAGAGGGCGTCGGCGAAGGGGTCCTCGGCCAGGGGGCGCCCGGTCTCCTCGTCGGTGATGAGGCAGGAGTCGAGCAGGGTGACCAGGCGCTCGGCGTCCAGGTCCACGCCGGTGAACGCCAGGTGTTGGCGGCGGTCGCCCACCACCGGATCCCAGTCCATGAGCGCGGAGACGCGGCGGGCCTCGGAGACCAGGTCCAGTGCGGCCTCGGGCAGGGCGCCCATCCAGGGGCCGCCGCTCTCCAGCAACAGCGCGTCGTTGTAGGCGTCCCACACGAGAAGCGTGTCGGAGCGCCCCGCCAGCCAGACGCGTCCGCGACCGCGCAGCCCGAAGGAGACGATGCGCTCCAGCGCCTCGTGCAGACGGGTCGGGTGCAGGGGGCGCTTGCGGGTCCACACCACCGTGGAGACCCTGCCGTGGGCCAGGTCCGTGTACTGGGCCCAGGCGGGGTTGAGCCGGTTGTGGGCGCTCAGCGGATCGAACCGGCCCTCGGTGAGAGCGACGACGCCGCCCCCCGGTGGCACCACCACGGCGGCCGGGTTGAGTTGTTCGAGCAGTGTGCGGGCCTCGTCGCGGTGGCGGTCGCCGTGCAGCACCAGTGTCGTGGGGTACTCGACCTGGTGGGCGAGGACCTCCGCGATCGTGCGCTCGTCCTCCACAGCGATGTCGAGGGAGCGGTCGGCCAGGTCGTCGTGGCCGGACAGGTCCGGGAGCAGCCGTTCGGCGTCGACCGCGCCGACCACGGTGGCCAGTCGCAGTGGCGCGTGGTCGGCCAGGACCTCGCAGACCCCGCGGGGCTCGACCCCGTCCCAGGTCTCGACCACGACCATGGTGTGCTCGCCGCGTTCGGCCAGTTCCAGGAGGGTGGGGACGAGGTCCTGGCGCAGGGTGCAGGAGGCGCACAGGTGGTCGAGTTCGACACGGTCGTGACTCACCGGCCCCCACCGGTCACGGATCACGCGGTGGACGAGGCCCTCGGCGATGCCGTCGAGATCGTGGTGGACGGCCAGCGAGCCCGGTACCGCGGTGATGAGGTCGTCGACGGTGCGGCGGCGCGCGTCGCGGTGCAGGCCGGAGACCACGACCACGCGCAGGGGCGCGGACACGTCGGGCATGGGGAACCACCTCCCAAGAATGAAAACGATAACCATTATCGTAATGCATGCACACGTGTCCCAGGAACCCCCGGGCCCGAGGGGCGCGTGGGGTGCCGGTCACGTGCTCTCGGGGGTCAGTCGTCGAACATGGGCGCGTAGCGTTCCAGCGCGAACTCCTCGCCCACCGGGTCCATCGGCGGGCGCAGCCCCAGTCGGTTGAGCAGCAGGCTGCCCCGGGTCAGGGCCGCCTCGGTGCGTTCGCGCACCCACATCTCGTACGGTCCGGCCTCCGGCGCGCCCGTCTCCACCACGTGCCGTGCCACCGCCTGTGCCTCGCGGACCGTGTGGCGCATCGCGGCCTCGTAGGAGAAGAACGCCCGCCCGTGGTCGCCCTCGGCGAAGGAGAGCTCCCCGGCCAGCGCCAACGCGCCCATCAGGGCCGTCGCCGGTCCCTGCCCGCTCAGCCGGTCCGGACAGTACGCGGCGTCGCCGACCAGCACCACCCTGCCCCGCGACCACACGTCCATGCGCACGCGGGTGGCCGGCACGATGCTCACGTCCGTGTCGGCCATGGCGCGCAACAGTTCCGGCATGCGCCAGCCGTCCTCGCCGAAGACCTCCTCCACCAGACGGTGTTCGGCGCCCTGGTCGAGGCTGTCGGCGTACACCGGGAAGCGGTCGCGCATCAGCAACTGCACCTGCAACCGCTCGTTGCCGGGCAGGGTCGCGGCCACACACCCGCGGTGCGGCCACACGTGCCAGGACAGGGCGTCCCGGGTGCCGAGCACGTTGGGCGACTCGAAGGTCGCCACGTTGGCCTCCAGGTAGCGCAGATGGTCGTCGTCGGATCCGGGGAAGGCCAGGCGGCGCACGGGGGAGTACAGACCGTCCGCACCCACCACCAGGTCGAAGCGCTCGGCGGGCGCTCGGGCGAAGGTGACGTCCACCCCGTCGTCGTCCTGCGCGAGGTCGGTGATCGTGTCGCCGTCCCTGTGGCGGACCCCGGGGTCGGGGAGCTTGTCGGCCGCCTCGCGCAGCGCCCGCACCAACTGCTCGTGGCGGAGAAGGAGGCCGCCGGACTGGAAGGGCATGAGGATCGGCTGGTCGCGCCCGCTGATGTGGGTGCGGATCTCGGTGTAGTGCGATCCCAGGTGACGGATCCGCTCGCCCTGCCCCATGCGGTCCAGGAGTTCCATGCCGCGCCGGGAGACCTCGACGTGGTCGCCCTCGGCGCGGGGTCCCGGCGCGGAGTCGACGACGGTGGGCGCGAACCCCTTCCTGGCCAACCAGAGGGCGAGTGCCGTTCCGGACACACCGCCCCCGGAGACGAGAACGTTCCTGTTGCTGATCGGCACGCGGTCCTCCGTGTACGCGTCGTTCGGGTCCCCGCCCGGCTCGGGGGAGTCCGGGATCCGGGGCACCACGCATCGAGCATCCCCCGTGGCCGCGCGCCGCACACACCAACGCGCCGGGGAGGAGGATCGGTCGACGGGTCGTGTGCAGGGAACTGTACCGTCCGGACGGTGCACTTTGGTGGACGGCCCGATGTGCGCTCGGTCTCGTCGGCGCACGGCCGCGGGAGACGTGGTGCCGGGGCGCCCCGGGGGCGGTGGACGACGGCGCCCGTGAGGGGCCGGTGGTCAGACGTGGTGGGCGTCGACCAGGGCGCGCAGTACGGGAGAACAGCCGAGATCGACCGTCAGCGCGGCCAGATCGTCGCAGCGGGTCGCCCCACGGTTGAGGATCACCACCGGCTTGTCGTGCTCCACGGCCCGCTTGACGAACCTGCGACCGGAGAACACGGTCAACGAGGATCCCACCACGAGCAGGCTCGCGGCGGCGTCGACCATCGCGTACGCCTCCATGACCCGCGGCTTGGGCACGTTCTCCCCGAAGTACACGATGTCCGGTTTGAGCTTTCCGCCGCAGTCGGCGCAGTCGGCCACCCGGAAGTGCTCGGTGCGGGCGAGCACGGCGTCGGCGTCCGGGGCGATCTCCACGTCCGCCACGTCCTCGGCGAAGCCCGGGTTGAGCTCCTCCAGACGCGCCGCCAGCTCCTCGCGGGCGCTCACCGTGCGGCAGCCCAGACAGATCACCCGGTCGAAACGTCCGTGCAGGTCGATGACGCGCCTGCTGCCGGCCACCTCGTGCAAGGTGTCCACGTTCTGGGTGATGACGCCGTGCACCGCTCCGGTGCGCTCCAGGGCGGACAGCGCCCGATGACCGTCGTTGGGGGTCGTGCGTTCCATGTGGCGTCGGCCGACGTGGTTGCGGGCCCAGTAGTGACGGCGGAACGCCTCGTCGCCGACGAACTGCTGGTAGGTCATGGGTGTGCGCGGGGGCGAGTCCGGGCCGCGGTAGTCGGGGATCCCCGAGTCGGTGGAGATCCCGGCGCCGGTCAGCACGGCCATCGGGCCCGGGCCGAGGACCTCGCGGATGCGGGCGGCGGCCTCTGGTGCGGCGTGAGCGTGGAGCGTGTCGGTCACGCCCCGAGGATACGTCCCCGCGTCCACCCCCTCCCTCGCGGAGGCGTTCACCGGTAGAATGTGGAGGGCTTCGTGACCCTCGTGAGTGCTCTCTCGGGTGTGTTCCGAGGCTTTTTTCATGTCTTGGCACACCGACCCCACACCCGCGGACCCTCCCTCGACGCGACACCGGTCCCCTTCGGTCCTCGACCTCCTGCGCGGGGCGGTCCCCCTGTACCTGTCCATGGTCGCCTCCCTGGTCGGGACCGCGGTGGTCGCCCTGGTCCTGGCCCACAGCCACACCACCGCGCTCGCCGCGCACGCGCTCGTCACCGCGGTGCTCGCCCCGGCGATCCTGGCCGGACAGGGGGCGCTGCGCGGCACGATGCCGTTCGTCGCCCGCGCCGAGGGCGACCCCGAGGCCCTCGGCGCGGTCGTCCGAGACGGCGCCTGGCTCGCCCTGCTGTTCGGGTCGGTCTCGGCGGTGGCGGTGGCGAGCGTGCCTCTGTGGGCGGGGGCGGCGGGCGTGGCCGCGCCCATCCGGGCGGCGCTGGGCCCCTATCCGTGGTTCGTCACCTCGTACGCGCTCCTGGCCACCCTGGGGGCCTCGGTCACCACGCTGCTCGTCGCCTTGGGCCGCAACCGGGCCGTCCTCGGATCGAGTCTGGTGCACACCGCGTTGTCGATTCTCCTGGTCCCGGTCCTGGTGACGGGCCCGGGTCCGCTGCCCGCGCTGGGGCTGACCGGCGCCGGGATCGCTCTGGTCGTCGACGGCGCGGCCGTCCTCGCCCTGAAGGTGTTCCTGGTGCGGCGCTCCCCGGAGTTCCGGGCCCGCGGGTGGTGCGGCCCACCACGCCCGCGGCGGATGTGGAGCGTCCTGCGGGTGGGTCTGCCCTCCGGGGCGTCCCTGCTGGTCAAGTCGCTCGCGTTGGGCGTGCTGGGCGTGGTCGTGGCGCGGTCGGGCCCGGCGGAGGCCGTCGCCCACCAGTTCCTCCTGCTGACCGGCACCCTGCTCTTCTTCCCGGCCCTGGCAGTGGGGCAGTCGGCCATCCCCCTCATGGCCGTGGCGGACCCGCACCGGGCCCGGCGCGTCCTGCTGACCGGGTACGTGCTCGCGCTGCCGGTCACCCTGGCGAGCCTGGCCCTGGTGTGGTCCCAGCACCCGCGGATCGCGGTGATGGTGAGTCCGGACCCCGCCGTGGGCGCGTTGATGGCCGCGGCGCCGCCGTGTCTGGTCTGGGTCGCTTCGGCGGACAACGTGCAGGTGATCGCCGGGATGGGACTGATCGCCCTGCGACGCACCGCTCCGACGCTGGTCGCGTTCGGGATCGGCTACGGGTCGTTGGCCGTGGCGTCGGAACCGCTGGTCCGGGCCGGTGGGGTGACCCTGTTGTGGGTCGGTTACGGGGTCGCCGTCACCGGCCTGGCCCTGGGGCAGGTCGTGGCCTTCCTGCGTGCGGCCCCACGACCGGCCGGGGACGGGTGATCTGCCGGTTCAGGCGGTGGAGACGATCCGGAACACCTCGGCCAGACGACCCTCGGGGAGATCGCCCTCGGCGGCGTTCTCCCCCATCCAGGTGCGCAGGAGCGGTTCGAGTGCGGCGATGTCGGCGATCTGGCTCTTGTGCTCCGCCAGAGCGGCCAGCTTGCGTTCGAACACCGACGTGATGTCCGAGTAGTGGCGCGGCAGCGGACCACCGGTCACCCACACCTCCGGCACGGTCCAGGGGGCCAGCCCCTCCTCGTGCAGCAGCTCCCGGTGCGCGTGCGGGTTGCGCGCGTCCGGGAAGACCGCGTTGATGGCCGCCTCACCGGTGGCCATGTGGTCGGGGTGACTGGCCGCGATGCTGTCCCAGTCGCGTTCGGGGGAGGGGATGATCATGCGGTGGGGGCGGAACTGGCGGATGACCCGAGCGATGTCGCGTCGCAGGTCCAGGGTGGCGAGCACGCGTCCGTCCGGGTGGCCGAGGAAACGCACGTCCTCGACCCCCACCTCGGCGGCGGCGCGCCGCTGCTCACCGCGGCGCATCTCGGCGATCTCGGCGCTGTCCAGGGTGAGCTCGTCGCCACCCGCCTCACCGTCGGTCACCATCAGGTAGACCACTTCGGCACCGGCCTCGGTCCACAGGGCGACGGTGCCGGCACAGGAGAAGTCGGCGTCGTCGGGGTGGGCCATCACGACCAGCGCGCGTTCGGGGGCGTCGACCACGGAAACTCCTCTTCGTCGCGGGGCGATCCCGCGGGTTCACTGTCGCCCCATCGTACGAAGTATCGCCCGGGAGACGGTCCACGAGCGGGTCCGATCCGGGTCGGGTCGCACACCTTCCCCTCGTGGGTGCGGCGGTCCCCCGGGCCGGGGTCGTGTTCGAGAGGGGTGTGGGCGCGGGGCCGCGTGGGCACGTCCCGTCGCCCCCCCCTGAGGGGCCCGGGCGTCGGGCCCTCGGTGCCCGCGCGCCCCGTGCCGTCCCGGGGCGGGGACCGTGGGGCGGCCGTGCGCGACGGCCGCCCCACGCGGATCAGCCCAGACGGACGATGAGGTCGCCGCCCTCCACCCGCTGGACGCCGTCGACCGCCACCCGTGTGACCACACCGGCCTGCGGGGCGGTGATCGAGGCCTCCATCTTCATGGCCTCGATGGTGGCGACGGTGTCACCGGCCTCCACCTGGTCGCCCTTGGCCACCACCGGGGTGACCACACCGGCGAACGGGGCCGCCACCTGGGAGGGGTCGTCCCGGTCGGCCTTCTCCGCCTCCGGGGCGTCGGAGGCCAGGGAACGGTCCCGGATGTGCAGTGGACGCAGCTGGTCGTTGAGCGTGGCCATGACGGTGCGCATGCCCCGCTCGTCCGGCTCGCTCACCGCCTGCAGCCCGATGAGCAGGCGCACGCCCGGCTCCAGGTCGACCACGTGCTCCTCGCCCTCGCGCAGACCGTAGAAGAAGTCCATGCTGTCGAGCACACTGGTGTCGCCGTAGGACGCCTGGTGGGCGTCGAACTCCCGGGTGGGCCCGGCGAACAGCAACCGGTTCAGGGTGCCCCGGGGTTCCTCGGCCAGTCCGGTCCGGTCGACCTCGGTCAGCTCCGCGGCCTCGCGCTGCTCGCCGCGCCCGCGCAGGGCCTTGGTGCGGAACGGTTCGGGCCACTCGCCCGGAGGCACCCCCAACTCGCCGCGGAGGAACCCCACCACCGAGTCGGGGACGTCGAACCGGTCCGGGTCCTTCTCGAACTCGTCCGGGGACACCCCCGCGCCCACCAGGTGCAGGGCCAGGTCGCCGACCACCTTGGAGGAGGGGGTGACCTTCACCAACCGGCCCAGCATGCGGTCGGCCGCCGCGTACATCGCCTCGATGTCCTCGAACCGGTCGCCGAGGCCCAGCGCGATCGCCTGGGTGCGCAGGTTGGACAGCTGGCCGCCCGGAATCTCGTGGTGGTACACCCGCCCGGTCGGGGAGGCCAGACCCGCCTCGAAGGGCGCGTAGACCTTGCGCACCGCCTCCCAGTACGGCTCCAACTCGTTGACGGCGTCCAAGGACAGCCCGGTCGGGCTCGCGGAGTGATCGAAGGCGGCCACGATCGCCGACAGCGACGGCTGCGACGTGGTGCCCGACATGGACGCGACCGCGCCGTCCACCGCGTCGGCGCCCGCCCGCACCGCGGCCAGGTAGGTGGCCAGCTGGCCGCCGGCGGTGTCGTGGGTGTGCACGTGGACGGGCAGGTCGAACTCGCTGCGCAGGGCGCTCACCAGGCGCTCGGCCGCCGGTGCGCGGAGCAGACCGGCCATGTCCTTGATCGCGAGCACGTGCGCGCCCGCGTCCACGATCCGTTCGGCGAGCTTGAGGTAGTAGTCCAGCGTGTAGAGCTTCTCGCCCGGGTCGGACAGGTCGGCGGTGTAGCAGAGCGCCACCTCCGCGACCCCGGTGCCGGTCTCGCGGACGGCGTCGATGGCCGGGCGCATCTGGTCGACGTCGTTGAGGGCGTCGAAGATGCGGAACACGTCCACACCGGTCCTGGCGGCCTCCTGGACGAACGCGTGGGTGACCTCGGTCGGGTAGGGGGTGTAGCCGACCGTGTTGCGGCCGCGCAGCAGCATCTGGAGACAGATGTTGGGCACCGCCTCGCGCAGCGCCGCCAGCCGGTCCCACGGATCCTCGGCGAGGAACCGCAGCGCCACGTCGTAGGTCGCGCCGCCCCAGCACTCCAAGGACAGCAGTTCGGGCAGGGTGTGGGCGACGGTGGGCGCGACGGCCAACAGGTCGTGGGTGCGCACCCGGGTGGCCAGGAGCGACTGGTGGGCGTCACGGAAGGTCGTGTCGGTGACGCCCAGCCGCGGGGACTCCCGGAGCCACCGGGCGAACCCCTCGGGACCCAGTTCGGCCAGGCGCTGCCGGGACCCCGACGGCGGAGTGTCCTGGGGTGTCTCGGCCAGCTTCGAGGTGGGGTCGAGCAGTTGGGGGCGTTCACCGTGCGGCTTGTTGACCGTCACGTCGGCCAGGTAGGTGAGCAGCCGGGTGCCGCGGTCCGCGGAGGGGCGCGCCGTCAGCAGTTGCGGCCGCTCCTCGATGAACGAGGTGGTGGCGCGGCCCGCGCGGAAGTCGTCGTCCTCCAACACCGCCTGCAGGAACGGGATGTTGGTGGAGATCCCGCGGATACGGAACTCGGCCACCGCGCGCCGGGCGCGGCGCACCGCCGTGTCGAAGTCACGACCACGACAGGTGAGCTTGACCAGCAACGAGTCGAAGTAGGCGCTGACCTCCGAACCCGCCGCCGCCGTGCCGCCGTCCAGACGGATGCCCGAACCGCCGGGGGAGCGGTAGGCGCTGATCGTCCCGGTGTCGGGGCGGAAACCGTTGGCGGGGTCCTCGGTGGTGATGCGGCACTGGAGGGCGGCGCCGTGCACGACGATGTCGTCCTGGGTGAGCCCCAGGTCGGTCAGGCTCTCCCCGGCGGCGATCCGGATCTGGGACTGGACGAGGTCCACGTCGGTGACCTCCTCGGTCACCGTGTGCTCCACCTGGATGCGCGGGTTCATCTCGATGAACACGTGCCTGCCGTCCTTGCCCAGCAGGAACTCGACCGTGCCCGCGTTGCGGTAGCCGATCTCCTCGGCCAGCCGCACCGCGTCGCGGCAGATCCGCTCGCGCAGGTCCGGGTCCAGGTTGGGGGCGGGGGCCAGCTCCACCACCTTCTGGTGGCGCCGCTGCACCGAGCAGTCGCGTTCGTACAGGTGGATGACGCCGCCCTCGCCGTCGGCGAGGATCTGCACCTCGATGTGGCGGGGGTCGACCACGGCCCGCTCCAGGAACACCGTGGGGTCGCCGAACGCCGTCTCGGCCTCGCGCATCGCGGCCTCCACGGAGTCGGTCAACGCCTCGGCGGCGTCGACCCGGCGCATGCCCCGGCCCCCGCCGCCCGCCACGGCCTTGACGAACAGCGGGAACCCGATGGTGCGGGAGGCCGCCACCAGGGTGTCCAGGTCGGTGGAGGGTTCGGAGGACTCCAGGACCGGGATGTCCGCTCGGCGCGCGGCGGCGATCGCGCTCGCCTTGTTGCCGGTCAGCTCCAGGACCTTCGCGGGAGGGCCGACGAAGGTGATGCCGGCGTCCGCGCACGCGGCGGCCAGCCGCGGGTTCTCGGACAGGAACCCGTAACCGGGGTAGACGGCGTCCGCGCCGGCCTCCACGGCCGCCCGGACGATCTCCTCGACCGACAGGTAGGCGCGCACCGGATGTCCGGGCTCCCCGATCTGGTAGGCCTCGTCGGCCTTGAGCCGATGCAGGGAGTGGCGGTCCTCGTGGGGGAAGACCGCCACGGTCCTCGCCCCCAGTTCGTGCCCGGCGCGCAACGCGCGGATCGCGATCTCACCGCGGTTGGCGACCAGTATCTTCCGGAACATGTCCGATGCCTCCTGAACTCGTACGGCGCTACCCACTCCGGCCGTGTCACCGGTGGTCCGGCGGGGTGCGCCTCGAACAGTGCGTCCATCCCGTCGGGGCCACCGGAACCCTAACGATCGAGGCCTGCCCGGTTTTCGCCTGGGGTCTCCTTTCAGGGCGGCTTTTTCGGCGAATTCGTCGAGTAATTTTCTTTTCTGGAAAGAGTGTCGTTTCTTTTTGTCGTGTTTGTGTGCTGGAGCACGATCGTGCCGCTCGGGATGTCGTGGGCGCGCCGTCGCCCGCGTGGCCGCGTCGAGCGCGAGGGAGGGGATGGGGTCGGTCGTCGTGAACCGCGCCGCGTGTCAGGGCTTACGGGCGACGGCGCCGAACTCGTCCATGGCCTGCGGCTCGCCCACCTCGGGCGTGGCGGGCCGCCACCGCGGAATCGACACCAGACCCGGCTCCACCAGGTCCAAGCCGTCGAAGAAACGGGCGACCTGGTCGGGGGTGCGCAACGTGATGGGGTTCGACGAGGCCTCGTTCCACTGGCGCACCGCCTCGCGCATGGCGGGGCCGGTGGCGGCGTCGGTGGAGTGGGTGATGACCACGTGGCTGCCCGACGGCAGCTCCGAGACCAGCGCGTGGACGATGCCGTACACGGTGTCGTCGGGAACGTGGAAGAGCACGCCCAGCAGCACCAGGCCCACGGGCTCGGACAGATCCAGAGTGCCCGCGGCCTCGCGCAGGATGGTCTCCGGGTCGCGCAGATCCGCGTCGACGTAGGAGGTGCGACCCGCGGGGGCGCTGTCCAGCAGGGCCCGGGCGTGGGCCAGGACCAGGGGGTCGTGGTCGACGTAGACGACGCGGGACTCCGGGGCCACCGACTGCGCCACCTGGTGGGTGTTGTCCGCCGTGGGCAACCCGGTGCCCACGTCGAGGAACTGTCGCAGTCCGCGTTCCTCGGTGAGGAACCGGATGGTGCGCCGGAGGAAGGCGCGGTTCTGGACCGCCATCGCGCCGATCATCGGCAGAACCGACAGGATGCTGTCGCCCATGGCCCGGTCGGCGGGATAGTTGTCCTTGCCGCCCAGCCAGTAGTCGTAGATGCGGGCCGAGTGCGGTTCGTCGGTGCGCAGGGGGTCGGGGGGAGTGTGCGACATGGGGGCCTCTCGTGACGGTGCGCCGACAGCCTAGGAGGCGTCGGCCCGCCCCGGTAGGGACGTTCGGGCCCCGGAGTCCGGTGCGGCACGTGGTGCGCGCCGACCCGCCCGACGTGCTCAGGGCGAGGGCTGTACGTCCCCGGCGAAGGCCGACCTCAGGGCCGCCATCTGGGCGCGCCGGAACCCGCGGACCAGGGCCGTCCGGGCGAAGAGCGCGTCGAACCCGTGGAAGGCGCCCGGGAGTACCACGAGTCCACAGGGCACACCGGCCTCCCGCAGCCGTTCGGCGTAGGTCACGTCCTCGTCGTGGAACAGGTCCAGCGTTCCCACCCCGATCCACGCCGGCGGTAGCCCGGACAGGTCCGCGCGCCGTGCGGGGGCCGCGTACGGGGAGACGCCCGCACCGCCCGGTGCGCGGCCCAGGTACGCCCGCCAGGCGAACCGGTTGTCGGTCACCGACCACAGGCGGGTCGCGAGCGTGTCCAGGTCGGTGCGCAGGGTCGTGCGGTCGTCCAGCATCGGGTAGACGAGCAGCTGGAACACGAGTGCGGGCCCGCCGCGGTCATGGCACATCAGGGCCAGGGCCGCGGTGATGCCGCCGCCCGCGCTGGCCCCGCCGATGGCGATCCGGGCGGGGTCCACGCCGATGCGGTCCGCCTCCTCCACCATCCAGGACAGGGTCGCGTAGGCGTCCTCGACCGGGGCGGGCCGGGTGCTCAGAGGGGCCTTGCGGTAGCGCGTGGCGACCACGGTGACGCCGAGTTCACGCGCGAACGTGACGCTGCGGTCCTCGTCCTGGACGGGGTCGCCGTAGAGGTACCCGCCGCCGTGGGTCCAGAGCAGTGCCGGTGCGGTCCCCCTCAGGGAGCGCGGACGGTAGACGCGCACGGAGACCGGCGGCGCGCCCTCGGGGCCGGGCACGGTGCGTTCCTCGACCAGGACGTCGGCCGGTGGCCGGGGCGCGCGCATGCGTCGGGTGGCCCACCGGGCCAGGGCCGCCGTGCACGGGCCGACCGGGATCGACGGCAGGAATCGGGCACGGGTCAGTTCGGGGTGCAGCTCGGACACGGGGTTCCTCGGGGGATCGGGCCGGGACGGAACGACGGGCGGACGCCGCGCCGGGGTGAGGGGTCAGCGGGCGATCGGTCCCAGTCCGTCGTCGACCACTTCCAGCGCCGCGCGGATCAGACCGGCCATGTCCTCGTCGTCCCGGCCACGGTCGGCGAACCGTTCCGCGGCCACGCGCAGGGCCACGTTGATCGCGGCGGCCCGGACCCGCACGGAGAGCGCGTCGGCGGGGAGGCCGGCGCGGTCGGCGATCGCCTCGGCGAAGACCTCTTCGGCGCGGTGGTGCACGTCGAGCCAGACGGCGCGCAGCCCCGGCTCGGTGCGGGTCATGCGGATGAGGTCGATCATCGACGTCACCGACGCGGCCTCGGCGTCCTCGTCCAGGGCGGCGGAGCGCTCCAGGTGCGCGGGCAGGGACAGCTCCGGCGGCCAGGAGCGCAGCCGTTCCGCCATGAGGTCGAGTCCGCCCGTGAGTAGGGGCCGCACGCAACTCTCCTTGCTCGGGAAGTAGCGCCACAGTGTGCGGGTGGAGATGCCGAGTCGGTGGGCGATGTCGTCACCGGTGGTCGCGGACACGCCCTGGGCGGTGAACAGCTCCACCGCGGCGTGCGCGATCTGGGTGCGCACGATGTGCTTGCGGCGGTCGCTCATGGGCGGCCGTCCCCGGCCCGCCGTTCCCGAGGAGGGGGTCCGTGTGCTGGGCAAGGTCCCTCCTCGGCGCGTTCCTGCACGGTGCCCTCACTTTACCGACTCCGGTGACGTCGCGAGAATATTTGTCATAGAGCGACAAAAAGTCTTACAGTGACAACATTGCAGGTCGGTGGATCCGGGACCCGCCCGGGCCTCCCACAGGGAAGGGGTGGACCCTCATGACGGGTCTGGACGCGAGCAACGCCATCGTCACCGGAGGGGGCTCCGGCATCGGTCGTGCCACCGCACTGCGGCTCTCCGAGGCCGGCGCCCGTGTGCTGGTCGCCGACCTGGACGACGAGGGCGCCCACGAGACCGTCGCACGGATCAGGGCGGCCGGTGGCACCGCCGAGAGCGTCGTCGGGGATCTGGGGGATCCGGTGATCGTGGAGCGGGTCGTCGCCACCGCCCTGGACCACCTCGGCGGGATCGACGTGCTCATCAACAACGCGGGCATCATGGACGACATGTCCGCCACCGCCGACGTCGCCGACGAGGCATGGGAACGGCTCCTGCGGGTCAACCTCACCGCCCCCTTCCTGCTCACCCGCGCGGTCCTGCCGCACATGATCGAGCGGCGGAAGGGCGCCATCGTCTTCACCGCCTCGGAGGCCTCACTGCGCGGCAGCGCCGCCGGGGCCGCCTACACCGCCGCCAAGCACGGGGTGGTCGGGCTGGTCAGGTCCACCGCGATCATGTACCGGGACCAGGGGATCCGGGTCAACGCCGTGGCCCCGGGCGGGACCGCCACCGGGATCGCCGTCCACGCCGACCCCGCCGCCGCGGGGCCGGCCGTTCTGGGGCGCTACATGGGCAACATGGGCCGGGTCGCCGACGCCGACGAGCCGGCCGCCGCCATCGTGTTCCTGGCCTCCGACGCCGCCAGCAACGTCAACGGCGTGGTCCTGCCGGTCGACGACGGCTGGTCCGCCGTCTGAACCGGGCGACCGGACCCCGCCCTCCTCATCCGCCCGGACCCCGCTCCCGCCTCCGGCCCCGGGCGTGCTCAGGTGCCGGTCGCCCCGTCGGCGGTGGTCCCGTCGGCCGGCTTCCGTCCGTCCCCGGAGCCTCGTCCACCGCGGTGCCCGTTCCCGCCGCCGACCCCGGGGCGGTCCCCGCGCTCGGCGGCGAGCTCCAGCACGGTGACCGTGCCCTCGGAGCCGTCGATCCGCAGAAGGTCGCCGGTACGGAGGGCGGTCGTGGCGCCCCGCACACCGATCACCGCCGGGATGCCGTACTCGCGCGCCACCGTGGGTCCGTGCGCGATCGTCGACCCGGTGTCGCTGACCAGGCCGGTGACGGTCATGAACAACGGCGTCCACCCGGGGTCGGTGGTCGGCGCGACCAAGATCTCCCCGGGCTCGACCCGGGCGCCCACGGGGTCCACCACCACCCGGGCCCGCCCCTCGGCACGCCCCGGTGCGGCCGGGGTCCCCGACAGGACGCCCTCGACCGCGGGCGGACGCGGCAGGGTGAGCGTCACGTCCGTGCCGTCGGTCAGCAGGGTCGCGGGCACCGTGCGTCGGCGCAGCTCGCGCCGGTGGAAACGGCGCCGATCGGCCACCAGCGCCCGCTGGTCGACCCCGTCGTGGGCGGCGGCGCGGGCCTCGCCCACCTCCAGGAAGAAGAGGTCGTCGGCCCGTTCCACCAGCCCGCGCGAGGCCAGGTCCTCACCGGCCATCAGCAGCTGGCGCCGCATCTCCGCGAACGGCACCAGCCACGCGAACTTGGCGTACTCGCGCATGCCCGCCAGCGCCCGGGAACGTCGCATGAGGAACGCGGCGATCGCCCCGCGCACCGGGCGCGCCCGCACGGCCCGTCGACACAGCTCGTCGAGCATGGACTCGGCCGCCGCGGCCGCCCGCGCGAAGCGCCGGTCCGGGGCCTGCTCCCCGCCCTCGGACCGCAGGTGGTTGGCGATGACCCCGAACACCGGGGTGGGGTCCTCCCGCCACCGGGGCACGCCGATGTCCACCTCGCCGGCCGCGCGGTGCCCGTACGTGGCCAGGAACGCCGTGACCCCCACATCGGGCAGGGTGCCGCCCACATGTCGGGCGGCCGACTCCTCCGGTGGCGTCGCCGTGAACAGGTCCCCGTACCCACGGGCCCGCTCGGCGATCCGCCACAGTTCCAGGTTCATCTCCGTGGTGACGTTGTGCGGCATACCGCCCAGGACGGTGTCGGTCTCCTGCTTCGAGGCGACCCCGCGCAACAGGGCGGCCGGGGTCGTGCTCGTCAGGAGCCCGGCGGCCACCGGACCCACCACCTTCACCAGTTCCGGGCCGAGCATCGTGTCGAAGGCGTCGCCCATGACCCACTCCAGGCGTTCACCGGCGTCGGCGCCCGCGCCCGGGCCGCGCAGGGACCGCCATCGGTCCACCGCCGCGTGGGCGCGGTTGCGTCCCGAACGCGGATCGATCAGGGACCGTACCGCGCCCACCACGACCATGGGGAGCAGACCGGTCACCACCGCGAGCACGGCGCCCACCGGGAGGGGCGCGCCGGGCCGGGGCGTGAACCGGGGGTCGTCGAGCAGGTGCTCCACCGCGGCGCGCGCCCGCGGCCCGTACACCTCCAGGCTCTGCGCCAACCCCGACCGCAGACTCCTGCTGCGCAGCGGACCGGTGAGGTCGGCGTAGAGGCGTCGACCGATGTCGACCATGAAGGGGGTCGGTCCCAGGGCGTTCTCGGAGATCCCGCGCGTTCGCCACCAGCGACTCCACACCTGTTCCAGGAGGGACGACCCCAGAGGTGTGAACGGGCGCAGCATGCCCTGCATGTTCCCGATCTCCATGTACAGGTGCGGAGGGTCGGGCACGTCCTGCGGCGGCAGCGGGAACAGGGTGGTGATGGGGCGGGACTGCAACAGCCACAGCCCGCCGTCGTGGTCGTGGGCCCACTCCACGTCCTGGGGAGCGCCGAAGAGGCCCTCGACCCGCCGCCCCGCCAGGGCCAGCGCACCCACCTGGGGCGGGTCCAGACAACCGCCCGGGTGGACGGCGGGCACCGCGTCGTCGACGACGTAGTGGTCGGGGTCGGCCGTCCCGTCCACCACACCGGTGCCCAGCCCCCGGACCGCGTCGATCACGGTGCGCGAACGCGATCCGGTGAGCGGGTCGGCGGTGAACATGACCCCGGCGGTGGCGGCGTCCACCATCGACTGGACCACGACGGCGATGCGCACGTCCGCCCGGTCGATGTCGTTGGCCTCGCGATAGGCGACGGCACGGGCGTTGTCCAGGGAGTCCCGGCAACGGCGGACCGCGTCGACGACCGCGTCCGCGCCCCGGACGTTCAGGTAGGTGTCCTGCTGGCCGGCGAAACTTTCGTCGGGCAGATCCTCCGCGGTGGCGCTGGAGCGGACCGCCACCGGGCCCCCGCCCAGGCGCGCGTAGGCCTCGGTGATCTCCTCGGCGGGCACCTCGCCCGAGGCCAGGGCCGTGGTCGTGACGCAGAACCCCGGCGGCACCCGGAGCCCGGCGGCGATCATCTCCCCGAGCCCGGTCGCCTTACCGCCCACCCGGCTCCCCATGCCCCGCCGGACCTCGTCGAGGTCGACGACGGCGGCGTCCGTTTCGTGCATCACGGCTCCCGGTCTCCTCACGCGCGGGCCGCCGGGGACGAGAGCGAGCCCCTTCTCCCCAGGGAGTGTTCCCCGCCGGAGCGCAGACGTCACTCCGAAGGTCGTGGACGCGCACGTGGGGTCGCCGGGGCGACCCCGGCCCCGATGCGCCGGCGCCACCACGGACTCCGGTCGTCGCAGGTGGCCCGCGCCGGTTCCGGCGTGAGGTGGTGGCCGCCCGCCGCCGTCGGTCGCGTCGATCGGGTGCGCGGCACCCGTCACCGCGCGGGCTCGGGGCTGGACACCGACGGGTGGGTGCCCGCCCTCCGGCGGCTCCCCTCCGTGTGCGGGCTCCGCGGCCGACCCCCGGCGGGGTCAGTTCCGGTGGTCGGAGTGGCCCAGGGAGCGTTCGGGGGCGATCCGGTCGCGGATCAGACGCTTGAGGTCGGCGGCGTCGGTGAAGGCGGCATCGCTCTTGCGCGACCACACGGGCGCACCGTCCAGACGCACCTCGAAGACACCGCCGGTGCCGGGGACCAGGGCCACCTCACCGAGCTCGGCCTCGAACGTGGTGAGCAGCTCCTGCGCCATCCACGTCGCACGCGGCAGCCAACGGCAGCGCGTGCAGTACTCGATCTCCAGCCTGGGGCTGCGCACCTGATTCGACACGGTGCCCAGTATGCCGGTCCTCCGTAGGGTGGGGACATGCCCACACCCGAGGAGATCACCCGGCACCACGAACCCCCGCACGACGACTCCTTGTGGGTCCTGGGACGACCCGACCCCGAGCCCATCCGGGTCGTGGCCCACGACCCCGCCCGGCCGGCAGGGTTCGCCGAGGTGGCCGCCCTGGTACGCGCGGCGTTGGGGAGGGCGCCCTGGCGGTGGAACACGTCGGTTCCACGTCCGTGCCCGGACCGGCGGCCAAGCCCGTGATCGACGTCGACCTCACGGTCGCCGATCCCACCGACGAGACCGCCTACGTGCCGGCGCTGGAGGCGCACGGGTTCGTGCTCACCGTCCGGGAACCCGTCTGGCACGAGCACCGCATGTTCCGCCTCGCGGTACCGGAGGTCGACCCGCACGTGTTCGGCCCGGACCGCCCCGAGACGATCCGGCATCGCCTGTTCCGCGACCGGCTCATCGCGCACCCCGAGGACCTGGCGCGGTACCGGGACGCCGAGCTCGCGGCCGCGGCCGAGGTCACCGAGAGGGGCGGCGTCGTCATGGACGACAACGCCCGCAAGGAACCGGTGCTCCGGGACATCTACGCGCGCATGTTCGCCGCCCACGGTCTGCTCCGGGCCTCCGACCGGTCCTCGTACCCGGAGTAGCCCCGGCCCGAGTGGACGAGGCGGGCCGCCCCTCGCGCCGGACGGCCCCGGATGAGACCTGCGCGGTGTCGCCCGTGGTGCTCACCGTCCGCGGTCCGTGGTGCGAGGGGCGCGGCGACCGGTGCGCGCCGTGGGACGGAGACGGCCCGGCCACCGTGCCCTCTGGGGGGCGGCGGCCGGGCCGTCCCGGTGGGTCGGATCAGCGGCGGCCGACGGCGTAGCCGTACTGCACCGGCCAGTCCGAGGACACGTCGAGCGCGTCGGCGGCCCGGTGAGCCCAGTACGGGTCGCGCAGAAGCTCACGACCCAGCATGGTGGCGTCGGCCGCGCCTGAGGAGATGATCTCCTCCGCCTGCCGGGGGTCGGTGATGAGCCCGACGGCCGCCGTGGGCAGCCCGGTCTCCTGCCGTACCCGCGTGGCGAAGGGCACCTGGTAGCCGGGGGCGGCCGGGATCCGCGCGTCGTGCACCATGCCGCCGCTGGACACGTCCAGCAGGTCGACCCCGCGGGCCTGGAGCTCCTTGGCCAGACGCACGGTGTCGTCGCCGGTCCAGCCGGTGCGCGTGTCCTCCGGGTTCTCCTCGATCCAGTCGGTGGCCGAGACCCGGAAGAACACCGGAAGCTCCTCCGGCCACACGCGGCGCACGGCCTCCACGACCCGGAGCGGGAAGCGCATGCGCCCTTCCAGGTCACCGCCGTACTCGTCGGTGCGACGGTTGCCCGCGGGGGACAGGAACGAGTCGATCAGGTAGCCGTGGGCGCCGTGGACCTCGGCGACCTGGAAACCGGCGGCGAGGGCGCGTTCGGCGGAGGCGGCGAAGTCGGCCACCAACCCGTCGATCTCCTCGACGGTCAGTTCGTGCGGCACGGGCAGGCCCTCGAAGGCCCAGGCGCTGGGCGCCACCGTCTCCCACCCGCCCTCGGACTCCGCCACCCCACGACCGCCCAGCCAGGGGCGGTCGGTGGCCGCCTTGCGACCGGCGTGCGCGAGCTGGACGGCGGGGACGGCTCCGTGCGCCCGGATGGCGGCGGTGATCCGGGAGAAGGCCTCCTGCTGCCGGTCGTTCCACAGGCCCAGGTCCCAGGGGCTGATCCGGCCGTCGGCGCGGACCCCGGTGGCCTCGGCCATGACGAGGCCGGCGCCCCCGGCGGCCCGGGACGCCAGGTGGGTGAGGTGGAAGTCGGTGGGCGCCCCGACGTCAGGGCCTTCCATGGAGGCCGAGTACATGCACATCGGCGCCATCCACACACGGTTGGGGATGGTGAGTGAACGCAGGGTCAGCGGGGTGAACAAGGAGCTCACGTTGGGTTCCTTCGCGTCGACGTCGGCCACGGCGGACAGGGTGGCACAAGTACGATACTCGTCGTACTACGACGATTGTCAAACTACGAACCCTCTCGTACTTTAGGAGGCGAGCAGGATCGACGGAAGGTCGCAGCATGCCCGAGTCCGTATCCGGAACCGTCTCCGGACGTCGGCCCACCCACCCCGAGACCTCACGGATCCGCCTGGAGACGGTCCTCAGCGCGCTGGCGGACCCCGTGCGGCTGAGCATCGTCGGTGCCCTGGCCGACGGGCACGACGACATGGCCTGCGTCGCCTTCGACCTGCCGGTGAGCAAGTCCACCTCCACCCACCACTTCCGGGTCCTGCGGGAGGCCGGGGTGATCCGTCAGTACTACGAGGGCACCGCGCGCATGAGCTGTCTGCGCGTGGCCGACCTGGAGGAGCGCTTCCCCGGATTGCTCACCGCGGTCCTCGACGCGGAACGGGCCCGCCGGGGCTGAACGCCCCGACGAGCCCGCGTCGACCCTCCCTCAGCGGTCCGTGGCCGTGGTGTCGGCGCGATCGGCCGTCGGACGGTGGGCGGCGATCGGGTTCTCCAACGTTCCGACCAGCTGCAACGCCCCGGCCGGGTCGTCCAGGTTCACCATCTGCCGGTTGTTCCGCAGCTGGAGCCGGTTGAGGCAGGACAGCGCGAACCGGTCCGTGAACAGGTCGTCGCGGGCGAACCGCTCCGCCAGATGCGGCGCGGAGGCCTGGTAGTCGGCCGCGCACTCGGCCACCGTGCGCCAGAAGTCGTCCTCGGACAGGACGCCCCGGTCGGCGAGGATGCCGTTGAGGAACCGCAGGAAGCAGTCGAAGACGTCGGTGAACAGGGACAGCAGCCGCATGTCCTCGGGCACCTCGGCGCGGATCCGCTCGACCTCGCCGGGCAGGTGCGCGTCGGCGCTCATCACCGCGATCTCCTCGGCGATGTCCTTCATCAGCACCCGCTGCGGCACTCCGTCGCGCAGCACCAGGATGACGTTCTCGCCGTGCGGCATGAACACCAGGTCGTGCGCGTAGTACGCGTGCAGCAGGGGCACCAGGTAGGCGTCCAGGTAGCGCCGCAGCCAGTCCTTCGGCGCCAACCCCGACTCGTCGATGAGCGCCTGGGCGAAGGAACCGCCCTCGGCGTCGGTGTGCAGCAGGGACGCCATCGTCGCGAGCCGTTCGCCGGACTCCAGGCGCGGGACCGGGCTCTCCCGCCACAGCCCGGCGATCATCTTCCGGTACGGCGATCGTTTCGGTGCGGCCTGCGCGTAGTGGGTGGTGCGGTACCCCACCGCGGCCCGCTCGCGCAGCACCTCCACCCCGGTGCGCCGGAACGTCGCGTCGCCCTCGATCAGCGCGACCAGCCAGTCGTTGATGGCCGGCGTGGCCTCCATGTACTCCGCGGACAGCCCGCGCAGGAACCCCATGTTGAGCACCGACAGCGCCGTCTTGACGTAGTGCCGCTCCGGGGCGGAGGTGTTGAAGAAGGTACGGATGGACTGCTGGGCCCGGTACTCGTCCGGGCCGTGACCGAGGCAGACCAGGTCACGACGGGCCACGTCGGCGGCGAAGGTGACGGCGATCCGGTTCCACCACTGCCACGGGTGCACCGGCACGAGGTGGTAGTCGGCCGGGTCCAGCCCCAGGTCGGTGAGCCGGGCGTGGAAGGCGGACAGGAGCTCCGGACCCAGCTCCGAGCGCAGGAAGGTGTCCGGATCGGTGTCGGCGGAGTGCGAGAAGGTGGTGTGCGAGCGTCGCGCGGCCACCCACACCAGGCGCACCGGCCGCCCGGCCTCGGGGGCGTAGGCCCGGTACTCGGCGGCGTCGAAGCCCAACCGCCCGTTGTTGGCGACGAAGCAGGGATGGCCCTCGGTCATCCCGGCCTCGATCTCCTGGAACCCGGACCGGGCCAGGGTGGCGGCGTCCGTGGGCCCCTGGGTCATCCGGAAGGTGCTGCTCGCGAGGGTGCTGGTGATCTCCTCCAGGTAGACCGGCAGGACCTCCTCGCTCAGCCCGAGCGTCTCCCGCAGGTCCAGGACCAGGTCCATCGCGTCCGGTGCGACCGTCGCCCCCTCGGGGGTACGGCGGACGATGCTGTCCGCGTCGATCCGCCAGTGGTCCAGGGCCATGACCCGGGCGGTGAAGCGGTACTCGGCGCCGTTGTCGGCGCGGACCGTGTACCGGCCCCCGCCCTCGGGCTCGGGGGTGAGCAGCCGTTCGTGGGCGAACTCGGCCAGGGCCTTGCGCACGAGGAGCCGCCCCGCGCGCGCCCACAGTTCGGGGGTCAGGTGGGCGGCGGCCTCATGCGGCGCGGTCGGGACATCGGTCGCCCCGGGGTGCGACCGGTCCGTCCTCGGCGCGTCGGGGAGCGTCGTGGGCGCGTCCGTCGGGGCGGGGGTCGCCGGGGTGGTGTGGCCGATGCTCATCGGGCGACTCCTCTCGTGGCTGTCGTGGGGCCGCCGACCGCCGGTGCGGCGCGGAACCCCTCGCGGGTACAGATGCTCAGGTAGGCGTCCTTGGCGCTCTCGGCCAGGTGGACGGTGGACTCGATCCGAAAGCCCACGGCCTCGTTCAGCGCGTGCACGGCGTGGTTGCGCACGTCGGGTTCCACGACCACGCGTGCGGTGGCCGGGTCGGAGAAGGCCAGCTCCATCACCGTGGTGATGACGGCGCGGGTGAATCCGTGCACCGGGGTGTCGGTGGGCGCCACCAGGAAGTGCATCCCCGTGTCGCCGGGGAGCACGTCGTGGTGCGGGGCCAGCTCACTGTGCGCGGGGGAGTAGAGCTCGGCGAGGAAACGGGGTTCGCCTTCCCAGGAACCGATGTAGGCGTTCTCGTGCTCGGAGTCGTGCACCGACCGGAAGTAACGGGCGACGTCCTCCCGCGAGAAGTCGCTCATCAGCCAGAAGGCCGCCTTGGGGTGAGTCAGCCAGCCGTGCAGGAGCGCGATGTCGGCGTCCGGATCCACGGGGCGGACCACGAACCTGCCCAGCTCGGCGTCGTCCCTGTCCAGGGAGGTGGGGAAGGTGCGGTTCATCGGCTGGTGGCCTCCAACTCCGTGTCGGCGGACGTGGCGGCGGTCCCTTCGGGGGCGTCCGGTGCGAGAACGTCGTGAGGCCGGGAGTCGACCGGGGCGCCGAACTCCTGGAAGGCGATGGAACGCTCCACCGCGTAAGGTTCGCGGCCCAGCATGGCCCGCAGGATGTAGGAGTTGCGGTAGGCGCCCATGCCCAGGTCCGGGGAGACGAAGCCGTGCGTGTGCAGCTCGGCGTTCTGCACGAACACCGCGCCCGCCGGAGCCGCCCCGTCACCGTCGGCGCCCGTGTCGTCGGCGTGCGCGGTCAGGTCGACCCGGTAGTCCCGGCGCACCCGGAACCGGTCCGTGTCCTCCCAGGCCAACCGGTCGGCGATCGACTCCAGGAAGGCCGGTGCCCGGTAGCGGTACCCGGTGGCCAGGACCAGCCCGTGCGTCTCCAGGGCGAAGTCGCGCCCCTGGTCGGAGTTGCGCAGTTCCAACCGGTAGTCGGCCGTGGCCTCGTCCCGGGAGGCGCCGGTGACCTCGGTGTTGGTCAGGAGCCGTACCGGCAGCGGACCGCGCCTGCTCTTGGTGTACAGCAGGTCGTAGATCGCGTTGATGACGTCGGTGTCGATGCCCTTGTACAGGTTCTTCTGGGAGGCGACCAGCCGTTCCCGCGTCGCGCCGGGCAGCGCGAAGAAGTGGTCGGCGTACTCCGGGGAGGTCATCTCCAGCGTGAGCTTGGTGTACTCCAACGGGAAGAACCGCGGCGACCGGGTGACCCAGTTCAGTTCGTACCCGTGGGTGTCCACGTCCTGGAGCAGGTCGTGGAAGATCTCCGCGGCGCTCTGGCCGCTGCCCACCACCGTCACGCTCCGCTTGCCCTGGAGGGCGTCCTTGGCGAAGAGGTAGTCGCCGCTGTGCACGGCGTCCCCGGGCAGGTCACGGCAGGCGGCGGGGACGTAGGGCGGGGTGCCGGTGCCCAGCACGAGCCGTCGGGCCCGGAACAGGCTCCGCTCACCGGTGACGACGTCCGCGCTGTGCAGCAGGTAGACGGCCTCCTCGGGGTCGTACTCGACCCGCTCCACCCGCTGCCCGAAGCGCACCGTGTCGCCCAGTCGCGCGGCGGCCCACCGGCAGTAGTCGTTGTACTCGGCGCGCAGCGGGTAGAAGCGCTCGCGGATGTAGAACGGGTAGAGGCGCCCGGTCTCCTTCAGGTAGTTGAGGAAGGAGAACGGTGAGGTGGGGTCGGCCAGCGTGACCAGGTCCGACATGAACGGCGTCTGGAGTTCGGCGTCCTCCAACAGCATGCCGCTGTGCCAGTCGAACTCGGGCTTTTGGTCCAGGAAGATCCCGTCCAGCTCGGCGATGGGGGCGCTCAGGCAGGCCAGGCCCAGGTTGAAGGGACCGACGCCGACGGCGGCGAAGTCGTGGACACGGCCCGAGGAGGTGGGGACGTGATCGGGGGCGCGGGTGCTCAACGGGACCTCCCGGTCTTGGTCGCGGGGTTGGGGCGGACGTCGGCCGAGGCGGCCGGGCCGGGGGTGTCGGTGGTGTCGTCGGGGGAGACGTCGACCGTCGTACCGTGCTCGGCCACGTAGCGCTCGGCGTGTCCGGCGAGCAGGTCCAGGACCTCGGCGATGTCTTCCCGGGTCGCACGCGGGTTGAGCAGGGTGAACTTCAGGTACGGGCGGCCGTCCACGGTCGTGCGGGCCACGACGGCGCGGCCCGAGGCCAGCAGCGCCTCTCGGGCGTACCGGTTGGCGCCGTCGGCGACCTCGGGATCGACCCCGGGCAGGGCGCAACGGAACACCAGGGTGCTGAGGGTGGGGCGGGTGACCACGGTGAAGCGCGGGTCGGCGTCCAGCAGCGACCATCCCTCCACGGCCAGGTCCAGCACCTGGTCGAAGAGTTCCCCGACCCCGTCGGCGCCCATGATCCGCAGCGTCAGCCAGAGCTTGAGCGCGTCGAAGCGGCGCGTGGTCTGCAGGCTCTTGTCGACCTGGTGGGGCGACAGCAGTGGTGTGCTGCCGTCGGACCGGGAGTTCAGGTAGTCGGCGTGGTAGGTGACGTACCGCAGGTAGCGGGCGTCGCGCACGACCACGGCGCTGGAGCTGACCGGCTGGAAGTAGGACTTGTGGAAGTCCACGGTGACCGAGTCGGCGTGCTCGATGCCGCTGAGCAGGTGACGGTGGCGGGAGACCAGCAGACCGCACCCGTAGGCGGCGTCCACGTGCATCCACAGGTCGTACCGACCGCAGAGGTCGGCGATCTGCGGGAGGGGGTCGATGCTGCCGAAGTCGGTCGTACCGGCGGTGGCCACGATCGCGATGGGCAGCAGGTTCTCGTTGCGGCAGCGGCGCAGCTCGGCGGCGAGCGCGTCCGGGCGCATACGGCGGCGGTCGTCGCAGGCGACGGAGACGACCGACTCGTAGCCCATCCCCAGCAGCGCGGCCGACTTGGCGACGCTGAAGTGCCCGACCTCGGAGGTCAGCACCCGCATCCGCGGCAACAGTTCGGCCAGCCTGCCGCCCTCGCGTCGGTGGGTCTCGTCCCGGGCCATGAGCAGGGCCTGGAGGTTGGACTGGCTCCCACCGCTGGTGAAGACACCGTCGGCCTGCTCCCCGAGGCCGATGCGGTCGGTGGCCCAGCGGACCAGCCGCTGCTCGATGAGGGTGCCGCCCGCGCTCTGGTCCCAGGTGTCGAGGGAGGAGTTGATCGCGGACAGGACCGATTCGCCGAGCAGGGCGGGCAGGACGACCGGGCAGTTCAGGTGCCCCATGTAGCGGGTGTGGTGGAAGTAGACGGCGTCGTCGAGGTAGAGCCGTTCCAGTTCGTCCAGGGCGGCGGAGGGGTCGCGCAGCGGCTGTTCGAGGTCGACGGAGTCGACGCCGGGCCGCAGGTCCTCGGCGGTGGCGCCGGTGCAGGGCCGGTCGACCCGGGCGATCCGGTCGGCGACCCGACCGACGGCGTCGCCGGTGAGGTCGCGGTAACGGTCGGCGCTGTGGGCGTCGAACAACTGGTCCCGGTGGTCGAGGGCGGGTGCGCCCGGGGTCTCGGGGGAGAGGGGATCGGGCGGGTCCTGCAGAGACCTCGCGAGGGAGCTCATGGTTCGTCCTCCTGAAGGCGGGCATGCCGAAGGCGTCCGCGGCACGGATCCGGGCACGGGGGATGGACAGATCGGCCGGGGGATGGCCAACTCAGGGGAGGCTAACCTAAGTTCACCTCGGGCGCACCGTGACGAGTCTTACATAATGGGATGTTTCGACTACCGAAAGTCACGAAACCCGAGGTTAACGCGGGGGTCTTCGGGACCCGGGTGTGCGTCGGGGCGACGAAAGGGTCCCGTGGCGCGCCGTCCCGACGCGAGCGCTCGGCGTCGCGCGTTCCGCTCCTCCTCACCCGGGGTGTCGGCCCCCGGACCGGGCAAGGGGCCGGTGACCACCGAAGCGACCCGGGACGAGCGTGAGCCCGCCCACCCCGGCCTCGGGCGGGGCCGAGGACGTCGAACGCGTTGCGCCCGGACGGCGCGGTGTGAGGGCACGGCGCGGTCCCGCGCGCCGGCGCCGGTGGGGCGCACGGCGCCGCCGCCGGCCGGCCACCGCGGTGGTGGGCCGATGCCTCGTCGGTGTCGGGTCGGCGCCCCGATCGGCACGGCGCCCGCGGCCCTTCGGTGCGGAACCCGCGCGGAACGGGCTTGCCATCTCGGCCCGCGGCGGGCCCGGGGCGCCGGTCCGGTCCACGTCCCGAAGGCCCCGTCCCGCGTTCCGTCAGCGCTTGTGGACCGCCTTCGGCAACACGGTGACCGGCACGGTCGCCCGGTGCAGCACGCCCTGGCTCACCGAACCCAACAACAACCCCCGCACGCTGCCCCGACCCCGGGATCCCACCACGATCATGTCCGCGGTGGCGCCCGCCTCGACCAGGGCGTCGGTGGGGTCGGCGTCCACCCGCACGACCGCCACCCCCACGTGCGCGGTCTCCTCGTCCTTGATCCGGTCCAGCATCTCGGACACCATCACCTGCGACCGCTGGTCCAGTAGATCGTCCGGCGGCGACCACCCGGCCTCGGCCAACGACTCGGCGTCGAAGGGCAGCGGGACCCGCCAACCGTGGACCACGACCACCGAACCGCCCTCCACGCGGGCCGCCTCGCGCAACGCGAAGTCCAACGCGTCGCGGGAGTAGTCGGACCCGTCCACCCCCACCACGATCCGGCGGGGCGCGGTGACCACCGACCCCTCGCCCGCCTGCACCACGGTCACCGGGCACGCCGCCCGGGCGGCCAACCGGACACCGACCGACGACTCCAGGGCCGAGCGTGCGGCGCCCAGCCCTCGCGACCCCGTCACCACCAGGTCCTGCGGCCCGATGCGCTTCAACAGTGCCTTCGCCGGATCCTCCAGGGCCAGTACGGTCTCCACCCACAGCTCCGGTTCCAGCTCGCGCACGTGCGCCTCGGAACGATCCAGCACCCGCCGCGCCTGCGCGGTGATCTCCTCGCTCGGCGGGAACCGGGTGGGCCCCGCGTACACCGACATCACCAACGGCATGTCCAGGGCGTGGATCACGTGGAGCGGCCACCCGCGGCGCGCGGCCTCGGACGCGGCCCAACCCAGTGCCCTCTCGGCGGTCGCCGAACCGTCGACGCCCACGACCACCTTCGGTGCGACCGGCTCTTTCTCGGCCATCCCTGTTCCCTCCCCCGTGGCGGGCCGCCGCGCGCCCCCGCGCGCGGTCCGTCCCGTCCTCTTCGAGAGTGCCCCACGGGCCCGGCGCCGCCTCTCTCCTGCGGGGCGTGGCGCGTGAATCGGGTCCGCGGTCCGGGTCACGCACCGTCCGTGCCGGGGCGGCCTCCATCGAGGGAGCGGACCCGGGTGGCGGTGAGGGTGGGCAGCGCGCCGGGAGCGGCTCGTCGCACCCGCCCGTGGACCGCCAGCAGGGCGGAGCCGAACACCGCGCCGGCGGAGTGCCGTTGGGCGTCCGCGAACAGGGCGACGTCCACCAGCCCGGTCCGGTCCTCCACGGTGGTGAAGACGACCCGCCGTCCCGACCGGGTGGGCGGGGTCTGCGTGCAGATCCGCGCCCCCGCCACCAACACCTGTGCCCCGTCGGGGACCCGGTGCAGGTCCTGGGCCTCCACCAGGTCACGGGCGGAGGCCAACGCGGCCAGATGCTCGGCGTGACGGTCCAACAGGTGCCCGGACAGTTCGTAGCCCAGCACCCGGAGTTCCTCGGCCACGCGCTCGGTGTGCGTCATCGGGGTCCCCGCCCCCACCGGCACCTCCACGGGGCCGGTGTGCAACGAGAGCTGGTCGGGTGCGCGCCCCACGGTGTCGGCGCCGTGGCCGCGGACCAGGGTGTGGGCGTGCACGAGGACGTCGCGTCGGTCCGGGGCTCCCGGCGTCCCGGTGACCCCGGCCAGGGCGTCCAGGGCACCGGCCAGGACCAGGTTGTCCACCGACTCCCGGGACAGGGACGCCCGGGCGAGCAGGTCGCGCGGGTCGGTGAAGGGCCGCCGCGTCAGCAGCCGGTCGAGTTCGGCTCCGGTGAGCGCGCCCACGTCCGTCAGCGCCGGCCGTAGACCCCACCGCCCCTCCGCGTCCGTCTCCACGTGCCATTCCCGCCCGGAGACGTTCACGTCCAACGCAAGGACCGTGACCCCCAGCCGGCGGGCGTCGTTCAGCAACACCCGCCGCGGGTACATGCCGGGGTCATGGGTCATCAGCCCGGCGAAGAATGCCGCCGGAAAGTGCCGTTTGAGGTAGGCGGACTGGTGGGTGGGCAGCGCGAACGCGGCGGCGTGCGCCTTGCAGAAGCCGAAGTTGCCGAACGCCGCGACCAGACGCCACGTGTCCCCGATCGTCCGTTCGTCGTGCCCGCGCTCGGTCATCAGGGTGCGCACCCGGGTCCTCACCTCCCGACGCCCCTGGTCGGTGCCCAGGGCGCGCCGCATGGCCTCGGCCTCGTCCAACCCGCAGCCGGTCATGGTGTCCAGGGTGCGCAGGAGCTGTTCGTGGTAGAGCAGCGCGCCACCGGTCTCGGCCAGGACCGGGCCCAGGGTCGGGTGGGGGAGTCGGGGCGGTTCGTCGCCCTCCCGGGCCCCCATGTAGGCGGAGACCATGTCGGTGCCCATGGGGCCGGGCCGGAACAGGGAGATGTCGGCG
This sequence comes from Nocardiopsis sp. MG754419, assembly GCF_018207095.1. Taxonomy (GTDB): domain Bacteria; phylum Actinomycetota; class Actinomycetes; order Streptosporangiales; family Streptosporangiaceae; genus Nocardiopsis. The sequence goes on along the minus strand of NZ_QOCZ01000007.1, from coordinate 27,516 downwards.
ATGAGATCGGCGACCCCGCGCGGCCGGAGCCGGGAGACCAGTTCACGCTGGCCCGGGCTCTCGATCTGGAAACAGCCAAGGGTGTGGGAGGCCCCGACCATGTGCGCGGTGGCGGTGTCGTTCTCCGGCAGGGTCTCCAGGTCCGGGCGGAACCCCGCGGTGCGGCCGATCTCGTCGACGGCGTGGGAAAGCGACGACTGCATCCGCACGCCCAGCACGTCCAGCTTGAGCAGCCCCAGGTGTTCCACGTCCTCCTTGTCGGCCTGCACCATCGGGTATCCGGCCCCGGAGGGCTGGGTGGGCACCCGGTCGCCCAGAGCGTCGTCGGACAGCACCAGCCCGCAGGGGTGCATCGCCACGTGGCGGGGCAGCCCCGACAGGCGCTCGGCCAGGGCGAACAGTCTCTGGACGTGCGCGCTGTCCAGCCCGTCCAGGTTCCGCAGTTCCGGGAGGTCGCGCGCGGTCTCGGTGATCCGGGAGGCCCGCACCCGGGGGAAGACCGAGGCGATTCGGTCGACCTCCACCGCGGGCAGGGACAGAGCGGTCCCGGCGTCGCGCAGCGCGCTGCGGGCCCGGTAGGTCTCCATCATCGCCACGGCGGCGCTCGCCCCGGGGTGGGCGGCGATGACCGCGTCGTAGGCCTCCAGCCTGCGGGCGGCCTCCACGTCCAGGTCCACGTCGGGCAGGCCGGGGCGGCTCGGGGTGCAGAACCGCTCGAACAACAGACCGTGCTCCAGGGGGTCGATCGCGGAGATCCCCAGCAGGTGGACGACCAGGCTGCCCACCGCCGACCCGCGCGCGGAACAGCGGATGTTCTTGTCCCGGATGGCGCGGGCGGCGTCGGCGACGGTGAGGAAGTAGCTCGACAACCCCATCCGGGTGATGACCTCCAGTTCGTGGTGGGCGCGTTCCTCCGCGGCCCGGCCCAGGCGGGAGGCGCCGTCGACCACCAGGGAGCGCAGTTCGGTGGCGGCCTCGGGGCGCGTGGGCAGGTGGATGCGTTCCCACCCCAGGTCACCGACGGGGTCCAGGGCGCAGGAGGTGGCCAACGCCAGGGTGTGGGCGACCAGACGTCGGGCGCGCGCGGTGTCCCCACCGCACACCCCGGCCGCGACGTGACGCATCTGCTCGTCGGTGGCCAGGTGCGCGCGGTCGGTGCGGGGCTCGGGCCGGTAGCCGCCGGGGGCGTGCCTGCGGATCCGGTCCAGGGCGTGCGCGACCCCGGCGTGCGCGTCGGTCGGGTAGCGGGCCGCGTTGGTGAGCACCGCCAGTACGTGTTCGGCGTCGGCCAGTCGGACCAGGTCCCGGGCGGTGCGGCGCTGCCCGGAGGCGCCGTGGTCGTACGGGGCCAGGGCGACCTCCATACCAAGGTCACGCCAGGAACGCAGCAGGTCGCGGCCGTGCAGGGGTCGTTCCTGGGCCAAAGCGCGGCCCACGTCGGAGTCGTTGCCGAGCAGCACCACGAGACCCTCACGGTGTTCGGCGAGCTGTTCGGGGGTGACGGCCACCGGGCCGGGTGCCTGGTGGACGGCGGAGACCAGACGGCACAGGCGGGCCCACCCTCGGGAACCGCGGGCGAGCAGCACCACCCGGCCGCCCTCGGGTGAGGCCAGGGCCAGGTCGACCCCGAAGGCGGGGCGCACGCCGGTGTCCCGGCAGGCCCGGACGTGTTCGGCGACCCCGAAGAGTCCGTCCCGGTCGGTCAGGGCCAGCACCGGCTGTCCGTCGAGGGCGGCCCGTTCGACCAGGGCCGCCGGTGGGACGGTGCCGTGCCGGAAGGAGAACGACGACGCCGAGCGCAGATGTGCGAACACCGGTGACACCCCTCCCGTATCCGGCAGAAGGGGAAGACGCCGTTTCGAACCTCTGTTCGAAAACTCTAGCGCAGTTCACTCCGGATCGCATCCTGACCAGTACGAACGAGGCTCCGGCGGGTCGATCGGAGGGTCGGAAAGGGTCCGTCCGCGGCGATGGGGCGACGCCCCGCGCCGGTGTGCCGCCGGGGCGTGTCGGTGGGGTGCGCCGGAGCGGGGAACCCCAGGGCGCCGATCAGAACGTGTGCGTTGGGCCAGGCGGTGTTCCGCGCACGCACGGTCCTCACGCCGGGGGGTGTGTGCGTTCGAGTGTCGGCGGGCGCTGCTCGCTGGAATCCGGGGAGGGTCCGTGGGTGGGTCCGCGAGGAACGAGTCATCACACCGGAGGCGCCGGAGGTCCCCGTCTTGCCGTCGGGTGCCCGCACACGGGCCGAGGCGCGGTGGAGGTCCCGGAGCGAACACGGTCACGGCCTAGGAAGCGGGCCCTTCCACCTCGAACCGCGCCCAGATCCGCCCCGCCTCCTCCGGGGCCCGGCCCTGGCGGCGGCAGGCCTGCTCCACGAGCAGACGCCCGGTGGAGCGCAGGTGACGCTCCATGGCCTCCCGGGCGGCGGCCGGGTTCCGGTCCCTGAGGGCGGCGAGCACCGGCGCGTGTTCGGCGTCGATGTCGTCCAGGGTGCGGGCGTCACCGGCGGTGGAGGCGCCGAGCAGCCGGGTGTGGATGCGCAGGCGCGCGACGATCTGCGCGCTCCGGTCGGCCCGGCCGGCCCGCATGATCATGTCGTGCAGGCGTTCGTCGTGGTCGAAGAACAGGGTTTCGTCGCCCTCGGTCGCGGCGGCGTGCATGGCCTCCTCGACGGCGGCGATCCCGGCCAGCGCCTCGGCGTCGGCGTCGCGCGCGGCGCGGGCGACGGCCGGGACCTCCAGGGCCAGCCGTATGGAGAAGATCTCCGCCACGTCCTCCGGCTCGGTGGGCAGGACCCGGAAACCGCGGTTGCGCTCGAAGGCGAGCAGCCCGGCCTCCTCCAGCCTCACCAGCGCGTCCCGGACCGGTGAGCGGGAGATCCCCATCTCCTCCGCCAGGCGCTGGACACTGTAGAGCTCCCCCGGCCGCATGGTCTGGTCGACCACGGCCTGTCGGACCCGGTCCATCACCTGTTCGGTCAGTGACGGCGCACGGTGGGGAAGTCCTTGATCCATGGTCGCCCATCCTGCCACAGGCGATGTCCGGGTTTTGCGACATGCGAGTGTATGTAACATGTTACATGCATGTGGCGGGGGTCGCTGTGAGTGACGAGTGAGGAGAAAGCGTGGGGGCAGGAATCATCAGCCTCATCGTGTTCATCGCCGTCACGATCATCGTGAACGTGCCGATGAGGCGACCCATCTCGGAGGCGCTGGTGGCGGCCTTCGTCGCCTGCGCCCTCGACCTACGCGCTCACCTCGCTCGGCATGGACCCGACCGTGGCGGTCGTGACCCTGCTCCTGTGCACCTGCACGGAAGGGGCCTCACCGCCCATCGGTGCCCCGCTGTTCATGGCGGCCGGGTTCGCCAGGGCCGAACCCGTGAGGATGCTCGTCCCGCTCACCGTCTGGTTCGTGCTTTCGATGATCGCCATCGCCTGGCTGGTCGGTATGGGCCGGCCGCCGATCCCGGCTTGATCGCCAAGGAAGAGACCATGAGATCAGTCGTACTCCGCCCGGTGTGGTTCCTGTTCTGGGCCGGCCTGGCCGTGTTCCTGCTCAGCGGCGCCGTCGTGGTGTTCGGCCGGCTCGCCGGGGTGCTCCTGGTCCGGCCCGGCTGGATCACCGCCCTCTCCGCGGGTGCGTCGTCGGTGGCCTTCACCGGGTCGGCGCTCTGCGTCTGCTGCGCGTTCGTGCTCCAGTACACGGCCAAGGTCCGGGCGCGCCAGCCCGAGGACACCGGCGTCCCCGCCCCCGAGGACGCGGACGGCCCCGACACCGACAGAAAGGGTGTGTGACCGGTGACCAGCACACTCGACCCCTCCCCGAACCCGACCGGGACACCGGGGACCGACGGGCCCCGCACCGCCGAACTCGAACGGTTCCTGGGCGCCCGGCTCCGGCTCGACACGACCACACGGGGCGCCTACACCTCCGACGCCTCGCTCTACCGGCGGTTCCCCGCCGCGGTGCTGGAACCGCAGGACACCGACGACGTGCGCGCCGGGATCGAGCTCGCCCGACTGCGCGGCTGGCCGGTGGTCGGCCGCGGCGGGGGGACCTCCGTGGCGGGCAACGCGATCGGCGAGGGGCTGATCATCGACACCTCGCGGCGCATGAACCGCGTCCTGGAGGTCGATCCGGTCGCCCGCACCGCCCGCGTCCAACCGGGGGTGGTCTGCGACCAGCTCAAGGAAGCCGCCGCCGCCCACGGACTCACCTACGGGCCCGACCCCTCGACCCACTCCCGCTGCACCATCGGCGGCATGGTCTCCAACAACGCCTGCGGATCCCACTCCGTGGCGTGGGGGACCTCGGCCTCGAACCTGGTCGCGGTCACCTCCGTGCTCGCCGACGGACGGGAGGTCCGCTCCGAGCGCGGCGGCGCGGACGACGAGGGGGTCGACACCGCCCTGCGCGGGCTGCGCGACCGGCACCTGGCGATGCTCCGCCTCGAACTCGGTCGCTTCCCCCGCCAGGTCTCCGGCTACGGCCTGCACTACCTGCTGCCGGAGCACGGCTTCGACGTGGCCAAGGCCGTGGCGGGCTCGGAGGGGACCCTCGGTGTGATCACCGAGCTCACCGTCTCCCTCGTGGAACTCCCCGAGGCCACCGCCCTGGCGGTACTCGCCTTCCCCACGGTCTTCGACGCCGCCGCGGTGGCCCCGCGCCTGCGCCAGGACGGCGTGGCGACCATCGAGGGCATGGGCGGCGACCTCCTGACGGCCCTGCGCGCGCAGCCGGGCAAGGAACGCGCCGGCTCGGGGCTGCCCGGCGGCGCCCCCGGTGACGTCACCGCCGGGGGGTGGCTCTACTGCGAGACCAGCGGTCGCACTGTGGAGGAGGCCGAGGCGCGCGCACGCGGGTTGGTCGCCGAGGCCGGGACCCTGGTGGCCTCCACCGTGGTCACCGACCGGACCGAGGCCCGCGCCCTGTGGCGCATCCGCGAGGCCGGAGCGGGCATCGTCACCCGCCTTCCCGACGGCGGCGAGGCCTGGCCGGGCTGGGAGGACTCCGCCGTTCCCGCGGAGAACCTCGCCGACTACCTGCGCGACCTCTACCGGCTGCTGGACTCCCACGGCCTCCAGGGCATCCCCTTCGGGCACTTCGGTGAGGGCTGCGTGCACATCCGCGTGTCCTATCCGCTGCGGGAGGAGGGCGGCGACCGTGTCTTCCGCGCCTTCATGGAGGGCGCCGCCGACCTGGTGGCGGCCCACGGCGGATCCCTCTCCGGGGAGCACGGCGACGGGCGGGCCCGGTCCGAGCTCCTGACGCGCATGTACAGCCCACAGATGCTGGCGGCCTTCCGGAGTTTCAAGGAGGTCTTCGACCCCGACGGTCTCTTCAACCCGGGCGTCCTGGTGGACCCCGACCCCGTCGACCAGGGGCTGCGGCCCGGTCCCGAGCAGCGCCGCTTCGAGCTCACGCCGGTGCACGCGCTCTCCCGTGACGAGGGTTCGCTGGTCAACGCCGTCAACCGCTGTGTCGGTGTGGGCTCCTGCCGCTCCCAGGAGGGGGCGATGTGCCCGTCCTTCCAGGTCACCGGGGACGAGGTGCACTCCACCCGGGGTCGCGCCCGCCTGCTCTCCGAGATGCTGCGCGGGGAGCGGATCACCGGCGGCCACCGCTCCGAGGAGGTCCGCGAGGCCCTGGACCTGTGTCTGTCCTGCAAGGCCTGCGCGTCCGAGTGCCCGGTCAACGTGGACATGGCCACGTACAAGGCGGAGTTCCTGCACCGGCACTACGAGGGGCGTGTGCGACCGCCGGCGCACTACTCGATGGGGTGGCTGCCGCTCCTGACCTCGCTCCTGCACCGTGTCCCGGGTGCGGCGCGCGCACTCAACGTCCTGCTGCGGATCCCCGTCCTGGAACGGTCGGCCAAGGCGGTGGCCGGGATCGACCGGTCCCGTGGCATGATCCGTTTCGCGCCCCGCTCGTTGCGGGCCGAGTTCCGTCGGCGTCGCGCTTCCACGACCGTCCCGGACCAGGAACGGAGCCCGCGATCCGGTGCGGAGGGGGGCCGGGACCGACCCCGGTTGGTGCTGTGGCCGGACTCGTTCTCCGACCATCTCGACACCGGACCCGGGCTGGCCGCCGTGGAGGTCCTGGAGGCGCTGGGCTATGAGGTCCTGATGCCCCGGGAGTTCGTGTGCTGCGGTCTGACCTGGCATTCCACGGGTCAGCTCACCATGGTCCGACGGGTTCTGCGCCGCACTGTGGAGGTGATGGCGCCGTACGTGGAGGAGGGGATCCCGGTCGTGGGGCTGGAGCCCTCCTGCCGGGAGATGCTCGCCCACGAACTCACCGAGCTGCTGCCGGACGATCCCCGGGCCGCGCGACTCCAGGAGGCGGTCGTTCCGTTCTCCGACGTGGTCGCCGCGCACCTGCCCCGGGACGGTGAGGATCCCGCTCGATGGCCGTTCGCCACGCTGGACGTCGGCGCGATCGCGCAGGTGCACTGTCACGAACGCGCCCGGGGGGACTCCGGGTCGTCGTCCTCCCTGCTCGCGGCGGTGGGGGTCGACGAGCGGAGCATCCGGACCGGGTGCTGCGGCCTGGCGGGCAACTGGGGGTTCGAACCCGGTCACGCGGACCTGTCCCGGAATCTGGGCGAACGTGAGCTGTTCCCCGCGATCCGGGCGCGCGCGGACGGGGACATCGTGCTCGCGGACGGCTTCTCGTGCCGTACCCAGGTCAGGCAGGAGACCGACGCCGAGCCCCTGCACCTCGCCCAGGTCCTGCGGCGTGCTCTGCGCGAGGGCACCTGAGGGAGCCTGAGGCCGATCGGAGTGGGCCCCGCTTGCGCGCGGGTCTCGCCCTGTCGTGGGAGGGGGTGGGCGGCCACCGGAGGGACGGGGCCATCACCACCGCCCGCCCGTGCGCTGTCGTCCCTGTTCGGAACACTGGGGCCATAACCATCAAGGCGTGGGACGAACAAGGGGCGGAGGGTGTCCGAGCCGTCCCCGCGGGACGTGGACACCATGGTCGGGAACCTGGGCGCGGGCAACGACGTCCTCATCATCGAAGGCGACGGGGACCATGACGTGCAGGTGTACCTCCACCGCCCCGACCGGTTCTACCAACGGGAGTACCGCGACGGTGGCCCCACCGCGCACCACCGCACGTTCGCCTCCGTCCGGGCGGAGGTCGTCACCGCCATGACGGGGTGGTCGACCGGTGACCCCGCCTGGCGGGCGCCCTTCACCTAGGAGGACATCTCCCACGACGTCCACGACACCGCGGATCGGGCCACGCCCGCCGATGGTCCGTGACCTCCCACCGAGCCGTCCCACCGTCCGTAGGATGCGGTCATGGGTGTACTGACCCCGCTCGCCGTCCGGATCGGCGCACTGCCGTGGATGCCACGACTGCTGCCCCAGATCACCTGGCTGGACACGAGGCTGCAACGCCTCAGCCGAGGCCGGATCGGACTGCTCGACATCGCCGGCCTGCCCCACCTCCTGCTCACCGTGCGGGGGCGGGTCAGCGGCGCACCGCGCGCCACCCCCCTGTTGTGCGCACCCGAGGGCGCGGACCGGCTGGTGGCCGGCTCCGCCTTCGGCGCCCCCACCACGCCCGCGTGGGTCCACAACCTCCGGGCCGCCCCGACCGCTTCGGTCGCGGAGGCCGGGCGGTCCACGACCGTCGTGGCCGTGGAACTGTCCTCCGAGGAGAGGGAACGGGCGTGGGCGACCCTGTGCCGGGTCTGGCCCAACTTCGCGCTGTACGAGCGACGGACCGACCGGCTCATCCCCGTCTTCCGGCTCACCCCGGCCGGTGACGATCTCGGCGGAGCGCGCGGAGGGTGAGGGCGGCCCGGCGTCGTCGGTCCGGGTGAGGGCGTCACGCTCGCGTGCCCTCGGCGGGGTGAGACCGTGGTGTGTACCGGGCGGCCCCAGGGGCGAGGAACCCCTGGCGGGGAACGGCCGGTTCCGGTCTCCGGCCTTCCCGGTGTCCTGGACCGGTACGGGTCCCGCGCGGGACCCGGAGCCCTCACCTGGTCGGTCGCCCCGGCCCCCCGCAGAGCGAGCCGTGTCGCAGGAGGTCCGTCACGGACCGTCACTGGTGTGCGGCGCCCGTCGGACGTCAGACTCCCCCCATGGGAAAAATCCACGACCACATCTCCCCGCGGATGGCGCGCTTCCTTCTGGAGCAGCCGGTGTTCTTCGTCGGCAGCGCGCCATTGGACGCCGAGGGGCACGTGAACGTCTCTCCCAAGGGCATGAGCGGTACCTTCGCCATCCTGGACGAGCACCGGGTGGCCTATCTCGACTACACCGGTTCGGGCGCGGAGACCATCGCCCACGTACGGGAGAACGGGCGCGTCGTCCTCATGTTCTGTGCCTTCACCGGGCCACCGAACATCGTGCGTCTGCACGGACGCGGGCGGATCCTCACCCCGACCGATCCCGAATTCGCGCCCCTGCGTCGGCGTTTTCCCAAGGAGCGGACCCTGGGGCAGCGTTCCCTCGTGGTGGTGGACGTGCACCGCATCTCCGACTCCTGTGGGTTCTCGGTGCCCCTCATGGAGTGGACCGGCGACCGTGACCTGCTCGACCGGCACCACGAACGCCACGACCCCGCCTACTTCGACGAGTACCACCGCACCCGCAACGCCACCGGCATCGACGGCACCCCCGCGCTGTCCCCTCCCGGTCCGGAGCCCGTGTAGCCGGGGCCGGGCGCACCGGTGGGCGGCGACGGGTGGCGCGGGGCGGGCCCGATGACCGACGGGCCGGGTAGTCCGCCCTCCGTCCGGACCCCCGCGCGTCCCGCCCTCACCCGGGATGTCGGAACGGGGCGATAGAAAGGGGCCCGCCCCGACCCCAGGAGAACCCGTGTCCTTTCACTCGCCCGGCCGCCCCGACGACCTTCCCGAACCCTCGGTGATCTGGGCGATGGCCGCCCTGTCCTGCGCCGTGTCGGCGGGGATCGGTGACTTCTGGCCCGAGCTCCGACGGCTGGAGGACGACGGCCTGTACCTGGACGACGGCGGTGGCGACTGGTGGCGGTTGACCAGGGTCGAGGGCGGGCGGTATCTGCTGGTCGGCTGGGACCGTATCGGCGACACCCACATGCCCCACCAACGTCCCTTCGACCACTTCGGGCAGGCCCCCGACTGGCTCCCGTGGGCGTGGGTGGACCGGGCCGAGAAGAGGGGTGAGATCGGCTTCGCCTACTGGTGGGACGGTGCCTGGCGGCGGGTGGACTACCCCGCGTGGGTCGAGAACGACGGTCTGGGGATCGCGTGCTCCTCGCTGTCCTCCGTGGACGGCGCGCTGTCGATGCTCGCCGACTTCGTGGGGCAGGCCCTGGCCGACCACATGGACGATCCCGACGACCTCCCCGCGGACGTGCGGCTCGCCGAGGCGATGCGTCCGGTCGCCGAGGCCGCGATCACGCGACGGATCGGCGTGGAGGACGTACGTGAGATGGCCCGGCGACTGGTCGGACCCTTCGACGCGGACGCGGCCTTCGCGGTCCTGGAACGGGCCGGACTCACCCTCGGACATCGGGTCCCGCCGGAGGTGCCGGCCGGGACCGGACGTCCGGTCGAACGGCGCGGACCCTGGGCGATCAGCGGCGTCGAGTGGGAGACACTGGTCGACGAGGCGGCCCGCGGCGCCGTGGAACTCGACCGACCGGAGGCCCCCGAGAACGACCTGCTGCGCGACTGGGGGGAGTGGCTGCGGGGCCTGGCCGCCGAGCACGGGGGAGCCGTCACCCACACGATCACGTGCGGGGAACGGGTGAGCGGTTCGAGCCTGGAGGACTCCGAGGGCCGGCAGATCAGAGCGGACGGGGACTCGGACAGGGACGCCTTCGAGCTCCGCGGGAGTGAGCGTCACCCCGAACGCGGGGCCTGGTTCTTCCTACGGCTGCGCGCCGGCACCGAGGAGGTCGTCGTCGACCGGGCCTACGACCACTTCCCCGCGTGGTCGGGCATCGGGTTCGCCTCCACCCCGTCCATCGGGGACCTGCGGGTGGAGATGGACCGTAGATCGCCCGAGTGGCGGCCCGACTGGGTGTGGCTGCTCGACGAGGAGATCCCCCACGACCCTCCCACGGGCCCCCTCGTCCCGCCCGGGGTCACCGGCGGACCCGCCTGATCCGGTTCCCGGGGCGCGCGTCCCGGTGGGCGCGCGGCGTCCGGCCGGGCGGGGAACGCCCCGGAGCCGCCACGCCGCCCGCGGCCACGCTCGGTGGCCGGCGTGGTGCGGGCGCGGCACCGGCTCCCGTCAGGGGGAGGACACCCGGTCAACGGGTCGGTCCGCTCCCGTCGCCCGCCTCGTGCCCCGCCGTGCTGAAGCGGGCCGGGCCGAGCACGGCGAGGAGCCGCAGCTTCTCGTGGTCCTCGGTCCGGGGCGGAGCGGTGAGCACGAGCAGGGTCTGGGACCGGTCCTCGGTGAACAGCGCCTGGCAGTCCAGTTCGAGCACCCCGACCTCCGGGTGGAGGAGCGTCTTGTGGTCCTCGAACCGCTGCGCGACCTCGTGCCGGGCCCACAGTTCTGCGAACTCCTCGTTCGCCTTCCGGAGCGTGCGCACGAGTTCGCCCGCCCGCGACCGGGGGCCGCGCAGACCATAGGCCGCGCGCAGACCGGCCACCTGCGCACGGCTGTGCCGGTCCCGGTCGGCCTCGGGATAGATCCCTCGTTCGGCCGGGTCGGTGAACCAGCGGTAGATCGTGCTGCGGGCGAGCCCCGTGTACCGCGACGCGTCGCCGAACAGGGCGGTGGCCATCCCGTTCTGCACGAGTGTCTCGCCCAGGTCGGTGAGGATGAGCGCGGGAGTGTCGTCGAGGCGATCCAGCACCCGCATCAGCGCCGGCGCCACGTGCGGCGAGGTCGGCGGCGACACCGGTGCGTTGTGGCCGGCGATCCGGAACAGGTAGTCGCGCTCGTCGCCCGTCAACCGCAGTGCCCGGCCGAGCGCGGAGAGGATGTGCTCGCTGGGTTGCGGACCGCGTCGCTGTTCCAGCCGTGTGTAGTAGTCGGTCGACATCACGGCGAGGGCCGCGACCTCCTCGCGTCGCAGCCCCCGTGTCCGTCGACGCGCGCCCGCGGGAAGGGCGACGTCCTCCGGTCGTAGTGCCTCACGTCGGCGGCGCAGGAAATCGGCCAGTGCTGCTCGGTCCATACGGTCGATGATCCCCCGGTACCGCGGGTGGAGCCAGGGATGGGCGATCCCCCGATCGCCCTGCCCCGTCCGGATGGGCGTGTCCGGAGGCGCCGTCGCCCTCACGGGCCGGAGCGCCGGGGCGTCGCGGCGGCGCGCGGCCGACACCGCACACGGGTCCGCGCGCCGCCGCGCATGCCGAGGTCCCGTCGCGGACGGCGGGTCCCTCACCGACGGCGTCGCGTCGCACGTCCACCGTGGCCGGGGGCGATGGCCCGCGCACCACCGGCCTCGATCGGTCGGGCGCGTGGGCGTGGCCCGCAAGCCCCGCCCCGCACCTCCGGCGCACACCCGTCGGGCGTCAGGCGAACGTCACCCCGGCCAGGTCGCAGGAGACGTCCCACAGCCGGGCGGCCTCCCGAGGGTCCCTGGCGGCGCGGTAGATCCTCTCCTCGGTGGCCGCGCCGGTGAGGTGCCCCAGGCCGCGGGGGCCATAGAAGCGACCGCCCTCCGCGTCGGGGGCGGTCGCCGCGTGGAGCGCGGGGAGCAGGCCGCCCTCCACCCTCTGCACGGGCCAGCCGAACGGTGCGAAGAACCGGAACAGCGCGTCGGACGCCGATCGGCCACCGCCCATGGTGGGTCCCGCGCTCTGCAGGTTGGTCCGGGTGAACCCGGGGTGGGCGACGTTGCTGGTGATGCCCCACCCCTCGGCGCGGCTGCGGCGGTCCAGCTCCAGCCCGAAGAGCAGGGTCGCCAGCTTCGACCGGCCGTAGGCGGGCCAGGGCCGGTACTCGTGTTCGCACTGCAGATCCGACCAGTGCATCGAGCGCACCATGGCGGCGGCCAGGGCGGACTGGGTGGTGACCCGGGCCCGCCCGGCGATGAGCAACGGCAGGACCCCGGCGACCAGGGCGAAGTGCCCCAGATGGTTGGTGCCGAACTGCAGCTCGAAACCGTCGACGGTGGTGTGCCGGGTCGGTGGTGTCATGACCGCTGCGTTGTTGACGAGGATGTCGATCGGTCGGCCCTCGTCGTTCAGACGGTCGGCCAGTGCGGCGACCGATGCCAGGGACGCCAGGTCGAGTGCGCGTGTGGAGGAGTCGCCGCCGATCCTCTCCAGGGCGGCGCGCCCCTTGTCCGGGTTCCGTACCGGGATGATGACCTCGGCGCCGGCCCGGGCCAGGCGACGGGCCAGGCCGAGCCCGATCCCGTCGCTGCCACCCGTGACGACGGCCCGCTTACCGCGCAGATCTGTGGTGTCCATGACTCGAGCGTGGTCCGCCCGGCCGATCGGATGAAGGCTCCGGTGATCGGGGGATGCCCGGTCCCCGTCGGCCTCGCGGTCGATCCGTGCCCTCGGTGCTCGGTCCGGCCCGGACGTGCGCCCCGGCGGTGATCGGGGACTCAGCCGATACCGATGACCCGGTCGGACAGGGCCAGGGCGACCGCTCCGGGGGCCATGACGGTGCCCTGGACGATGCCGGTGCCGCCGAGCAGCCGCGTCGGCCGCGGCTCGGTATCGGTCAAGGACACGGAGTGCAGCTCCCACGGGCCCTCGCGGCCCTGGGGCGGTGCCCACAGCACCAGCCCCGTCCGCCCGGACAGCAGGGCGTGGTGGTGCCCCTCCGTCTCGGCCTCCTGGTGGGCCGCCGGAGCCGGCAGGGTGGTGGCCACCGAGGGCTCCCCGTCCAGGGGGATCCGGGTGAGGACTACGTCGGACCCCGGCTCTCCGCTGATACCGAGGGGACGACGACCCTCGTACACCAGCTCCTCGCGGTCCACGTCGGCCAGGGCGTTCTCGGTGGTCTCGGGGAAGTCACCGTGCGCGGACCGACCCCGGCCCGCGTCGACGTCCGCCAGATGCAGGAAGTCGCGGTCGTCCTCCATGACCAGCAGGGTGTCCTCGTCGACCGTGCGCGTCCCACCGACACGGAACGACCGGATCAGGAGGGAGGCGTCACGTTCCTCGTGATCCCACAGGACCTCCTGACGTGTCTCCCCGGAGAGCGGGTCCAGCGCCGCGAACCCGACCTGGACGCGACCCTGCGGCCCCTCCCTGTCGAAGACCCCCGGTGCGGCGCACATGCGCGCCACGAACAGGAGGTCGTCGCGGAACACGGGGTCCTCGCCGTAGTGGCACAGGGTGCCGTCGATCTCCTCCGCCTCCCGCGCCCATAGTTCCTCACCGGTACGGGTGTCGGTCACCGCGACCCGGGTCGGCTCGCCCGGTGCGAGGTCGGCGTAGGGGGACAGGGTGCTCAGCAACAGGTCGTCGGGCCGCTCGGAGGTGAGGAGGAACCGCTCGGTCCCGCCCTCGATGGTGATGTCCTGGGCTGCGTAGGGGGCGTCGTCGACCCTCGACTCTCCGGTGGACGCGTCCAGCACCCACAACCGTTGCTCACCATGGGAGGAGCTGCGGATGTGGTAGACCGACCGTCCTTCGTCGAAGGTGCCGCTGCGCCCGGTCTCCTGTCCGGGGAACCGCACGGACCACAGTTCCCGGCCGTCGGTGCCGTCGAGACCGACCAGGCCGTCGGCGACGACCACGACCGGTCCGTGGGAGCCCGTGAAGACCTCCCGCACCGCCCGTCGGTCGGGCGCCCACTCCCAGATCTCCTCCCGGGGGTCCGCCGGGGGAGCGGAGGCCGGACCCGGGTCGGCCGTCGTCCGTTGCGCGAAGGTGTCGTCGATCGGGAGCGCCATCGCGACGAGCACCGCCGGAATCAGCGTCGCGGCGCCGGCCGTCCGGCCGAGGACCGGCAGAGAGCGTGCGGGCCCGGAACCGGTCGGTTGGCGAAAACCCATGATCCAGGCCCCGGAGGCCAGCCCGAGCGATCCCCCCACCCAGAACACCGACATGAGCGAGGCCTGAAGACCCTCCCGCCCGGCGAGGCGCAGGGCCACGTCGAGGGGGACGATGAGGATGATCACCAGGGTCACCGTCAGCCCGGCCCCCGCGTACTTCGCGTGCCTCCGCCGGGCGGTGTCGTCGGACCCGGAGGTGAGGAGCACGGCCAAGAGGACGACGTAGACCACCAGGACCACCCAGAACAGGGCGAAGCCCTCCCACGCGCTCACCGCGAGCGCGGCCAGGAACCCGGTGTGGAACAGGCCGGAGGCGAAGGCGCCCCACCAGTCCCGTCGCCCACCGGGGACCTCGGCGGAGTCGTCCAGGTCGGCGGGTGCCTCCTCGTCGGAGTCGTCCGGGTCGGCGCGTGGCGTTGGGGTGAGGGACAAGGCGTGGGGGTTCCCGTTCCGGTCGCGGCGGTGCTGCCGAAAGGACAGCGAACCCTCCCCTTATACGTCACGACGCGCGATCGCCCCGCATCGGATTCCGGGCGGGCCCGCGACCGTCCCGGTCGACGGGAGGGCCGGACCCGCGCGTGCCGGTGGAGGTCCACACCGAGCGCCGCGTTCCGGTGCCGACGCAGGAGCGAGGACCCTCGCACCCGACCCCGGTGCGCCGACGATCACCGACCCGGACACGTGTCCCCCCGACGATCCGGGACCTGTTCCCGGGAAGTGGGAGTGCGACCGGGCCTGACCTGGCATCCTGGTCGACGTGCCTGGCCGTCATGAACTCACCGATGCCGCGTGGGCCCCGCTCACCCCGTCCTCGACCATCGACGTGCCCAGAGGCGGGCGGGCGGGCGATCACCGCACGGTCGGTGACGCACTGTTCCCGGGCGCCGACGCCGCCGGTCCGCGTGGTCGACGACGCGCCACCGGTGCCGCGAACCGGGGGCACCGCCCGCAACGAACCGAACGGGCGTGAGGCGATCGGACGCTCTGGAGGCGGACGGGCCACCCGGGTCCCCCTGATCGCCGATCGACACCCGTACCGCTCGGACCTCGGCCCCGCCGCTGCGAGGGCTCGCCCCTCCTCGCCCCGGTCGCCCCGCGCCCGTCCCACGCTCCGTTCCGGCGATCCGACCCGGTCCCGGCCGGTACGCGGTCGGCGCGACGGCCGTCCTCTCCTCTTCCGCTCCTCGCTCTTGGGAACAGCCGTGATCGCCACACCATCAAGACGCTGATCCGTGTTTCGCAGCGCAACCTTTTCCACGGAGAGAGGACGGCCGATGACATGGTGGCACGGGGAGTACGGTTGTTCGGGCGCCGTACCGCGAGGCGGCGTAGGAACGGGTGACACACGGGTGCGGTCCCGCGACCGGAGCGTGGACGGGTTCCGCCGCACCCGCGGCCTTGCCCTCGGCCGCGTCGACGTCGGAGCGTCGGCCCGGAGCGGACGGGGTCGCCGGTGAACGTCGAGCCAGTGGAGTTCGGTTCCGCGTTGAGGACGTTGAGGAACAGCCAGGGACTCTCCCTCGGGGAGCTCTCCCGCCTGGTCAACTACAGCAAGAGCCACCTCAGCCGGGTGGAGAACGGAAAGAAGCAGCCGACCTCGGATCTGGCGCGGCACTGTGACGGCGCGCTCGGGGGCGAGGGCCGTCTCATCCGTATCGCCCGGAGTGTTCCGCGTCGTGTGGCGTCGGTGGTCCCGACCCCGACGGTGCGGCAACTCCCGCGTTCCGTCACCGATTTCGTCGGTCGGGTCGATCTGCTGCGGCGACTCGACAGGATGTGTCCCGCATCGTCCGAGGGCCGACACCGAGGCTCTCCACTCGTCCTGGTCGACGGGCCCGCCGGAATCGGCAAGACCGAGACGGTCCTGCACTGGGGACATGTCGCGGCGGAGCGGTTCGGCGATGGCACGCTCTTCGCGGACCTGAACGGGTTCCGGCAGGGTGGTGCACCGCTCACCGCGGAACAGGTGCTGCGCCGTTTTCTCCACGACCTCGGCGAGACGAGTGTCGCCCTGCGAGGCAGGGACGCACAGCAACTGGGCGTGCGCTTTCGCAGTCTGCTCACCGGCAAACGCATGCTGATCGTCCTGGACAACACCACCCGCCCTGAGCAGGTGCGTCCCCTGTTGCCCGCCAGCCCCGGTTGCATGACCGTGGTCACCAGCCGCAGCCGTATGCCGGGCCTGCTCGCCAGGGACGGCGCGTTGCGTCTCCAGGTCCCGCCCATGGCCCCGGAGGAGAGCCGGGAACTGCTGGTCACCGTCGACCCCGAGAGCCGCCTGGCCCGCAGGCCCGAGTTCCTCGACGCGTGCGGGCACGTGCCCCTGCTCCTGCGTATCGCCTCCCGGCGGAACATGAACCCGGAGTTCTACGACGGCCTCCACCGGTGGGAGAGCGCCGCGATGCTGCGGCTGTTCTCCATGGTCGGCGACGACTCCACCTCCCTACGGTCCCTGCTGCAGGGGTCGTACGAGGGGTTGAGCGGGGAGGCCACCTGGGCCTTCCGGTTGCTGGGCACCCGTACCGAGGGCTGGTACACCGTCCGCGACGCCGCGCGTCTGCTGGACACCGGACCGTCCGCGGCCGAGGAGTTGTTGGCCGAACTGGCCGACCTGCACCTGCTCCGGTACCGCGACGGCCGCTTCGCGTTCGACCCCGTGCACCGCGCCTTCGCGATCGAGCGGGCGGGTGCGGTGGGGGCCGGGCGCGACGGCTGACGGAGGGCGCCACGGTGGGTCCGGTCGGGGTGTCCCGGTTCCGGGCGGGAGGCGCCGCCCGGATCACCGGTGGTCGCGATCGTGGTGGAGACACCCTCGGGCCCTCGCACGGGGCGCTCGGTCTTGGACCCGCGCGGCCCGGACCGTTGCCTCCCATTCCCCGCACAGAGGCAACGGACAACGTCTCCCCAACGGCGCCGTCACGAATGCAGACTTGTCGTCCATCGGTGATGGAGGACGAACACGTGCAACCCCGAACCGCGTCGACGTCGAGACCACGAGGATCGCGCCCGAGGAACCCCCGCCGCAGACGGTGATCCGCGGCATCCCCTCCGCGGGTCGATCGGCGCGGCCCCACGACGCGATCGAACACGACGCGATCACGCCTGAACGCACCACGGTCACGTGCGGCGATGACGTGCCGTGACCCACCCCCATGCCAGGTTCATGTGCCCACCGAAGGAGAAAAGGCGCGTTGATGGACGATGTCCGGCTCGGTAGATACCAGGAGTACATCGCACGGCACGGACTCACGGAGCAACAGGTCCTGGACCAGGTCGACGAGTCGTTCGGGCGGCCACTGCTCATCGTCGCCGCGGGATCGGTCATCGCCGGATTCGGCAACGACACCAGCGACCTGGACCTCCACACCGTCGTGGAGGAGGACGTGGCCAGCCTGCTCCCGCTGATGTCCTATCCGAACGGTGCGCGGATCGACGGCGTCCTCTGTGGCGCCGACCGGCTCATGGACAGGCACCGGGAGATGAGTGCGAGCACCTGGCCGCCACGGGAGGTGCGGCCGGGAGACATCTGGGCCAAACGCAAGGCGATCGATGCCATCACCAGGTACGGCCTGGGCCTTCCCCTCTTCGGTACCGACGACTGGATCGCCTGGCAGCAGTGCCTGGAGGCCGAGGCCGACGCGTGGATCAGCGATTGGTACGCGGTGGAGGCCCACCGCATGCGGGCGGCGGCCCAGGCCCTGCGCGCCCACAAACCGCTGGTGGCGGGGGTCCGAGCGGGCGACGCCCTCCTGGCGGCGCTCGATCGCCACGCCGCCTCCCGAGGGGAGTCCTACTTCAAGGGGAAATGGCTGGGGGAGAAGCTGGAGCGCCTGGGAGACGCGCGGGCGCTCGCGGACTACGCGCGAGCGGTGAGCCCGCCGCTCTCCGCCCGCGAAGTGCCGCGCTACATCGAGCGCGTCGACGACACGCTCCACTCCTACCTGGGCGACGTCGACACCGGCTCCTGGCGGTGGAGCCTGCAACCGGCCGTCGGCACCTCATGGGAGTCCTTCGGCGAGCAACACCTGGTGTCGCGGTGGGGCCTGCGGGCGGCGGTGGTCTCCGCGGGCAGCGGCGTCGCCGAACCCCGCACGTGGACCTATCGCCTGTCCGAGGAGTGGGATCCCGATGTCGAAGCGCTGTTCTGCGAGGACATGCTCTGGCTCGGTGTGCAGCAGGTGGGACGGCCGTCAGGCTCTTCGGAATGAGGACGTCGAATGAGTGTGCAGCGCACCATGTTGGTCACCGGTGCCACCGGCGTGGTCGGTTGGGAACTGGTCGGGCGGGCACGTGCGGCGGGGTGGGACGTCGTCGGCTGCTCGGCGCGGGGAGGCGACGGCGGCATCGCCTGGCGGATGGGGCAGGAGCCTCCACCCCCGGAGCTGGACAGGGCCTGGCACGTCATCGTGCACGCCGCCGCTCGGCCGCGGTGGAACCTCCCTCGCGACGAGGCGATCAGCGGCAACCTGGCACCCGTGGCGGCCCTGGAGCCCCTGGTCGGCCGGGCCACCCATGTCATCCACCTCTCCACGGCGTTCTCGATCGGTCTGCGGGGGGACACACGCTCCGCGTCGCTCGATGACTACCGCAACACCTACGAATGGTCGAAGGCCGCGGCGGAGCGCGAGGCCCGGGAACGCTACGCGGCGAGCATCGTCCGCCCGCCCCTGATCCTCGGACGCCGTTCGGACGGCGTGGTCAGAAGGCGGACCGGGCTCTACTCCCTCCTGCAGGCGTCGGTGACCGGCGCCCTCCCCGTCCTGGTGGGCGATCCGGACGTCGGCGTCGAAGCCGTCACCACCTGTGATGTCGCGACGTGCGTGCTGTCGATCGCCGAGAGGGGGCCCGTCGGATCTCCCGTCGTTCTCGGCCGTGCCGAACACGCGTCGTCGGCGAAAACGATCTGGGACCTCGCCTTCTCCGCGCTGAACGACTGGAGAAGGGAGCGCGGCGCGGGGGAGCTGGACACGCCCACCTTCGTGACACCCGACCAGTGGCACCGCTTCTACCTCCCCTTCGCCCGGCCCCACCTCTCCGATCGCCAACTGCGCACGATCGATCTGCTCGGTGAGTTCATTCCCTACCTCTCCCGGGGCGCTCCGATCGGCGTGAACCGGTACGTCGAACCCATCGATGCCGCGTTGCCCGCCATCGTTCGGGGCTGGGCCGAGCGGCTGCCCGGCCTGGCGATGCGAAGCCCACGGCCCTGGACGATCAAGGAGCAGGTATGACGGACGCGTACACCTACGAATCCGCGCGTACATCCGCCTGGCCGGACACCTCGCACCTCCTGTCCCCGGACGACGTGGCGGAGATCGCCACCTACGCCGAGGAGAACGACCGGACCGGGCGGCTGGCGGATCGCAGTATCGACATCCTGCGTGAAGCCCGGTACTTCGGACTGCCCGTCCCACGGGAGTTCGAGGGGCGAGGGGCCTCCATCGCCGAGTGCTGTGCCGTGCAACGGCGGATCGGGGAGGCGGATCCCGCACTGGCGATCGCGACCACCATGCATCTCTTCTCGGTCGGGGTCGTGGTCGAGCACCGGGACCGCCACCACGACGAGTCGTGGATGTTGTTGGAGGCCATCGCCGCCCAGCAACGGATCGTGAGCAACGCGTTCGCGGAGCCGGGTCTGGCCGGTGCGCTCACCCGGTCCAACTGCGTGGCCCGGCGATCCGGTGCGAACTGGATCCTCGACGGCCTCAAGACGCCCTGCTCCCTGGCCGAGCGCAGCGACCTGGTCTGCCTGCAGATGATGGACGAGCGAGGTGGGACGGACGCCCTGATGGTCGCCCTGCTCGCCACCCGGAGCCCCGGGATCACGACGGAACGCACCTGGAACACTCTGGGGATGCGGGCGACGGAGTCGGATACCCTCCGCTTCGACGGCTGTGCTTTCCCCGATGACCTGGTCTTCCATCGCACGGAACCGGGATCACAGAGCGACGAGGTGTTCGCGGCCGGGATCGGATGGTTCTGTGTCGCCTCGACCGCCTCCTACCTGGGTGTCGTCTCGGCGGCGATCGAGGAGTCCCGGGCCGCTCTCCGCGCCTCGCGCATCACGCACCTGGGCGCGTCGCGGGCGCAGCTGCCCTCCTTCCAAGCGGCCCTCGGCGACCTGATGTCCTTGGTGATGCCGATGGAGTGGGCCTGCGCGGGACTGGCGCGTCGACTGGGCGAGAAGGACGGCGATCCGCGAGCGTTGATCCCTTCCCTGCTGGCCCTGAAACAGCAGACCGCCGGGTTGGCGACCACCGCGGTGCAGATGGCGTCCGAACTGGTGGGGGTCGGGTCGTATGCGGCCACGGGGAAGGTGGCGCGGCTCCTGCGGGACGCACAGGCGGCGCGCTACCACCCGCCGACGCGCTGGGCCACCCGACAACTCCTGGGGCGTTGGGCCCTCGGGCTTCCGTTCGGTTTCGAGCTCGACGAGAAGCCGGTCGGAGGCGGTTGAGATGCGCGAACCCCTCGAACTCATACGCACCCACCAGTCCTCAGGCCGATCCTTTCTGCACACCATCATGGGGGCGGTGGACCCGGAGGTCGCGGGGAAGGGCCAGTGGATCACGAGCCGTGGTGGACACCGGTATCTCGACGTCGGTTCCTTCGGGGTCTTCCTCCTCGGACACGGGCACCCCGGGCCGGTCGGCGCGGTCGCCCGGCAGATGGACCTCCTGGCCGGGGCGAGCAGGACCCTCCCCGGGGAGGTCAACGCCCGTGCCGCGGCGGCGCTGGCGGCGGTGGCGCCGGCGGGCCTGTCCAAGGTGCTGCTTTTGAACTCCGGGTCCGAAGCGGTGGAGGCCGCGCTCAAACTGGCCAGGGCACGTACGGGGCGGACCCCCTTGGCCCACCTCTCCGGCTCCTTTCACGGCAAGAGCACCGGCGCCCTGAGCCTCACCGATGCGGAGGCGTTCCGTCGGGGGATCGGTCCCCTGCTACCGGACGTCGTACGGATTCCGCGCGACGACGCCGCCGCGGCCGCCGCGTTGATCGAGCGCCATCGGCCGGCCGCCGTGTTCGCCGAACCCGTCCAGGGCGAGGGGGGCATGTACCCGCTCGCACCCGTCTACGCGGCGGTTCTTCGAGAGGCGTGCACGCGCACCGGCAGCCTGTTGGTCTTCGACGAGATCCAGTCCGGGCTCGGGCGATGCGGCACGTTCTGGGCCCATGAGGATCTCGGCGTGCGCCCCGACATCCTGCTGAGCGGGAAAGCGTTGGGAGGCGGTGTCATGCCGGCGTCGGCCGTGATCGCCACCGAAGACGCGTTCCGTCCGTTCGACGTCGATCCGCTGCTGCACACCTCCACCTTCGGCGGCAACCCCCTCGCGTCGGCCGCCATCCTCGGTGCGCTGGACGTCATCGGTGACCTGGACGTCCCGGCGCGGGTGCGCCGTGCCGGTGCGGCGCTGCGCGCGATCCTGACCGGACTCGTGGCCCATCGGCCCGGACTGTTCTCGTCGGTGACGGGGCGCGGCCTGATGTTGGGCCTGCACTGTCGAAAGCCGGAGGTCGCCGCCGAGATGATGCGGGAGTCCCTGGCCGGAGGCGTGCTGCTGACGATGTGTCTCACCACGCCGACCGTGCTGCGGTGCACGCCCTCCGCCTTCATCGACGCCGAGGAAAGGGGGTTCTTGAGCAACGCGCTGCACAGTGCGGCGGTCAGGGTGGAGAGAGAGTCGGCCTGATCCCTCACTCCGTGGGTGTCGCCGTCGCGGTGAGGCGTCCGAGGACGCCCCGGAACCGAGGAGAACCGTCCCTTTCCCGAGCCGGGTCGGCGCTCGTCCTCACCCGACCGTCCCGACCGGGCCGACTCTAACGAAGAGGTGTTGTGTGGGCGTTCGAAGCACGCAGGGGTTGCGGTCCCACGTGTGCCGCACCGGTCATGGTGCCGTGATCACACTGGTGATCGTTCAGGGAGCATGGGAGGACATCGCCGGGGGAGTACGCGCCGGTCAGTGGCGCATGGTGGCCGCGCAGACGCGCCAGCTGGTTCTGGCGAGTCTTCAGGTGAGCGGTCTCGAGTACGGGGGAGAACCGTACTGGCACGAGAACGGCGGCGCCTTCGACCAGATCACGCACGCGCCCGAGGCGCTCCGCGATCAAGGCCTCGCACTCGTTCACGAGGCCGGCGCCCTGGCGCGGGACCCCTCGGGGGCCGAGTCGTGGCTGACCCGACTCGAGGCGTGGGCGCACGTGGTGCACAGGGGGCTCGGCCTCGACGAGGACCTCCCCGAGCTTCGGTCCCCTGAGGGCATGTTCGGCGGGCTCCGGCTGGTGCGGGGGTGGACGGAGACGGTCGACGCTCTCGGTCTTCCTCCCCTGCTGCCGAGCGATTGGACCAAGCCCCTGTAGTGGTCCGGGCCGATCGACGTGCGAAGACGCCCGGGGAACCCGCCGGTCTCGTGGCCCGATCCGCGGTCCGGGAAAGTGAGCCGCCCTCCATGAAAGGGAGATATCCATGCCTGTCGTCACGGTGACCGAGCGTTTGCAGGCGCCGGTGGACCACGTCTGGAGCCTCGTGTGCGACGTCGCGTCGTATCCGAGGTTCATGGAGTCGGTCATCACCACCAACGTGCTCTCCGAGTCCACTCGGGAGAGTGGCGACGTCGAGGTCGTGACCGAGTGGGAGGTGCAGATCAAGGGGTCCATCCTCAAGTGGACGGAGAAGGAGATCCGCGACCCGGAGCGCCGGCGCATCGACTACACCCAGCAGTCCGGCGACCTGGAGGTGTTCCAGGGGTTCTGGCAGGTGACGCCGGTCGACGACGACGTGACCGAGGCCACGCTCGAAGTGGAGTTCGAGATCGGCGTGGCCATGCTCAAACCCATGCTGGAGCCCGTGGCCGCGCGGGCGATCGAACGCAACTCCTCGGACATGCTGCTGTCGCTGGGGCGGCGGGTCGACGGATGACACCGAGCCTGCGGGTGGAGGGGCTCGGCAAGCGCTACGGAGAGCGGCGGGTGCTGAGCGGCGTCGACCTCGTCGCCGGGCGCGGCGAGATCCTGGCCGTGCTCGGTGCCAACGGCGCCGGGAAGACCACGCTCCTCTCCATCATCGCGGGGATCACCTCCCACGATGAGGGAGACGTGCGGGTCTTGGGCGTCGACGTGCGAGCACACCCGAAGGCCGTGCGGGGCCGGATCGGCTGGGCGGCCCAGGACACCGCCGTCTATCCGACGCACACCGTCGAGGAGAATCTGCGGTACTTCGGAACGCTCGGCGGGGTGCGTCGCGGTGGGCTGCGCGCGTCGGTCGACGCCGTCATGGAGGCCCTCGACCTCACGCGGTCGAGCCGCACGCCGGTTCGGGACCTGTCGGGCGGACAACGACGCAGGGTGCACGCCGCATGCGCCCTGGTGCATCGTCCGGAGTTGATCCTCCTCGACGAACCCACGGTGGGTGCCGACCCCGAGACGCGGCGCGACCTGCTGCGGCTCGTGGCCGCCATCGCCCGGGACGGTGCGACCGTTCTCTACACCTCCCACTACCTCGGGGAGATCGAGGACCTGGACGCTCGTGTCGTCGTGCTCGGAGGGGGTAGGTGTCTGGCCGAGGGTCCGGTGAGCGACCTGGTCTCCCGGCACGCCAGAAGTGAACTCGTGCTCCGGTTCCATGGACCTCCGCCGACCACGCACTGGCCGGGGGCGAGGGTGGACGAGGACCTCCTTCGGCTCCCCACCGCGGATCCGGCGATCGACATCATCAAGGCCGTCGAGTGGGTCGGTGCCGAGCGCGATCGGTTGCGCTCCGTGGATATCGCCAAGGCCGATCTGGAGTCGGCCTACTTCAACATCCTGAGGGCGGGGTCGTGCCCGTGACCCCTGTCGTGGCCGTCCTGCACCATGACCTGATCTGGTTGCGCCGCGATCCGGTCCCCTTCGTCACCCTGCTGCTGACGCCCTGCCTCCTGATGTCCTTCACCGCGCCGCTGTACGCCGGTGTCGCCTCCCGGCTCGGCCACGAGGGTGCGAGCGGCGCGGACTTCTCGGTGCCCGGAATGGCGCTGATGTTCGCCTTCTTCATGGGCGGAGTGATCAAGGAGTCCATCTTCCGTGAGTTCGAGTTGCACACCTGGAACCGAGTGCAGGTGTCCGGTGCGTCGGCCGGCGACCTCCTCGGGGGAAAGATCCTTCTGGGCGGCATGCTCGTCCTCGGTCAGTCCTCGGTGCTCTTCCTGGTGGGAGGGCTGCTGCTCGGCCTGAACGTGAGGGGGAGCATGGTCGCTCTGATCGTCCTGCTCGTCGGGGTCGCGGTGTGCGTCGTCTCCTTCTCCCTGGCCCTGTGCACCCTCGCCCGCTCCCGGAGTCAGGCGTTCGCCTACGACAGAGTCATCACGCTCGTGTGGACCGTGCTCGGGGGCGCTCTGGTCCCGATCGAACTCATGCCCTCCTGGGTGCGGGCTCTGGCCACCGTCACCCCCGTCCACTGGGCCGTTTCGGGGTTGCGAGAGGTGATCGTCGGTGGTGGCGGGTTACGTCAGGTCCTGCTGTCGGTGGCGTGCCTCTTCGCCTTCTCTCTCGTTTTCTGCGCGATCGCCTTGTGGCGTGTCTCCAAAAAGGTGGACCGAGGGTTTCGGTGGTGAATGCTCGCCGTTTTTTCGGGCCGGTGGGATTCTGCGTGGGGATCGGTCCCTTTCCGTCTCGTACTTCGGCTCGGTGAAGGAGAGGAGTGCCGGAATATCGGCGTCGCGTCATCGGGAGAGGAACGCGCCGGGGCGCCCCGCCGGGTGTTCCCGGCGGCGCGGGTGAGGTCGAGACGCGCTGAGCGGAACAGCTCGGAGACCCCGGGACCCGATCGCGGTCGGGCGCCGAAGGGTCCGGTGCCCCCCGGCGCTCGACCCCCCGGCTCGCGCCCCTCCCGTGCTCGAACGGCGGGTGAAGGGGGCTATTCGGTCTGCAGGAACTCGCGCACGGCCGTGTGCGCGGTGTGGGCCCGCAGCCTCGCGCGCAGCCCGGCGAGCTCGGAGGCCGATCGCGCCGAGTCCACCGAGCCCAGACACCGGGCCGCGTGGCGTGCCGTGGCGACGGCGGCGTCCAGGTCCCGCAGTGCCAGATGCGCCTCCGAGGCCCGGGCCAGATAGATCGCGTGGCTCCGGGGAAACGCCGTGTCGCCGGGGTAGTCCGCCGCCCTGGCGGCCTCGAAGCGGCGCAGCGCCTCGGCAGGGTCCCCCAGGGACAGGGCGGTCGACCCCGCGATCATCTCGATCTCGCCGTGGTCCACCCAGTACAAGACCTCGGGATCGTCCTCGCGCGGCCCCTTGTCCAGCGCCGTGCGCGCCAGGTGGAGCTGGTGCGCGCACTCCTTCCTCGCGCCGGTCGTGGAGAGCGCACGGGCGGTGCGGGCCGCGAGCATGGCGTGCATACGCGGGGTGGCCCTCCAGCGCACCTGCTCGCGTGCGAGGTCCAGGAGGTGCACCGCCCGCTCGGGCGGTCCCGTGGAGTAGCACTGGATCGCGGCGAACGACGCGGCGTACGCGCCGCCCACGGGGTCGCCGGCCTCGGCGGAGGCGCGCAGCGCGCCGTCGAAGTACCGGGCCGCCAACCCCGGTTTCCCCTGGTCGAAGGCGGCCCATCCCACCTGTCGGGCGGCCTCGGAGGCCATCGCGTGGAGGCGGGGCACAGTGGTGCCCTGGTACCGGTCCGAGCCGATCAACCTGATGATGAGCGCCAGCTCGCCGCGGGCCAACGGCAGGACGTCGCCGCCTCCGAGTTCGTCGTCCAGGTGGCGCAGGTGATCGAGTCGGTCGCCGATGTGCGCCAGCAGGTCCGCGCCGCCGGGAAGGTCGAGCGGCCGGTGGGGGACCGACTCCAGGGCCCGGGCCCAGCTGCTCGCCGAGGCCGACAGGGCCGCGGTCACCGTGAGGAGTTCGCGCCGGTCCACGTGCCCCCGCTTCATCAGGCCGGTGAGCATCGCCATGCTCTCCGGCCGGTCCCAGGACAGCGCGCGGGTGCCGGCGGCGGGGTCGCGCAGGGCCCGGGTGAAGCGGCCGCCCGTGCTCAGCACCCCGTCATAGGCCTCGGCCACTTCGGGGGTCAACGCCCGGTTGCCGTTCTCGATATTGCGCAGATAGGTCGCGCTGAATCCCGCCGCGCGCGCGAATCTCGCCCAGACCAGTCCGGAGGCGCGGCGTTCCTGTCGCATTTCCTCCCGCAACCGATCGGACATGAAGGGGCGCCTCCGTTGTGGAATCGGTGTTGGATCGACTCTTGCCATTGTCGTGGAACGGTCATGGGGATGTACTCGAATTGATGAATAGGGATCCTTCTCGCCCCGTACCTCCGGGCTCGGAGGGGACACCGCCGTTTCCACTCCGACGTCAGCGCACGACCGTGCCCGCGGACCACGACCCCTGTCGGCTCCGGCCGAGGGTGGTGGCCCCATGAGAGAACAAGGACGGCCCATGCCCGACGAGACCCTCGTCCCGCCCCCCGCGGGGACCCACACCATCGGCAAGACCTTCGACTTCGAGGCCGGGCACCGCCTGGGGGGCCTGGCCCCCGGCCACAAGTGCTCGCGCCGGCACGGGCACAGCTACCAGGTCGAGGTCATCCTCACCGCCCCGACCCTGAGCGGGCCCGGGTTCGTCACCGACTTCGGCGACCTCGCGCCCTTCAAGGCGTTCGTGGACACCGAGCTCGACCACCACGACCTGCACGAGATCCTGTCCTTCGAACCGACCTCGGAGAACCTGGCCGGGTTCCTGGCCGGGTGGTTCATCCAGCACGTCGAACCGGACCTGCCCGGCCGCCTGATCGCCGTGCGCGTCCGGGAGACCACGCGCAGCTGGGCGCGCTTCGACGTGGAGCGCCCATGAGCGCCGTGGAGGGGGACGAGCCACGACTGCTCATCGCCGAGCGTTTCGGGGTCGAGCGGCCCACGTTCCAGGGGGAGGGCCCGAGCTGCGGTGTCCCGGCCCTGTTCATCCGACTGTCGAGGTGCAACCTCGACTGCACCTGGTGCGACACCCCCTACACCTGGGACACCTCCCGGTTCGATCTGCGCGCGGAGTCCTCGCGGCGGTCGGTGCGGGACCTGGTGGCCTGGGCGCGAAGTTCCCGGGTGGAGCTGGTCGTCATCACCGGTGGCGAGCCGCTGATCCAGCAGCGCTCCCTGGTCCCGCTGGTGCGCGCCCTGACGGCCGGTGGCCAACGGGTGGAGTTCGAGACGAACGGCACCCTCACCCCCGACCCGGAGTTGCTGGTCGACGGCGTGCGGTTCAACGTCAGCCCCAAGCTCGCCAACTCCGGTGTCGCCGAGCACAGGCGGATCGTCCCCGAGACGCTGAGAGCCTTCGCGGCCAGTGGCAGAGCGGTGTTCAAGTTCGTCGCCCGTACCGAGGCGGACCTGGACGAGATCGACGTCCTCACCGCACGGCACGGTCTGGCCCCGATCTGGGTGATGCCCGAGGGCGCCACACCGGAGGAGCTGATCGCGACCACCCGTGTGCTCGCCGACTCCGTCGCGGCCCGCAGATGGCACCTGGCCCAGCGTCTGCACGTGATGGCGTTCGCCCAGCCCCGCGGACGCTGACCCCGCCGACCCCTTCTGCCCGGACCCCTGGAAGCGAGGCCCCGATGACGCACGCCCTCAGCC
>NZ_QOCZ01000060.1 GCF_018207095.1 Nocardiopsis sp. MG754419 | reverse complement strand
CTCCGTACGCGCGCCTGCCGGAGAACACTCCGCCCCCGCTGCCCGGCACCGCCTTCGCGGCGCCCGCCCCGGAGGAGGACGAGGACACCCTCGACGCACCCGAGGAGTCGCGCAACGGCACCGTCCGGCCCACGCCGGGACCCCGGCGGACCGGAACAGGGGCCACCCCCTGGCGGGAGGAGGAGCCCAGAATCCCGCCACGGCCCTCCTTGCCCGGGAGGGAGGACCCGGACCCCCTCGGGCCCCGTCGGATCCACGGTGACTCCGACGTCCCCGAACCCGAACAGCTCCCGCCCCTGGAGTCCGAGCGGACCGCACCGGTCGAGAGCCACACGCAGGGTCCGGCGGCGGCACGGGACGCGTGGTCGGCACCGACCGAGCGGCCCGGGGCAGGCGCCGACGGGTCGGCGGAGCACCCCGGGACCTCCCCCTCCCGACCCGGACCTCCACCGCTCGGGTCGCTGGGGCGGCCCTCGTGGTCCGGGCCGCGCGACCTCGGTGACGAGGCCGCGTCCCGCGACACCCCGGCCCCCGCCCGGCGCACCGACTACGAGGCCGGCATGACCGCCGACGCCCTCAACGCCGCCACCCTGGTCCGCAACCGCAACGAGGGCCCCACCGGAGGCTGGCGTCGCGCCGTCCACACCGCCAGCATGGGCCTCATCAACCCCGGTGAATCACCCAAGGTCCTGCGTGAACGCGAGCTCGTCGCCCGTGCCACCACCCCCGTCGCCACCGGCCACCACAGGGTCGCGGTGCTCAGCCTCAAGGGCGGCGTCGGCAAGACCACCACCACCGTCGCCCTCGGCGCGACCCTCGCGTCCCTGCGCGGCGACCGTGTCCTGGCCGTCGACGCCAACCCCGACCGCGGCACCCTCTCGGACAAGGTGCGCCTGGAGACCGCCGCCACCATCCGCGACCTGCTCAACGAACGCCACCTGGTGTCGCGCTACGCCGACATCCGCGGATTCACCTCCCAGGCCCCCAGCAGGTTGGAGATCCTCGCCTCCGACCGCGATCCGGCCGTCTCCGAGGCGTTCAGCGACGACGACTACCGCGAGGTGGCCCGCATCGTCGAGCACTTCTACTCGATCTGCCTCACCGACTGCGGTACCGGGCTGCTGCACTCCGCCATGCGGGGCGTCCTCGGCCTCGCGGACCAGGTGGTCCTGGTGAGCTCCGCGTCGGTGGACGGGGCGCGCAGCGCCAGCGCCACCCTGGACTGGCTCGAAGCGCACGGACACGGCTCCCTCGTCGCCGGCGCCGTGGTGGTGCTCTCCATGGTGCGGTCCAACAGCAAGAGCAGCGTGGACCTCGACCGTCTGGAGGAGCACTTCGCCGGCCGCTGTCGGTCAGTCGTCCGTGTCCCCTGGGACGGCCACCTGGAGGAGGGCGCCGAGGTCGATCTCGACCGGCTCGCCCCCGCCACCAGGGACTCTTACCTCCAACTGGCCGCGAACGTCGGTGAGGCCTTCGCCCGGTAGCCCCCGCACGCGTCGAAGAAGCCCCAACGCGCGGGACCCTCCTCTCTGGTTTCCGGCCGCGCGGTCATGACAATGGAAGGGAGGGGAAGGGGTCGAGATGAACGCACAGGAACGACCGCCGTCGGTCGTCGTGGGGGTGGACGACACACCGGCCGCGCACGCGGCGTTGGTGTGGGCGACGGAGATCGCCGCCCGGCGCGGGGAACAACTGCGGATCGTGCACGGCCTGGGCATGCCGATGGTCATGGGCACCTTCTCCCACAGCAAGACCGAGAGATACAAGGCCGGTGACCAGGTCAGGGAGGCCGGCCAACGGTTGCTCCGCGAGAGCGCCGAGTACGCGCGCGGAGCGCACCCGGACCTGGACGTGGCCACCGTCCTCGCCCCGGAGGACGCGCCCGCGGTCCTGCTCAACGAGGCCGAACGGCACGACGTCATCGTCGTGGGGTCCCGGAGCCTGGGCGCGATCCGGGCCATCATCCTCGGGTCGGTCGGCACCCGCACCGCCTCGCACGCGCCCTGCCCGGTCATCGTCGTGCCCGAGGCGGGCGACGACCGGCACCACGGACGGATCGTCGTCGGGGTCGACGGCTCCGACTCCTCCCGGCGGGCGCTGCGCTTCGCCCTGCGGCACGCACTGCTCACCGGCTCCTCCGTCGTGGTGGTCAACAGCTGGGAGGTGCCGCTGCCCCAGGACGCCGAGTCCCTGGCCGCGGACGCCCAGTCCCTGCACGAGGAGGTGTTCGACCGCCAGTCGGAGGAGATCGTCGCGGGGGTCCTCGCCGAGGTCATCGACGAGGAGACCGAGGACCTCGACCTCTCCGCCGTGCGTATGCAGGTCGACCCCGTCGAGGCGTTGCTGAGCGCCGGCAAGGACGCCGACCTCATCGTGGTCGGCTCCCGGGGTAGGGGAGGGGTGCGGGGACTCATCATGGGCTCCACCAGCCAGGGGGTCCTGCACCACGCGAGGATTCCGGTGGCGGTCCTGCCGCCGCACGCGGACGAGAGCGACTAAAGATCGTCGATCACGGGACCGTTCGTCCTGTGCCGCTCCCGTGTGCATGCGTTCTACTCGGTGAAGATGGTGGTCAGCGCTAAGGGGGAATCATGGCAGAGCACAAAGTGGTCGTCGGCGCCGACGGTTCCGAGCAGTCACGGGCCGCGCTGGAATGGGCGGCGGCCGAGGCGGCCCGACGCGGGGTGAGGCTCCACATCGTCCACGCCCTGGGGATGCCGCTCATCGTGTCGGCCTACGGGGGGCCGCAACGCTTCCAGCCGACCGACGAGATCTCCGGGCAGGCGGACACCGTCCTCATCGCGGCCAGGGAGCAGGTGGCCAAGCTCCAACCGTCGATCAACGTCGAGGCCTTCACCGCCCTGGAGGAGGCGCCGCTGGCGCTGATCCGACACAGCCACCCGCACGACCTCATCGTCCTGGGCTCCCGCGGGCTCGGCTCCGTGGCGGCCCTCTTCGTCGGCTCGGTCAGTGTGCGCGTCGCCGCGCACGCCCCGTGCCCCGTCGTGGTGGTGCCGTCCGAGGCGGGCAAGCCGGCCACCACCGAGCTGGACCGCGTCGTCGTCGGTGTGGACGGGTCCAAGAACGCCCGCCGCGCGCTCGGACTGGCCGTGAACCTCACGGCCGAGACCGAGGGCGAGCTGGTGGTCGTCAACAGCTGGGAGGTGCCCTTCCCGTACGACCCGGTCGCGATGACCTCGGCGGGGTACCAGCCCCAGGACGACATCTTCGAGAAGCAGTCCGAACAGCTCGTCGCCGAGCTGCTCGCGGAGGTCATGGACGACCAGCGCGAGGACGTGAACATCCAGGTGTCCGCGGTCCGCACGCAGTCCAACCCGGTGACGGCACTGCTGGAGTCCGCCGACGACGCCGATGCCCACGCCATCGTCGTGGGCTCCCGGGGCCGGGGGAGCATCCGAGGGCTCCTGATGGGTTCCGTCAGCCAGGGGGTGCTGCACCACGCCAGGGTGCCGGTGGTGGTCCTGCCCAAGCACGCCGACGAGGACGAGTAGCGCCGAGGGCCCGGCCGGAGAACCGGGCCCTTCGCTGTGGCAGCATGTCGACATGTCCACACGAAAGGCCGATGCCGCGTAAGCGCCCCGGCGCACTGCGCGCGTCACCGCCGAGCGGCCCCCGAGCCCACATCCGCGGGTTGTCCGCCCGCACCTGCCACGCCGTCCACCAGGTCGAAGTGCGCTCCCGGGAGCCCTCGCTCTTCAGGGGAGCCACCGTCCTGGCCCTGCGCGCCTACGCGCGTTTCCCGTCCCCCCGCGGACGGCCGCTGTACCCCCGGCCCGCGCCGTGCCCGTCCCCCTGCTGCGCCTTCGACGACGTCCGGCACGCTCGCGACGTCCTGAACCACGTGCTGCACCGGCTTCCACCGCGTCCCCGCGCCGAGCTCGGTCGCCTCCTGGAGGCATGGGACGCGCGCTACCTGCGCAGCACCCTGCCCGATCCCTTCGCGTCGCCGGAGGCGCCCTGGTGGCACCGCCGACTGGCCGACGGCGTCCCCTGAACCGGCCCCACACGCCTGCACCCGCGCACGGGGTTCACCGGACGGTGCCCCTGTGCGAACGCCGGGGATCCGAACGCACGAGACCCGGTCTCCCCGGTCTCCTCGGGAGACCCTGACGACCTGTCGACAAAGCGACCGGTCACCTTGTCTCCTGCGTCGATGTCCGGGTGGGCTTGAAGAGCTGGATGAGAACTCCGACGTTGACGATGGCCAACACACTGAGGAGGTGGTTGGTCCATGTCCCTCCGTAGGAGAGGGTCAGCACCGCCATGGCCCCGGCATGCACAACGATCGCGGAAATGACGTAGGGGAGGCTTCTCTTCCTGGCGTCGTGCCGGAAGGTCGCGCGGAACGTCCTCACTGATGCCTTTCACGCTCGGGGGCGGTCTGGTGCCCACATTCGCGTTTCAGAGCTCGCGGGCCCACCGAAAGGAGTCACTCACTCTGTTCGGGTGGGGCGGCGGGACTCCCCTGCTGTTTCCGGAACCGGTACAGGTAGCCCAGGCCCGTCGCGGTGAAGGACACCGCGGCCATGAGCGTGAACCATGCCATCCACAGCGGTTCATCTCCGAACCCGAAGCGCATCGCCGTGACAATGCCGAATATCCCCCCGTTCACCAGGTTGAGCCA
Source organism: Nocardiopsis sp. MG754419 (assembly GCF_018207095.1). Lineage (GTDB taxonomy): Bacteria > Actinomycetota > Actinomycetes > Streptosporangiales > Streptosporangiaceae > Nocardiopsis. The sequence goes on along the minus strand of NZ_QOCZ01000060.1, from coordinate 24,513 downwards.
CACCAGTGGACGTTTCATGTGTGCGCTCATGGTCGCCGACTACGCGGAGTCCGAGGGGCGTTCGGGCTGCGGAGTGCCTCGATTGCGCTGGATCACCCACGCCAGGACCAGGCCGGCACTGCACAGAAGGACCACACCGCACGCGACGAGAAGCACGTGATTCTGGCTGAGGTAAGCGGAAAATCCCGACAGGAGCATGGCCACGATGACGAACATCGAGCTGATCGCCGTCTTTCTCGACACTTCCGTTCGTTGCTTCTCCGCGATGGCTCTCACCTGGACCTCTCTCGACCGTCGTCGGCGGTGGCCCGATGCCCACGCCCGCGGACCGGAGCACGCCAGCCGAGCGGCTCACCCAGGCCTCGGCCCGGGAGGTGACCGAGTAGGTCACCGCCGACCACGGTGGGGGCACCCGACCGGTCTCTCTACGGCGTACCGAGATCCGCACCGGTCAAACACAGGTCATCGAGGTCCTCAGCGGCTCCACCTGAGCATCAGGCTGTCCGGCCTGCGTAAAGAGGAATCGATCTCTGCGCGGAACCACGTGCGACGAGGGTGGGTACCTGGAAGCCGAACCCGTCGCCCCGGGGAGTCCACACAGAGGTATGTCGACATGCCGACCGACCGGGACCGGGACGCGACGAAGGCCGGTGTGCCGGTCCATGTGCGATGGACCCGGATCACCGGCCTTCTCTGCTTCCCCAGCAAGCCTGTGGCCTGGGGATTCGGCGGAGGGTATGGGATTTGAACCCATGAAGCCCCGTTGCCCTGGGGGACCCTAACGACCTGTCGACAAAGCGACGAAAGGCTTTGTGACCTGCATAGATGTTCCGAGGGTTTCCCAGTGCTTCCGGCCCCTTCTCGGAGTCATGTGCGATGAATGTGCGATGGAGCCGGGGGTGATTCGGGGGCCAGACGGGGTAGGAGAGGCCGCTCCGGCCACCCCGTGGGAGGGCAACCACGGTACCGGTCCCGCGTGGGTTCTGGCGCGGTCGGCGGGTGGTCTCACGCGTCCTGAGTCGCGCCGGGTTCCGCGTGGGCTCGCGGGGTCCATGGGGGCGCGAGCCCCCTGGTACTGCCAGTGGCTCGTAGGTGGGGTTACTGCCCAGGATTGTGCCCTGAGCGGCGGACCACGGGGAGACAGGTGGGCCGGTGATCTCGCTGTCGAGTTCGGGACTAAATCCCCTGCCAGGTAGGCATGTCCGGGGTCACCATGGTGATCTCGGGCAGTTCTGGTCCCCGCTCAGTCTTGGACCTGTCCGAGAGGTGTATTTGTCGTGCGTTCGTGTGGCCGTGCGCTCGGGACCGGGCGACAGCCCGCAGCCCGAGCGGAGGCCGCTGGACGCTGCGACGGCGCTTGCGCCGTCGTCTTGATTCCATACAGCACAACTCGGCAAGTTAATTTTGAACCTGGGGGGCATATGAAAAGCCATAAAGAGAATTCAAAGAATCATATTCTAAGAGAACTCGTTTTTCCAGCCCGATACGAACAGCTAATCGATGAGGTCGGGCCAGAATTTGCTCGACTCCTAGTGGCTCCCCCCAATTCAACTCTGAACATAATTGAGACCATCACAGAAAGCATTAAGGCTAGAGGTGAAGGACTTTTCTGCCCGATTTTGGCACTATCAGGCACCGGGAAAACGACTCTAGCCCACAGTCTTCGTACTTTTTTTCCAGCTCATTTTTCAGAGACGGTGGACCATACAGGAGAAGTGTCCTATGATTCACTAAACGCAACAATTAAGTATGCTAAAGGAAGAATAGCAGCAGACGACGAGCGTGTGATTCCGATCAACATTGATCACCGGGAAGGGAATCCTGCCACAGGGGTGGAAATCGCTAACATCAAGAGGCTCCTTAGGGATAGCGGAGGCGGGAATAGGACCTTGCTTCTTTGGCCAGAGACAACCGAAGAGATAGCCAAAGAAATGGCCGATGGGTACGTTCGCGTAGCGGGCAGGTCGCCCGTAGATTTGCCTGTCCTTATCGATGGCCCAACAAGAGATTCGTGGCCTGGGATCGCAAAGAATACATTGGAGGTTTCCAATGATGTAGAGTCACTCGAGCTGCTCGGGGTAAACCCGAATGACTATGCCGCTTCAGAATTTCACAGTATCGGCGATTACTTGCGCCAGATATCCGACGATTTCACACGACGCAGGATTAGGATTCTTCAAGAAACTCGGAGGCCAATCCATCTAATTGTGGCGATTGCATCCGAAAGCTCGGACGCTGGAGTACTTTCGCAGTTGACCAATAGCAGCCGCTTTGGCCTAGCCGACGCGAGCGCGCTACTGGATGCAACAAAGACTAGCGAGGTGGGTCGCTGGTGGATGGAACGGCGCGGTCTCCTTACCCAAATGAACCTTCAGCTGGACGTGCGCCTGTTTGGCATTCCTCCTTCGCTATCTATTCCGATTCTTCGCCAGTACGGTCCTGAGGATGTGACAAGAAATCTGATTGACTTGGGAATCGAGCAAAGTGGCCCCTATTCAATCAATCGAAAATTTTCAAGATCTGATTTCGGTAAGTACATCGACGGCACTGCAAACCCTACATTCGAGAATCGAGGAACGCCTTCGAGGGTGTCGCTTCCTGCTTTTTCTCTTCTGGCTGACGTTGGATTCACGGCAGGCCGAGATAAACTTCTGAATAAGTCTGTGTTGAAGGCTGTTGAAGGTTATCTGAATAGTCAGGGGCGCGACTGTTCAAACTTCAAGGCAGAGAAATCACTTGAATTTACACCGCTAATTCCTGACATTTCTTTCGATCTGGAGGGGGACACCTACTGCGTGGAATTGACATGGAGAAGAGGGGAGTTTCTCACCTCCACAAACCGAGCTAGTATCGCAGCATACGTTCTCAAAAAGATGCAGAATTATGCCCGGGAACTTGGGCATGCCTAATTATTGATTGCTCATCTTGTAAATATAGAAAGATTAAATTTGTGGTATTTCTTAACATCATCGACTGTGTACTCTGTTTCAGGTAGCCAGATTAGATTTGTTGCTGTAGACCTTCTCTATGGCTGAACAACTACTGAGGGCACTCGGTGACGCACTGCGTTGGGCACGTAAGCGCGATGGGCGGTCTGGTGCCACGCTCGCTTCAGGCGCGGGTGTCTCACAACCCACGGTGTCAAGGGTGGAAAACGGGCAGAGGGTTTCTAGCGTGGAGGCGGTGGAGAAGTTGATCGCGGCTCTGCCGTTCTCCCCTAGCGAGGCCGAGCGGCTGACCTCGATGGCTCGGGAGGCTTACGCTCCTCTCTCGGAGAACAAACGGGTTGATTCTGGGATCTCGATCGTGCCTGACTCTGCGCGGAAGTTGGTCGCCTCCGCTGCGAAGGTGCGCGGGTTCCAATCAGCTACCATCCCCACCCCACTTCGAATTCGTGAGTACTCAGCTACTGCCGACACCGGCCCCAAATCGGGTGTGGTCTGGGGCAAGAGCTTGAACGATGAGGGCAAGAGCTTTGAGTTCGTGGTCAACGAGTCGGCCTTGCGGACCTGGCCCGGGTCGGGTGCGTTCATGCCCTCCCAGCTCGAACACCTCCTGATGCTGGCTGACCGCCCGAACGTGTCCGTCGGCGTCATCCCTTCCGGTGTGTGGCTGCCGGTGCTGCCTCCGCACGGGTTCACCGTGTGCGATGAGACCGGGGTGCTGGTGGAGACCTTCACCGCTGAGATGACCCTCACCGGCTCTGAGCACGTCACCGCCTACCGAGAGGCATTCGACGCCCTGTCCGCTGTTGCCGTGACCGGGGTCGACTTCCGGCGGGTGGTCGAAGCTGTGTCCGCTGACATCACACGTTTTATTCAGGGAATTCATTGAATAAATGAGGCATCCTGCCGTACTCTGCCGTCACGAGACAGGTGTATAGCCCTCTAGACGGTGGTGGTGTGCATGCGTAACTGGGCCCGAATGTTCCCTGGTCATGTCGATGAGATCGCCCGAGTACGCGACTTCGTGCGGGCCTTACTCCAGGACCACCCCACGGTCGATGACGCCGAGCTGGTCGCCAGTGAGCTTGCTACCAACGCCCTCCGGCACACGCACAGCTCCCGTGACGGTGGCATGTTCGTGGTTCGGGTCAACGACCACGGCGACCGGGTGCGTATCTCGGTGGCCGACTACGGCTGCGAACACGGCTGGAACGGCAAACCCGCGTCCTCCGACCCCTGGAGTGAGCACGGTCGGGGCCTGGTGCTCGTGGACGCTCTGGCCAAGCAGTGGGGCGTGACGCCCGAACCCGTGGGCACCTGTGTGTGGGCGGACCTGGCCACCTTCACCAAGCTGTGAGTGGTCCGCGCATGCCCCGCCGTCGTTCACGCTTCGTGGTCGTGGATGCCGAAACCGGGGCGGAGATTTCGCCCGTGCTGTCTAGAGTCCTAGACTCGGTCCGTACGACCGAGGGAGCACTGATGCCGGGCCAGTTCGAACGCATAGCCGAGATGGACGACCCCTTCGAGGTGCTGCGCGCAGCGACCGAACGACTGGCCGAAGCACAGCAGGAAGTGACCGAGCTGTCCCGCCTGCGGCGTCGGCTCATTCAGGACCTGCACGCCCAGGGCATGTCTTACGCGCAGATCGCGGAGAAGGCGGGTCTGAGCCGCGGGCGTATTCACCAGATTCGCCACACCGGTCCGGCCCCTGAAGCGGCCTTCCTCGGTGTGGGCACGGTGACCGTCGCGACGCCTCTGCGACACGACCAGGTCAAGGATCGCCCCGTCCTGTCCCTGGACGACATGGCCACCGGTCAGGCGCTCGAAGAGCTGGTGCGTTCCTTCGACATGCAGACGGTCTCCGACCACGTCACCGTCGACGGCCGCGTGGATCTCAACCGGCCCAACCTGGTGGTGGTCTGCGGACCGGCCATGTCGAAGGCCATGCGCACCGCCTACGACACCGACCCCGTCATCCGGTGGGAGCACCCGCACAAGGGGTTGTGGTTGCTCACCGACACCCGCACTGGTGAAAGCTACCGGTCCGGACAGGAGATGGACCCCCAACAGCCCTCGGATGTGGCCTACCTCGGTCGTCTGGCACGCCCGGACGGTAAGGGCACCTTCCTGGCCATCGGGGGAATCCACCCCCAGGGCTCACGCGGGGTCGCGCACTTCCTCAACGGTGAAGTCGCCTCGCTCTGGGGGCAGGTCGGCTCTGAACGCTTCTCGGTGCTGGTGCGCAGCACTTACGACCCCGACACGGGCCTTCCCCAGAGCGCTGAACTGATCACACCCGTCTACCGGCACGACCAGGACGAGGAACAGTAGACCGATGCCGTTCCTTCTGGCCACTGAACCCGGCGATCCCGAGCGTGCCAACGAGGACGTCGCCGCCGTCACCACCAACGGGGCCGTGCTCCTGGACGGGGCCAGTGCTCCGGCCGGAATCGACATCGGATGCGCACACGGGGTGGCCTGGCACACGCGCCGTCTGGCCGGTCTGCTGCTGGCCGGACTCCTGGGAACGCAGACCCTGCGAACGGTGCTCTCGCAAGCCATCACCACCATGGCCGACCTGCACGGCCCCGACTGCGACCTGGCCAACCAGGAATTCCCCTCGGCCACCGTCGTCATGGTGCGCCTGGTGGGCGCGGAACTGCACCACCTCGTGCTGTCCGACTCGCTCCTGTTGATCCAGCACACCAACGCCACGGTCTCGACCATCGCCGACACCCGGTTGGACGACCTCAAGACCGAGTTGGAGCGCGACGGTTCCGGTAACAGACCCTCGGTGCGCACCTTGCGCAACACCCCGGGCGGTTTCTGGACAGCCGGGGTGGACGCTCGGGCCGCCGACGAAGCACTGACCGGGTCACTGCCATTGACGGACGTGACCGGGTTCGCCGCGATGACCGATGGTGCGACGCGGGGCGTGGAACTCTTCGGCTCCCAGACCTGGGAAGACTGCTACCTCCTCGCGGCCAAGAACGGTCCCGGTGCCCTCATCGACCACGTACGCGACCAAGAGCAGCGCGACGCTGACCAGCAGCGCTACCAGCGGGCCAAGAACCACGATGACGCCACCGTCGTCACGTGGACCCATGCCTGAGTACCCCCCTAGACAATCCCCGATTCACTTGTTACCTTCTTGCGTAGACCCCTAGACAGTTCATGTCGGTGGCTCTCGCCATTGAGTGTCTAGGGGGGTCGACACAACGGAAGGCTGATTGATGGCTATTCAGGGTGCGTTGCCGGTCTCCTTCGGCACGGTGTTCCCCGCTGGTGCGTTCGCGCTGGGGGTGGAAGCGATCACCGACTTCGAGACCAAGAAGCCGCAGATGGACAAGGACACCGGGCTCCCGCTGTGGGCGGTGGACGTGATCGACGCCGACCCCGAAGCACGCGGTAAGGCCAAGTCGGTGAAGGTCAAGGTCGCCGCGAACGTGTGCCCCACGTTGCCCGACGAGGTGCCCGGTCTGCCGTTCCGCCCCATCGAGTTCGAAGCCATGGCGGTCATGCCCTACGTCGACGACTCCGGCCGCCGTCCCCGGGTGGCCTACTCCTTGCGGGCGCGGGGTGTGAAGACCCCCGGTGCGGGCCGTGCCAAGGCTCCGGTCAAGGACGCCGCCTGAGGTGAACACATGACGGGGCGGCCTGGTGCTCCAACACCCTGGCCGCCCCTTAACCCCCCGCTGGACCGCTAAATCTCAGAAGAGGTGCCCCCAGTATGTCCCAGAACCTCGAAGACCTGTCCTCCCTGACCGGCCCCGAACTGGTCCGGGCCTTCCTGGCCGAGTACGACAAGCCCCGCACCACCAAGGCGCAGCGGGCGGAGTTCTTCGCTTTCAAGTCCCGGATCTTCGCCGCGATCGCCGCCCGGGACGGCAACCCGGACGCGGCCCGATTCGCCGCCTGCGCTCGTGCCGACTCCGACCTGCTCTGGGCCGAGATCGCCGCCTCCGAGGTCCTGAACGGGGGTGGCCGGTGATGATGCGCCAACCCAAGGTGGGGGCCGCCCAGTCCTCGCCCACGTTGCCGACCCCGGCCCAAGGGGTGCGGTGGACGACCCCGATCGTGGAGACCCCCGGCATCGTCGTGTTGGGCTCCTGGATCTGGCGGCTCGTGCGCCTGCTGGTGCTGTTGCCATTCCGCTTCCCCGTCATGGTCGCCTCGACCACCCTCGTGGCCGCGTGCTGGTGGTATCTCGGTGGGGAGGGTCTGGCCGCCCTGGCCGGTGTGCTGGCCACGGTCTCCCTGGTGTGGTGGCGCACCTGGCCCGACTCCTACCGGTACTGCGTCACCTGGCGGTTGTTGGCCTGGTGGCGTCACCTGGTCGTGTATCGGCGGCACTGGCAACCCGTGCTGGTGATCGCCGGTTTGGCGGAGTCCTACCAGGAACGCCGCTACCTGCCCCGCATCCGCTCCGTGGCCTGCAACGCCCGTGCCGACTACGTGCGGGTGTCCCTCGTGGCCGGAACTGCTCCGACCGACTTCGAGCACCGGGTGGTGGAGTTGGCGCACGGGTTCGCCGCCCCCTCCTGCCGCGTCACCGTCAACGGACCTCGGGACATCACCCTGGAATTCCCCCGACACGACACCCTCGCCGAACCCCTCGACACACTCCCCGTCCCCGAGAACCCGGACCTATCAGCGCTCCCGGTCGGCAAGCGTGAGGACGGAACCCCCTGGAAGCTGCGCCTGCACGGAACCCACGTCCTGATCGTCGGCGTGACCGGGGCCGGTAAAGGCTCCGTGCTCTGGTCGGCCATCCGGGCTATGCTCCCCGCCCTGGAAGAGGGAACTGCGCAGGTGTGGGGGATCGACCCCAAGCGCATGGAACTCGCCTACGGGCGCGAGTTGTTCGCCCGCTACGCCGACGACGGCGAATCCGCGGTGAACCTGCTCGAACACGCCGTGGCTTCCATGCAGGAACGTGCCGAGCGCTACGCCGGAAGGCAGCGCTCCCACACCCCCACGAAGACCGACCCGTTCGTGCTCGTGGTCCTGGACGAGGTGGCCTTTCTGACCGCCTACCACCCCGACCGGGACGTCCGCCGCCGCGCGGAGAACGCCATCGCCACCCTGACCTCACAAGGCCGCTCGGTCGGCTTCTGCGTCCTTGCCGCACTCCAAGACCCGCGCAAGGAGGTCATGAACCTGCGCAACCTGTTCCCCGACAAGATCGCCCTACGGTTGGACGAGGCGTCCCAGGTGGACATGGTCCTCGGAGAAGGCGCAAGGGAACGCGGTGCTGAGGCGCACCTGATCGACACCACCCTTCCCGGAGTGGCCTACGTCCGGTTGGAGACCTCGCCGTCCCCGGTGCGGGTGCGGGCCGCGTTCGTCTCCGATGACGACATCACCGCCATGGCCAACGGCTACAGCGCCGATTCCCCTTCTGCTGAGGAGGTGGGCTGATGCGTGTTGGTAGCGCGGCGGTGTCTCTCCCAAGCGACCCAAGCGAACATCGGGCCGTACCAGATCAGCAGCGCTGCAAGAGCGTAGATCCAGCCCCCGTACTGGAGCAGGAGGAAGACAGCGAGGCTGGGCACGCCGTGCCTGAGGATGATCCAGCGGTCCACCGATCCGGTGTCGTTCATCGGGTGGGGGCTCCCGCTCTGTGGTCGTGGGGGTGGGCTGATGCCTACGCCTACCGGTAAGTCCACCCGGGCCGAACGCCTCGCGCAACCCCGAACCTGGGAGATGGCCCCGGATCCCGGGGTGAGGCCGGCCGCGTTCGTCTCGGTTGAGGACATCACCGCCATGGCGGTCCGCTACGGGGTGGCATCGTCCGACGCTTCCTCTGGAGAAGCTGCGTGAGCGCGATCCTGCCAATGCCTACGAAGAAAGCCGAGCCCACTCAAGGTGAAACAGACGGTTGCGAACAGGGGGGCCCATCCATGCCATGGGGTGGCCGTCTCATCGATCCAGAGACGGTCCACTGCCTGAACACCCCACAGCAGTGCGCAGAACAGAAAAGAACAGCCGGTGAAAAGCTTCATCGGTTCCCATCTCGATTGCTGTTGGGGGTTCGCTGATGCCCACGCCCACCGGTAAGAGCACCCGCTCTGAACGACTCGCCCAACCCCTGGCCCGAGAGGTGGCCGAACAGGTCGCCGCCGACATCACCGCCATGGCGGGCGGCTACGCGGTGGGCTCCTCGGGCTCTGTGGACGAGGAGGTTTCCTGATGCCGCTTGCGTCGATGGTCGCGGAACCAGAGCAATCCGATCCCCGAGAAGGCCAGCGCCCCGAACAGTTGCCACACCAGGCCCAGCGAGGGGCCGTAGAGGAAAAGCCGGGTGATGCCCCACCCTGCCCACAGCAGACCAAGAATCAGGTACCCCCACCCCAGGTAATAGCTCTTCAACGGTGCGCCTCTTCCATGTCATGGGTGGCCTACGTGCGCCTGGAAACGTCGCCGTCCCCGGTGCGGGTACGGGCCGCGTTCGTCTGTGATGACGACATCACCGCTATGGCTGAGAACTACGGGTCTTCCGAGGAGGTGGAAGCGTGCTGACCTTGGCGGTAGAGCTTCACCAGCATGTACGCGAGGAAGGTAGCTGCGAACAGGGCTGCCAGTACGAAGAAGACCAGGAACACCGGGATCTGGTTCACGTAGGCCGAGAGAGCACCGGCTATGAACGCCAGCAGGCTCAAAGCGGGTGCGATCAGGTGCACCTTGCGGGGTTCGCTCGTGGAATGATCGCTGATCGTCTCTCCCTCTCAGTGCGCTGTACGGGGGTGGGCTGATGCCGACTCCTACCGGTAAGTCGACACGGGCCGAACGGCTGGCGCAACCCCTGGCCCGTGAGGTGGCCGAACAGGTCGCCGCCGACCACGGTGTGTGCATCCGACCTGTCTCTCTACGGCGTACCGATATCGGGACCGGCCAAACACAGGTGATCGACGTCCCCTGCGGGTCCACACTCGAATCGCGCTGTCCGGCCTGCGCAAAGAGGAAACGCAGCCTTCGCAGAACTCAGTGCGAAGAGGGCTGGCACCTGGAAGCCGAACCCATCGTCAAGCCCGACCCACCCACGCAGCAGCAACAGCAGTGGGTGGAACAGCGGGCCATGGTCACCGCCGAACGCGACCACCTCGCCGCCACCGGGGCGGCCGCTCCCGAACAGCTCTCGGCGCTGGATGCCGCTATCGCCGACCTGGACGAAGAGATCACCGCCTCCGGCCTGCGGGGCTCGGTCACCCGCTCCGCCTCCTCCGAGTCGGGGCCGCGTCGGGTCCGATCCACCAAGAGGCGTCAGGACGTGCCCGACCTGCCCAAACGACCCATGACCCGCAAGACCGTGGGACGGGCCTTCACCGACCCCGACTCCGGGAAGGTGTTCCGCCCCTCCCTGTTCCTGACCCTGACCCTGGACTCCTACGGGCGGGTCCGGTCCGATGGCACCCCGGTCGACTTCTCCACGTATGACTATCGGCGGGCCGCTCGGGACACGTTGCACTTCTCCAAGCTCGTGGACCGGTTCGTGCAGAACCTGCGCCGGGTCGCCGGGTTCGACGTGCAGTACTTCGCCTCCGTCGAACCCCAACGGCGTCTGACTCCACACCTGCACATGGCCACACGCGGCACCCTCCCGCGCTCGGAGCTGCGCCAGATCGCCGCCGCGACCTACCACCAGGTCTGGTGGCCCTCGGCCGACACGGTCCGGTACGAGGGTGAACACCTGCCCGCGTGGGACATGGAGACAGGAGGCTATGTCGACACATCGACCGGCGAAGTCCTCCCGACCTGGGATGAGGCGCTGGACGCGATCGACGCCGATCCTGAGGCGGAACCCTTCCACGTGGTGCGGTTCGGCAAGCAGGTCGACGCCAAAGGGGTCGTGGCCGGGACCGAGGACGCCGCGCGGTGTGTGCGCTACCTGGCCAAGTACCTGACCAAGGACATCGCGGACTGCCACGCGGCCGAAACCGTGCGGCAGGAACAGCACGTGGACCGGCTCATGCACACCCTCCGGTTCGAACCCTGCTCTCCCCGGTGCGCCAACTGGCTCCGGTACGGGATCCAACCCCAGGACCCCAAAGCAGGGCTCCGGCCCGGGTTCTGCCGCTCCAAGGCCCACCGACGCGAACACCTGGGCTACGCCGGACGCCGCGTCCTGGTCTCCCGCAAGTGGTCCGGCAAGACCCTGGCCGACCACAAAGCCGACCGCCTGACCTGGGTTCTGGAAGCGCTCGGTGTGAACCCCACAGGCGAGGACCAGGGCGAAGGAGGCAACCAGCGTTCCCCGGTGCTGACCTCGGTCGACTCCGGCGACTTCGCCTGGGAACTGGCGTTGCCCACCGATCCCGACGTGGCTCCCCGCGAACGTCGTCTCCTGCGGGCGGTGGGCGAAGCACTCAAACGCCGCACCCAGCTTCACGCCGCACGACAGAACGATCTTTCGGCAACCGATGAGACGAGGGCCGCATGAGTACCGCGACCACCCCCACCGGACCCCACTCCACCACCGGTCTGTGGTCGGTCACCGACACCGCCGCCTACCTCCGTGTGCCGGCCAAGACCCTCTACGAGTGGCGCTACAAGGGCGACGGACCTCCCTCCCACCGCATCGGCCGCTACGTGCGCTACGTGCCCTCCGAGGTCCGCACCTGGGTGTGCGACCAGTAACCCAGGAAAGGAGACCACCCCGATGGCTCGCGCGTGGGTGTACGACCGCACCAAGGACAAGGCGTTCGTGGAGGCGGTGAAGAAGGCCAAGACCGCCAAGCGCACCCCTCCCGCTCGCTGGTGGGTCCGGTACTACAACCCCTCCGGAAAGCTCAAGAGCGGCGGTGTGTTCCACCGGAAGCCGGACGCAGAGAAGAAGCAGACCGAGATCGAGAACAGCTTTCACGAGGGCTCGTACCGCAACCCTCGGGACGCGAAGGTCTCCGTGGGGGTGATGGCGGAGAAGTGGCTCGTCACCCGGACGGACATCAAGCGCTCGACGTGGTGGCAGTACCGGGCCGTCCTGGACAACCACGTCCTTCCCCGGTGGGGGGACCACGCACTCTCGGCAGTGCACTCCGAGGACATCGCCGTCTGGGTCGCGCAACTCCAGAAGCCGCGGGAGGAGGGAGGTAGCAACCTGGGTGCCTCACAAACTCGGCAGGCCCACGTGGTGCTGTCCATGGTCCTGGGCTGGTGCGTACCTCGACGCATCCCCTTCAACCCGGCCAAGGGCGTGCCTCTACCCAAGCCCTCCGAGGCCGAACACGTCTACCTCGACCACGCCCAGGTGGAGCGGTTGGCCAACGCCTCCCTCACCCTGCGGACCAAGTACGGACAGGAACTCGCCTCGGCCAGGGTGAGCCGTGCGCTCGTCCTTCTGCTGGCCTACACGGGTATGCGGTGGAGTGTGGCCGCCGCTCTGCGGGTGGGCAGGGTCGATCTGAAGCGGCGCCGGGTCCGGGTGGTGGTCACCTTCGCCGAAGTGGACGGGGCGCTCGTGGAGCAGGCTCCGAAGAACGGGAAGTTTCGGACCGTGCCGGTGCCACGGTCGCTCGTCTCCGAACTGCGGACCTTCGTGGAGGGGCGGCCGGTGGACGCTCTGCTCTTCACGACCAAGCGAGGTGCGCCGCTACGCATCCGGAACTGGCGCAACCGTGAGTTCGCCATGGCGGTGAAGGAAGCCGGCCTGGACGGTTTGGCGCTGACCCCGCACAAGCTCAGGCACACCGCCGCGTCACTGGCGATCGCGGCCGGGGCGGACGTCAAGGTCGTGCAGGCCATGCTCGGGCACAAGAGCGCGACGATGACCCTGGACCGTTACGGGCACCTGTTCCCGGATCGGCTGGACGAGGTGGCCGACGCGATGGACGACGCTCGGCAGAAGGTGTTGGCCGCCTGAGGCCGGAGACGACGAAGGCCGGTGTGCCGGTCCATGTGCGATAAATGTGCGATGGACCCGGCTCACCGGCCTTCTCTGCTTCCCCTACAAGCCTGTGGCCTGGGGATTCGGCGGAGGGTATGGGATTTGAACCCATGAAGCCCCGTCAAGGACTTGGTGCTTTTCAAGAGCACTGCACTCGGCCGCTATGCGAACCCTCCCGGGGAGAGCATCGCCCTCTCCGCCAGACATGGTAGCCCACACGACCGAGCGGAACGCAGGGGTGTTCGGTCAGGGGTGGCGCGGATGGGTTACTCGTGAGTAACCTGGGTGTCATGGAGAAAATGGACGCCGAGACGGCGGAGTTCGTGAAGTCCGGGTTCCTCGCCGCGGTGCCGTTCGCTCGGCACCTCGGGCTCGAATTCATCGACGTGGAGCACGGGCGCGTCAGCATGCACCTTCCCGATGACCCGAACCACCGGAACCACATCGGAGGCCCGCACGCGGGTGTGATGTTCACGCTGGCCGAGTCGGCCTCGGGCGCCATCATCATCGGCACCTTCGGGGACACGCTCGACCGCGCCGTGCCCGTCACCACCACCGCCACGATCGACTACCTCAAGGTCGCCATGGGCGACCTCACCGCCGAGGCCACGCTGTCCCGTCCGCGCGAGGAGATCATCGCCGAACTGGACGCGGGTCGGCGTCCCGAGTTCCCCATCGAGGTGGAGATCCGTACCGAGGACGGCACCGTCACCGGCCGGATGACCATCATGTGGACGCTCAAGCCCAACAGGAAGTAACCCTCCGTATCGGCCCCGGTCCGACACCCCTTCCGCCGTCCGACCGGGGCCGCTCACGTCCGCGATCCTCCTCGTGCGCGGACCGCCGATTGTCGTGGCCTCTGGGTACGTTCACCTGGAGAGCGGATCGGGCAGACGAGGAGGCCGTGCGGTGAGAATTCGAGTGGATCGCGACGCGTTCGCCGAGGCGGTCTCCTGGACCGCGCGGGCACTGCCCACACGGCACGCGGTACCCGTCCTGGCGGGGATGCGCGTGGAGGTCTCCGAGGACGGCACCACGCTGCACCTGTCCGGGTTCGACTACGAAGTCTCCACGCGCGCCTCGGTCGAGGTCCTCTCCGAGGAACCCGGGGCGGTACTGGTTCCCGGGCGCCTGCTCGCGGAGATCGTCAACAACCTGCCGTCCGGCTCGGTGCACATCGACACGGACGGGCCCAAGGTGAACGTGCGCGGGGGCTCCGCCCGCTTCACGCTCATCACCATGCCGCTGGAGGACTACCCGAGCCTGCCGGGCATGCCGGGGAGGATCGGCTCCGTGCCGGCCGACGCGTTCGCCGCGGCGGTGCGGCAGGTGACCCCGGCGGCCAGCAGGGACGACACCCTGCCCATGCTGACAGGCGCCTACCTTGACTTCACCGGCGACGCACTGACGGTCGTGGCCACCGACCGCTACCGGATCGCGGTCCGCGAACTGTGGTGGCGGCCGGAGGATCCCGGTGTGGACCTGTCCGCGCTGGTCCCGGCCCGCACCCTGGCCAACACCGTGCGGGGCCTGATCGGTCGCTCCAACGTCGACATCGCGCTGTCCACGGTCGCGGTCGGGCAGGGCGTGAGCCTGTCTCCGGGCGAGGGCATGATCGGCTTCGCCAACGGTGAGCGGCGCACGACCACCCGGCTGATCGACAGTGACTTCGTCAAGTACGCCTCCTGGTTCCCCACCGACTTCTCCGGGCGGGCCGAGGTGGCGGTGGGTCCGTTGCTGGAGGCGATCAAGCGGGTCGCGTTGGTGGCGGACCGAAACACGCCGCTCCGGTTGGCGTTCACGGAGGGTGAGGTGGTTCTGGAGGCCGGCTCCGGTGAGGACGCCCAGGCGGTGGAGGCCCTCCCGGTGGACTACCAGGGTGATCCCCTGCGGGTGGCGTTCAAGCCCGACTATCTGGTCGACGGGCTCTCCGGGGTGGAGTCCACCACGGCGTACCTCAACTTCACCGAGGCGACGAAACCCGCCGTGTTCACGGATGTGCCGGCGAAGGAGGGCGAACAGCCCACGTTCCGCTACTTGGTGCAGCCTTTGCGTAGCACTTGACCAGCGGATTCACTCTTCTTGGCGAAGTCGTCCCCAGAACGGTCCGCAAGTTATCCACAGGTCGACTCCCCAGCCTGTGGATAACCCGGTGTGATCGGCCACTGAGAGACCCGAAACGCCTCTCGAAACAGCTCGCATTTCCCCTGTGACATGGGAAAACGAAGTTCCTGTGGAAACTGTGCACAACCTGTGGACAACTCGGGGTGAGCGGCTATTCGCCCTCGGCCAGAGTGGAGGTTCCACCACTGGTCACCGGGGTCTCCAAACCCAGCTCCGCCTGGCGTCCACGGCGGTATCCGGCCCTGTGTCCGGCGGGGCTGTGGGTGCGCTCGGGGCGGTGTTTACGCAACTGTGGGAACTGCTTGTGGAACTCTTCGTTGACCCGTTGCAGATCATCGCGTAGCACCAGTTCGGCCCCGCGAACGGAACTGTTCCCGTCACTGTCGGTAACCCCGCCGGCTCCGGTTTCGGGCGAGGCCATTCTCTGAAGCCGGGCGCGGAACTCACGAATGCGTTCGGCCACCGCCTGCCCGTAGGCGCGGACGAAGGAACGGTAGTAGCGCTTCCGTTCGGTCTCCAGTTCCGACCTCGTGTAGTTGCGCAGTTCCCTGATGTCGGTGACGTGCGCCGAACTCATGAACTTGGCCGACGCCTCCATCTGCATGGAGATGGACGGCAGGAGGATCCGCAGCGCGTCCAACGCGCTCGCGGTGCCCACCAGGATGATGACGCGGTCGGTGTTCTCCGAGTTGTTCCCTCGCACCGCGGACTGGCAGCCGTAGGCGGCGGCGATGTCGGCCAGGGCCTTGACCCGGGCCTTGCCGTGGCCGCCCACCCCGGTGACGGTGTGGTCCATGCGGCTGATCGCGTCCGGTTCCTCGCCCCGCTCGGCGCGGGCCTCGGCCTCGGCGATCGCGTGACGGGTCATCAGCTCGGCGGCCTTGGCGGTGAACGCCTGGCTCTCGGCATCAGTGACCGCGGGGTCCTCCGCCATGCGAAGGAGCCCGCGGACCCGCTCGACCATCTTCTGACGGGCAGCTTCAGTCATCGGCGCCGGTTGTCTCCCCTAGGTGAGTGTCGTGATCCGCTCCGGGCGGAAACAACGAGCCTAAGCCCTCTTCCCGCCCACCACCATCAGGGTGGTCCGGAAGTCCCCACACGCCTGCCTGAATCGTGATCGTGGTGTCCGTGGCGGCCGGCCCGTGGCGGCCGCCCTTGGAAAGCGTGTCAGCTCTTGTTGCCGGCGACCGCCGCGACGACACCGATGATCAGCCACAGCATCAGGCCCACGCCCAGGCCTAGGAAGAGCCCGCCGAACAGCCCGCTGAAGATCGCGAAGCTGCCGATCACGGAGCCGATGTAGCTGATGATGGCCGTGGCTCCACCGCCGAACGCGGCGGGCGCGGCCGCGTAGCGGAACGGGTAGGTCGCGGCCCATCGGCGACCCCGACGGTCGCTCTTCTTGCTCAGCACACCGCCGATGCCACCGATCAGTGCGAAGAAGAAGATTCCGGTCGTGACCGCACCGGGGATCCCGGCCAGGCCGAAGTTCATCAGGAACGAGAGGGCACCGGCCACGGAGCCGCCCACAACCGAGGCTCCCCACGGCCAGATCATCGTCGCCGAGGCGACGGGAGTGAATGCGTTACCGCGCTCCAGCGTCATGTTCACAGCTCCAGTCGATTCGCGTGGCCTCCGCGCACCGCGGGACCCTCACCACCAGGATGGTGGTTCGGGGCGCCCCGCGCATCAGGGCCCGTCCCTGACTTACCCCGGAGGTGCCGCTCCGGCACCCGGCACTCGGGAAAGAACGAACGAATTCATCCCGAGAGGTGCGCGCACGGCTCCTGCCGTGCCAACGATCAGACGTCCACGGAAGTGCCCGCCGGTCCGCCGTTCCCGCTTCCGCCGGCGACCGAGGTCAGGTCGGCGTGAAGGTGGGGCCAGGCCGAACGGAACGCCGGCAGCAGGGGGAGCGACTCGGCGACGGCGGTCGGGACCCACTCGATGGCCTCGCTCTCGGCGTTGCCCGGGTGGAACGGCACCAGGGCGGGGATGCGCAGCAGGAAGGTGTCGTACCTCCACACCGACAGGTCGTGCTCGTGCCGGCCCACCACGGTGTAGTCCTCGAGGTCGCCCGCGACCTCCTCGCGGAACTCGCGCACGGCCGCCTCCAAGGGGGTCTCGTCCCTGTTGCGGGCTCCCCCCGGGATGCCCCAGGTGTCGCCCATGTGGGTCCAGCCCGCACGGTGCTGGAGCAGCACGTGCCCGGCCCCGGCCGCGTCGGTGGCGTACAACAACAGCCCGGCGGCGCCGTACAGCCCCCACCTCCGGGAGCCGTCGGGCAGTTCCACCCAGCCGTTTCCGTCGCCCTCCTGCATCAGGCCCTCCGATCAGTCCGTTCACCTCCGGTGCGCGAATCACCCACCGCACCCTGTGGACAACGGGGTGCGCGGGGACGCACCCCCTTGATGTCTTGAACCTATGGCCACCCCGAGGTCTTCCGCAGCCCTTCTCCCGGTCCGGGCCGACGTCTGCCTCCCGTGCCCTGCGACCTCCCGCGGCGCGGGTGCGGTCGGGGCCGAAGGCGCCCACCGCCGGGCGCCCGGCGGACCTCGCGGAGGGTCACGCCTGCGCGGAGAATGCGGGGCGCCTATCGAATTCGCACGAAGAATCACGCATGGTGCATAAAGAACTACGCATGGTGTGGAATTCGGGGGTGGGGTTGAACCCGAAGAGGGCCCGGGTCGACAATGGGTGCCCATCGGACCACCTTGGGTTCTCCCTTGGGTATTGAAAGCCTTTTGAAAGCACCTCGGAAGAGGATCTCTCTAGTGTGAAGTCCGTTCGGTGCGACCGGTGCTCACGAGAGGACGGCTCGTGCGGCAGACACCGGTCCGGCGACGTTTCGGACCCGGGCCATCCGTGGCGGACCCCCAGGCGGAGGGCGCCACGGATGGCGGTTCCGCCGGAGGGTGGTGAGTCCCACGACGCTTCGAAGACGACGTAGGGCCACGTTGCGGCTTTACACGAGTGCGGTCAGAAGAGGAGTTCGAGTGCCGAAGATGCTGACGGTGGACGAGCGGTTCGAGGCGATCGTCGCCGACACCCATGGCGAGTTCCTGGTCGACAAGATGCAGCCTTGGCAAGAGCCCACGCCCAAGGAGCAGGAGCCCTCCGAGAGCGATGAGCCCAAGCCGGAGGACAAGCCCGAAAACGAGTAGTTCCGGCTTTCCCGCAGCCGACGGCTCCGAGTACCCGGGAGGAGAGTACTCGGAGCCGTCGGCCTGCTTTCCGTTATCCGTGTTCACCCTGGCGCTTGCTAGGGTTGCGAACTGTGAATTTCGGCGTGCTTGGACCCATTGCCGCATGGTCTGACGGACGTCCCCTTGCCGTGGGAGGGCCGCGTCAGCGATGCGTGCTGGGCGTCTTACTGGCGCACCTGGGCCGTGAAGTCACTTTCGATCAGTTGATTGGCTACCTGTGGAGTGACGACCCGCCGAGAACCGCACGTTCCGTCATCCAGGTGCAGATCTCGCATCTGCGCCGACTGTTCCCCGGGTTGATCAGCACGACGTCGGGGGGCTACCTCGCCGACGCTCCTCCCGAGCAGGTCGACCTGCACCGCTTTCGGCGGCTGCGGAACGAGGCCGTCGCCGCGCCACCGGAGGTGGCCGAACCTCGGTGGTCCGAGGCGCTGCGGTGCTGGAGGGGCATCCCGTTCTCCGGTGTGGGCTCCGAACACCTCTTCTACTCCCTGGTCACGCCGCTGCTGGAGGAGCGCTGGTCGGCGGTGGCCGAGTGGGCCTTCTGCGCGCTCGAACTGGACCGTGCGGGGGAGGTGGTCTCCTACCTGACCCCGATCGTCCGCGAGGAGACCCTGCGCGAGCGCATCCACCACCTGTACATCACCGCCCTCTGGCGCGTCGGCGAGCGGGCCGCGGCACTGTCCGCCTTCGAGGAGATCCGCACCCGCCTGGCCGAGGAACTCGGGGTCGACCCCGACCCCGAACTGGTGTCCCTGCACGCGCAGATCCTGCGCGCCGACACCACGCAGGCGACCCCGCCCAAGGGGACCAGGGCGATCGTCCCCTCGACGGAGGACGGGTTCGTCGTCCGCAACGACCTGCCACGGGACATCCCCGACTTCGCCGGCCGTGAGGACTCCCTGGGCCACCTTCTGGGCCTGAAGGAACCCGACGGGGAGCGGGCCCGGGTCTGCGTGCTGTCCGGGAGCGGAGGTTCGGGCAAGACCACCCTCGCCGTCCGCGCCGGGCACAAACTCATGCCCTCCTTCCCCGACGGACAGCTGTTCATCGACCTGTACGGGTACACGGCCGAGAAGGACCCCCTCGACGCCCGGGCGGCGCTGGGCTCGTTGCTGCGCGCCGTGGGGGTACCGGCCGACGCCCTGCCGGACACCGTGGACGAACGTTCCGCCCTGTGGCGCGCCACGCTGCGGGGACGACGGGTGCTCGTCGTCCTCGACAACGCGGTCGGCTACGCCCAGGTGAACCCGATCCTCCCCTCGGCGCCCGAGACCCTCACGCTCATCACCACACGGAACGACCTGGCCGGGATCAGCAGCACCGACTACCTCTCCCTGGGCATGCTCGGTGAGGATTCGGCCCTGAAGCTGTTCTCCAAGGTCCTGGGCGAGGAACGGGTGCTCCGCGAGCAGGAACAGGCGCTCAGGGTCGCGCGGATCTGTGGTGGCCTGCCCCTGGCGTTGCGCGTCGTCGCCGGACGGCTGCTCAGCCGCCCCCGGTGGTCGTTCGAGCACGTCGAGCGGCGACTGAGCGAACGGAGCCGACGGTTCCGGGAACTCCAGGTCGACGGACAGAACGTCGAAGCGGTCATCGACCTCTCGTACCAGAGCCTCAACCCCGAGCAACGGCGGGCGTTCCTCCTGCTCGGGGCGATGCTCGGCACCACCGTGGACCTGCACGGGGCGGCGGCGCTCCTGGACATGGAACCGGAGGACGCGGACGACCTGTTGCAGGAGCTGGTCGGGGTGTGCCTCCTGGACGAGCTCAGTGGCGACGTATACCGGTTCCACGACCTGGTGGGGGACTTCTCCCGCTACCGAGGGGTCACCGAACTCGACACCGACGAGGCCGAGGCGGCCCGTGTACGGCTCGCCGGTCACTACAGGGCCGGGGCCAGACGCGCCGCCGAACTCCTCGGGCCGAGCGGGCACCAGGACGAGGAGGAGACGGCGCACATCTCCCGGTACCAGGTCGAGATCCTCACCAGGGCGGGCGCCGAGGCCTGGTTCGACCGGCACCAGGACAACATCGCCGACGTCGTCGACTTCTACGCCGCGCGCGACGACGGTGACGAGGCCTGGAAGATGGCCGACTCCGTGTGGCGGTTCTACGCACTGCGCGGACGCATGGGGCTCCTGCTGACCTCGCACGAGAAGGCGCTCCAGGCCAGCGACAAGCAGGGGAACCGGCGCGGACGCGCGGTGACCACCATCGGGCTGGGGATCGCCCAGTACATCTCGGGCCGCTTCAACAGTGCGATCACGCTGTTCGGCGAGGCCCGCGACATCCTCCAGGAGATCGGGGACGAGCACGGAGCGAGCCGGGCCCTCGCCAACCTCGGCATGGTCTACGAACGGGTCGGACGCTTCCGGGACTCCGCCGCGTGCATCAAGGGCGCCCTGGATTACGCAGTGAACAAGGGCGACCAGAAGATCGCGGCCCTGCAGTGGGGCAACCTCGCCGTCCTGCACCAGACGCTCGGCGAACACGACGACGCGCTCAGGTGCGCGGAGAACTCCGCCCGGGCCGCCGCGCAGATCGGCCTGGAGACCAACCAGGCCTACATCAAGCGGGTGATGGGCGAGGCCAGGACCGGCCGCGGTGAACTGGAGGAGGCCGTCCGGGACCTGCGGGAGGCCCTGGAACTCTCCCAACGTTTCCGGCTCCGGACCAACGAGATCTACGTGCGCAACTCACTGGGAGTGGCCTTCCGGGCTTCGGGGCGGATGGCGGAGGCCCTGGAGGAGCACGGGGCCGCGCTCGAACTGAAGGAGGAGGGGAGCGGCCACAGCGGCGAGGCCGAGATCCTCACCGACCTGGGGGTCACCCGGGCCGCCGGCGGGCGGTACGAGGAGGCGTCGGAGGCCCTGCTCAAGGCCCTGTCGATCGCCGCCGAGCGGAACGAGCGCTACACCGAGGCCCGGGCCGCCCTCGAACTCGCGGTCCTGCCCGTGACCGTGGTCAAGACCGAGCGGGCGCGCGAACTCCTCGCCGACGCGCTCCGGACCTTCGAGGAACTCGGGCTCTCCGAGGTCGACCGTGCCCGAGAGGCACTACGGGCCCTGGACGCTTAGGTCGTGTCCTCGGGCCTCGCGTCGGCGCCCGAACGAACGCGCACCCCCGTGGTCCGACCCACGGTGGCTAGGCGAAGCGGCGGCCGCCGTGCGCGGAACCCCGGGCGGTCGGCCACCCGCCCCGGCGGCGCATCGACCGCAGGTACAGCCGGGACGGCAGCGTCCGCACCGGGCGTGGAATCCGCGGGTACACCGCCCTGGTCACCCGCATGAGTCGGTCGAACCGGCGCTGCTTCGCCGCCGACCACGGGATACCGAAGTCGCGCCGAAGGCCCGCCGGCAGCAGACCACCGGTGAGGAACCGCTGGGTGAGCGTGAGCGGCCACAGCAGCCGGTTCCGTGGTCGGAACACCTCCCCGGCCAGTTCACGTGCGACCGGTCCGACCTCCAGCCGAGAACAGGCCCGCTCCCAGTACGCGTCGAACTCCTCCGGGTCCGCGGGCCACGCCTCCGGGGGCAGGCCGAGCGCGGTGGCGTACACCGACGCCTCACGGAGGAACGCCGCGCGCTCGCGCGGATCGAGTTCGCCGACGACCAGATCGTGCAGCCGTTCCCCGGAGCGGTAGAGGGTCGCTCCGACCCACAGGAGCAGGTCGGGGTCGAGCGCGTCGTAACCGGGACCGCGCACCTTGCGGTGCATGGCCCGCACGATCGCCTGGACCCGCGCGCGTTCCTCATCGGTGCCCAGCGCGGTCCCGTACAGGTAGTACAGGGTGCCCCGCAGACGGTCGAGAGGGCGGGAGGAGAAGTCACTGTGCTCGGCCACACCACGCGCGACGGCCGGGTGGGCGATCTGCAGCAGGATCGCGTACCCGGCCCCGGCGAGGAGACCGGACTCGGCCTGGATCCGCCGCAGCGTCGATTCATCGGACGATCGGTCCATGCCTGGATCGTAGGTCACCGTCCCGGCGCGTCGCCGGTGGCGCGCCCGCCCGTGTTCGGGACCAGGCCGCCGTCCGGTCCCTCCGTCGTCATGGGCCCCACCCGGGCTCCCTCCACTGCGGTGGTGAGCCCCCGGACCGTGGTGGGCCGCGTGAGTACGTCGGTGCCGTCCAGGTACTGATCGACCGCGCCGATCAGGGGCCGGCTCGCCAGCGCGGGGTCCTCGATCCGCGCCTTCAGCGCCTCGGCGAACCGATCGGCGCCCAGGACCGGATAGGGCCGCTGGTGAAAGGGGCGCGTCCGTGTGGAACGGGGTTCGGCCAGACCGGTCCGGTTCTGCAGCGCGGCGACCAACGAGGAGGCCCGTGCCAGTTCGACGGCGGGTGTCGCGGAGACCAGGGCACGGTGCAGCACGGGTCCCACCTCGGCCGCCTCCGGCAGGGTCGAGAACACCGACCCCAGCCACTTGGAGTAGGGCGGATACCGACGGCCCAGGAGGAGGCAGAGCCGCATCAGGTCGCGGACCAGCCGCGCCGTCACCACCCGCTCTCCCAGGTGGTCTCCGACCTCGGCGCAACGCCCCACGAACGGTTCCTCCTGGGCGATCCGCCGCCATTGGCAGGCCAGGACGTAGCGCCACACGTCGTCGGGATACCACTCCAGGACGCGCCGGGCGGCGTCGATCTCCCCGAGGTCGTCGTGGAAGACCGCGCCGGCGGTCACTTCGGCCAGGCGCTGGGTGGGTGTGGACAGCCAGTCGGTGAGGCGCACACCGGCCCGCGGGTCGAAGCCCAGCAGGGCGGTCAGCCAGGTGCCCGGCTCGACGACCTCCACCCGGTGTCGTGCCTCGGGGGAGTCGGAGGGACGGGCACTCCCCGGATCATCGGGGAAGGGGAGGAACCGTGTGGGCAGGCCGTGGACGCGCGCGGGCAGGTGCGCGGTGAGCAGGTCGTGGACCCGCGCGTGGTCGTGGGACAGGAACAGTTGCAGTCGGGGACCCCAGTCGTGGTCGGTGGACCTCGGTGTGTCCAGGCCCAGGACCTCCGAGCCCGGCCCCAGGAGCGCGGCGGCGTGCGGGATCCCTCGCACCAACGGAGCCACGGCCCGCTCGTAGAGCGTCCGGGACAGTTCCAGCCCGGGAAGGAAACGGGGTTCGGGGGCGATCATCGGCGGCCTTTCCGTGGGGGTGCACCGGCGACCGTTCTGCCACGGGGCGTCCGTGGCGTCCACGTGTTTTCACGTGGGAAGGGGAGCCGACCGGGGGCGTTCGGGCCCCCGCCTGCGGCGAGTAAGGGAACTATCACCACATGGTGAGACTTGCCAGCGGAGCCCTCCGCGTCGCTCGCCTCGCGGACCTGCGTCGTCCCAGACCGGAGGCCAATCTGGAAGGTGTCCTTCCAGTTCGGGCGCCCGTCGCACTCCGGACCCACCAGTACCAGTGGCCCGGAGCCCCGATCCGGCACGTGTCACCGGTGCGGTGACCGGCGGTGAGCGAAGGTCACAGGGGTCTTGACGGGCCGTGACGCCCTCTTTACGGTTTCGGCATCCGGGTGGAGGAGGTTCCCGACGACCAGGGGACCGTTCTCGGCAGAACCCGGGACCCACGGAAATAACCGGCCGTGGGACCCCCGCCCGATCCCCTGGACCGGTGACGGTCCGGGTCACCCCGCTACGACCCTCTGGGGTCGTGACCCACAGGAAGGGCACGATTCATGACCGTGCGCAGCAAGATCCGTTCCACCGCCGCCGTCGCCGCCGGAACCGCCCTGATCTTCGGCCTCATGCCCGCGGGTACCGCCAGTGCCCACGGCTACGTCTCCGACCCGCCCAGCCGCCAGGCCCAGTGCGCCGCCGGTGTCGTCGAGTGCGGGCCCATCCAGTGGGAGCCGCAGAGCGTCGAGGGCCCCAAGGGCCTCATGGAGTGCGCCGGAGGCAACGAAGCCTTCTCCGAGCTCAACGACGACGACTACGGCTGGGACGTCACCCCGGTCGGCACCTCCGCCACCTTCGAGTGGACGCTGACGGCCGCACACTCCACCGCCGAGTGGGAGTACTTCATCGACGGCGAGCTCGTCGACAGCTTCGACGAGGGCGGCGCCCAGCCGCCGTTCAACTTCTCCCACGACGTCGACCTGTCCGGCTACAGCGGCGAGCAGACCGTTCTGGCCCGTTGGAACGTCGCCGACACCCCCATGGCGTTCTACGCCTGCATCGACGTCAACATCGGCGCTCTGTAATCCACCGCGTTCCGGTCCGTTCCCCGGTGGCACGGACCGGAACGTGCCCTCCCCCTGACCGGGGGTGAACCGTCCCGCCGCCCTCGCCCTCGTGGGAACATGCGTCGAGTAAGGACTCGACCATTCGGGACGGACGCCGCGCATGGGACACCCCTTCCC
>NZ_QOCZ01000059.1 GCF_018207095.1 Nocardiopsis sp. MG754419 | reverse complement strand
CCTCGTGTGCGGGTGTCGCGTGACCCGGGGGCGGGCACGGCGTGGGCGCCGACGCGAGCCTCGGGTGTCTCTCTCGGACGGCGGCGCCGACAGCACCACGGATATCAGGAGTCACACCGCGTCGTCACCCCGCCGGCCCCATCCGGTCACGCGGCGGCCCCGGTCCGACCGCGACTGTCCGAGAGACCTCGGTGACGGACGCGTCGCGGTCCCCACCGTCCGCAGGGAACCACCGGGAGCGCGCGCACGCGTACCTCCCCTCCGAGAAAGGCCTCCGATGCCGATCCCGCACCCCCGCGAACCGTTCGGATCGTCCGGGCGCGAACGCTCCTCCACAGCCGAACGCTCCGGCCCCGACCTGACGCCGGAGGACCTGGTACCGCATCTGCGGGGACTCGCCCGTGATCTGAGGGAACGCGGCACCGGACCGGGCACGACCCCCCGCGAGGGGCGGGTGTGAGACCCGCGAGCACGGTCGGCTCCCACCCCGTCCACCGGGTGGGAGCCGACTCCTGCGACGGCGGTGGTGCCGCCGCGGTCCACACCGGCCCCCGCCCTCCGTCCTCGGGCGGGAACCGGCGGTCTGGGGGTCAGTCGAACAGGGTCCCGCCGAACTCCTCGGCGTCGGCCGCGACGGCGGCGGGCGCGCCGCCCACCCTTCGGGCGCGGGCCCGCCGGACCCGATGCGCGCCGTGCCCGGCCCGGGGCGCGGGCACCTCGACCGTGGTGCGATCGGTCGTCACCGTGTCCACCCGGACCATGCCGAACCCCTGGGCGGTGTACTTGCCGATCCCGGTGAGTTCGAGCAGTGCCAACAGGGTGGCGAAGGTGTCGGTGGGGCTCGGTGTCGCGGCGGTGAGTTCCAGGCGCATCCCGCCCAGCCAGCCGAGCACGGTGCGCTTCTCGGCGTGGTGGTGCTCGGTCAGCCGCACCTCCTCGCCCGGCAGTGGGGAACGCCGGATGAGGGAGAGGGCGGGCAGGGCGCGCTCCAGCCAGGGTTCGGCCAGATCCGGCGGTGCGAACCGGGCCACCGCGCCCACCGCGCCACTGCCGCCGACGATCCCTCCGCCGGAACGGTGCACCGCGCCGAAGAGCCGTCGGGGGGCGGGCCAGATGTGCGGGATGCGCTCACCCGTGGTGTCGCGGATGGTGGTCACCACCGGGGTCAGGGCACGCAGTTCGGCCGTCCGTACCCGGGACCGGCCCTGTTCCCCGGTGAGCATCTCGGTGTAGGTGCGGTCGAAGGTCGGCGTGACCGACAGCGGCTCCAGGAGGTGGTCTCCGATGCGCTGGGGGACGCCGACCAGGTCGACCGGGTCCAGGGCCGGGGGCGTCACGTCGTCCAGCCAGGTGAGGGTCCAGTGGTGGAGCCGGTCCCCCAGGGGGCGGGGCCACCCGTGCATCGCCCAGCGCTTGGCCGCGGTGTGTTCGCGATCGGACTGCGGCCACCAGTGGTTGAGCAGCCCGTGGCAGTCCTCCGGCCGGATCGGGCGCGCCGCGTCCGCCCGGTCCCTCAGGATCACGGTCCACCGCCTGGGCACCGACCCCACCCCTCTTCCGTGGTCGTGACGACGGTCGCCCGCCGCGCTCTCACCGGATACATCTCTCGGACAGTCCGCGCCCTCACCCGGACCTCAGCCGTCCTCGGCCATCTCCAGCAGGCGCAGGACCGTGCGCCAGTTGCGCCCGGTGGTGACGCCCGGCAGGCGCCTGGCCAGCAGGTCCGGGTACTTGGCGTACCGGAGACCGTCACGGTGACGGGTGTAGGCCACATCCGGCCCCAGCGCGACGACCTCGTCCGGTCGGTCGGCGGGGTCCACGTCGGCGAGCACGTCGGGGTCGATGGGATCGGCGGCGAACAGCACCAGGAAGCGGGCGGGGTCCGGTACCTCCAGGGGGTTGTCCGCCACCGTGGCACGCCACCGTTCGACGGTGCGCACCACGATGCCCACGTCCAGGCCCCACGCCTCGGCGATCGCCGTGCGGATCCGCGCGGCCGCGTCCTCGGGTGCGGCCGCCATCCCCTCCGGGGCAGTGAGGACGGCGTTGCCGCTCTGGACGTAGGTGGCCACGTCGGTGTAGCCGAGCCCGGACAGCAGCGCGCGCAGATCCGCCATGCCCACCTTCCGGTGACCCCCGACGTTGATCCCGCGCAACAGCACGATGAGTCTCGTCATGGCCCCTATGGTGCCCGCCCGACGCGCGCTCGGGCACCCGTGCCCCTTCCGTGTCCGCCCCGAACTTGTCCACCGCCGCCTCCGGAGACCACAATGAGCGGGCCCGCACCGATCCACCAGCCGAAGCGGAGGGGACATGCCCCGCCTGAGCCACACCCTGGACCTGGACGCGTGGGAACGTGAGGACGTCGTCGACGCGGTCGACGGTGTGCACCGGGTCCTGCGCAGCGCACGGTTCGACGACGCCGGGGTGCTGGTGGTCCCCGACGAGGCGGAGCTGGAGCGGTTGGAGCGGCGAGCCGAGGAACTCGGTGTGGTCGATCCGCAGGCGCGGAGGGAGCAGGAGGAGCAGCGCGGCGCCCGGGCCGAACGCCTCGCGGAGGAGTTGCGGGAGCTGGAGCGGCAACGCGCCGCCCAGGTGGCCGAGCACGGGCGCCCGAGCACCGAGACCGAGGTCTCCGTCGAGGAGCGCTCCCTGGAGCTGCGCCTCATGGACACCGAGAGTTCCCTGCGCCTGGTGTCGGGCGAGCACCTGACACCAGGCGCCCACTACCTCCTCAGCACGGTCGACGAGGACGGGACGCCCGCCTTCTCCGAGGGCGCCGAGGGGTGGGTGGGCACGGACCTGGCCCTGACCTCCTGGGAGCCCGAGGGCGACTGCACGGTCGACTTCGCCATGCGCGAGGACCCCGAGGCGACCGGTTTCGAGGACCCGGTGACGCGTGGCACCGTGACGCACGACCGGGCCGCCCGGACCCTGACGGCGCGGGGCCGGATGCGCTTCCCGACACCGGTGGGCCTCCTCGGGAAGGACTCCTCCCTACTGCGGGTGGAGGTGAGCGCCCACATCGACCTACCCGGGTGGTACGCGCGGCTGTCGGGGACCGAGGGCCCCGCCCCCGCCCGGTTCGAGGTGAGGCATCCCCTGGTGCGCGCCGTCGGCGAGGCACTGCCGTCGCCCGGACCGAACGGCCGGTGGTCGGTCGCCACCTCGCTGGAGGTGCGCGGCCGCGGGCTCGCCCGCCCGTTGGTGGCCGTCGCCGCCTGGGCCCTGCTGCGCTCGCTACGCCGTTCGCAGGAGATGTCGGTGGAGGCGTGGGTGGCCGAGGTCGAGCGTTCCTGGGCGCGGACGGCGCGGGCGCTGCCCGCCCTGCCGGGTCTGTTGGACGAACTCGCCGTGTCCATGGAGAACGCCCGCCCCCACCGGACCTGAGACCGCCCCCGCCCGTGGCCGGGACCGCCCGTGCGTGTCCGACGGCCCCGTCGCGGGTACCGCACCGGTGGTGTCGGTCCCGCGCCGCGGCAGGGCTCGACCGTCGGCCGAGGCGAACGACACCGTCTAACCCCGGTCGACGCCCCAACCGGTGAGCGAACGCACCCGGAGTTCGGTGAAGCGGGCGTTGTTGCGCTCGGGCGAGAGCAGGCTGCCGATGACGGCGAAGGCGAAGCCGAGGGGAACGGCCACCAACGCCGGGTTCTCCATGGGGAAGAACTGGATGTCGATCCCGGCGGGCAGCACCGACAGGTTCTCCCCCGTGACCGGGTGGGTCTTGCCGGACACCACCGGGGAGAAGAGCATCAACAGCAGGGTGGCCGACAGGCCGCCGTAGATGCCCCACTCCACGCCCCTGGTGTTGAAGCGACGCCAGAAGAGCGTGAGCACGATGACGGGAAGGTTGGCCGCCGCGGCGATCGCGAAGGCCAGACCGACCAGGAAGGCGACGTTCTGTTCCTGGGCCTGGACCGCCAGGGCGATGGAGACGGCGCCCACGAGGCAGGCGGCGAAACGGGCCACGCTCACCTCCTGGGACTCGCGCGGACGCCCCCACATGAGAATGTGGCCGAACAGGTCGTGTGCGATGGAGGTCGAGGAGGCCAGGGTGAGGCTGGCGATGACCGCCAGGATGGTGGCCAGGGCGACCGCGGAGATCAGCGCCAGCAGCACGGCCCCGCCCACGGGGCCGGCCGCGAGCCGGCCCAACTCCTCGGCGAGCATCGGTACCGCCGAGTTGCCCGAGGGGTCCAGGGACATGATCCGTTCCGCGCCCACCAGCGCGGCGGCGCCGAACCCCAGGGCGAGGGTCATCAGGTAGAAGGCGCCGACCATCACGATGGTGCGGTTCACCGACGAACGCGCCGCCCGACCGTCGGGCACGGTGTAGAAGCGCATGAGGATGTGCGGCAGGGCCACGGTTCCCAGGACCAGGGCCAGCCCCAGACTGATGAGGTCCATCTTGTTGAAGAAGGTGCGGGCCGCCTCCCCGGGCACCTCGACGCCGAAGCGCAGGCCCGGTTCCAGGAAGGCCCGCCCCTGACCGCTGGCCTCGGCCGCCTCGGACAGCAGGGCGCGCGGGTCGAAGGAGAACAGGGCCAGCACCATGACGGTGAGCAGACCGGTGGCGGCCAACAACAGCACGGCCTTGACGATCTGCAACCAGGTGGCGGCCTTCATCCCCCCGCACACGACGTAGACGATCATCAGCACGCCCACGAGCACGATCGCGGCGGTGCGGGCCTGGTCGGCGTCCATCCCGAGGAAGGTGCCGCCGTCGTGGAGCCCCATGAGCACCGACGCCAGGGCGCCCGCGCCGACCATCTGTGCGACCAGGTAGAACACGCACACCGTGACCGTGGAGACGGTGCAGGCCATACGGACCCGCATCCGACGCATACGGAAGGCCGGCAGGTCGGCCATGGTGAACCGGCCGGTGTTGCGCATCAGCTGGGCCATGGGCAGCACCAGCAGCCAGGCCACCAGGAAACCGATGGAGTACAGGAACCCGTCGTAGCCCTGGAGCGCGATCATCCCGGCGATACCGAGGAAGGACGCGGCCGACAGGTAGTCGCCGGTGAGGGCGAGCCCGTTCTGTGTGCTGGAGAAGCCGCGGCCGCCGGCGTAGAAGTCGACGGCGCCCTTGGTGGTGCTCCGGGCCCGAAGGGTGATCGCCAACGTGACGAGGACGAACAGCGCGCACAGCCCGATGGTCCAGGCGTGGGCCGCGCCGAAGCGTCCGTCGAACAGCTCGCTCAGGGTGAAGGCGTTCATCGGTTCACCACCCGTGCGCCGATGGCGTCCTCCTCACACGCGCGATCGCGGATCTCCTCGGCCAGCGGATCGAGGGAACGGGCCGAGAAACGACCGAAGGCCCAGGCGAGAACGAAGGTGAGCAGGAACTGCCCGATTCCCAGAACCAGGGCGACATTGATCGAATCGAGGATCTGCACGCGCATGAAATCCCGGGCGTACGCGGAAAGGAGGAGATAGGTCAGGTAACCGCCCAGGAAGACGATGACCAGAAGTGAGAACTGCACGGCGAACCGGCGCCGGAGTTTCACGAAACGCGGATCGACCGACATGCGTTCGCACGTGTGCGTCATGTCGGCCTCGGCTCGGGCGCGTGCGCGCACCGGCCCGTCACCGGGACCGTTGCGCTCCCCCTCGTGCTCCGCACGTCTTCCGGACGTGCCCTCCATGTACTCGACCACGACTCGTCCCCCCGACGATCGTTGTGCGACTTCCGGGCGCCGCTCCCCCACGGCGTCGTCCGGATCCGGCGGGAACGGGTCGGCTCTCGCCGCGTCGATGTGCGCGATTCGCCCGACCTCGTTCCGATCGGGGTTCACACTAACGAGCGCCCGAGCACCGTGTTCACCAAATACACAAATCGGTTGCCGCGAACAGCTCGTCGAAAAAGGAGGAAGAGGAAGGAACTCCGAACACCGTGACGCCGGAGTCGATTTCGCCCGGGGCCGATCCGGCGCGTCTCCGCGTCGCCGCGCGCCGCTCAGGAGGGGCAGGTCATCGGAGGCGCGCGACCCTCCGCACGGCGCGGAGACCCCTCCGTCTTCGCTAGGCTTCGGGGCGACCCCGAACCCATACCGGCGCACCGGATCGACTCCGGTCTCGTCGTTCGTACACGTGTATGATTACGGGGTCCGCACTGTTCACGCGATACCGAAGGGAAATCCCCGCCGTGGTCACCGAGGTCTTCACGCGCAAGTACTGCGACCCCCACGCCGTCCGCGAGGAGAAGGTCGAGGCCTCTGAGGTCATCCAGTTCGCCTGGGAGGGCGCCGTCCGTGAGGTCGACGCCTGCGAGGAGTGCTTCAAGGAGCACGAGACGCGGGTCGAGCCCCTGGTCGACTACTCGCGTCCGGTGAAGAAGCGCCGTGCCAAGAAGGCCACTCCGGCCCAGGACGACCGGCCCGAGAACGACAGCGCCGACGGCGACGACGAGTAGGACGTTCCCCGTCGCCTGACGGCGGGAAGACGGCCTCATCGCGTCAATGGCGAGACGGGGGTCGGCGACACCCCCAGTGGCCGCCGACCCCCGCGTTCGTGTCCGCCCCTCGCGGGGCGGCAGGGACCTCAGTCGGCCCCTCGACGGCGGACCGAGCGGCCGCCGTGGTTCCGGTCCGCCAGTCCGGCCTGGATCGCCTCCGCGACCGGCAGTCGCGCGTGCACGTAGACGCCCGCCTGGGTCCGGATCGCGGCGCCGAACCGCCGCATGATCCGCAGCATCCCGGTGTTGGCCAGTGTGGTCTCGGCCCGCACCTCGGCGAGCCCCCAGTCGGCGGCGATGACCGTGAGCGCCCGCACCAGCGCGGTGCCCACGCCCCGGCCCTGCCAGGAGTCCTCCACCAGGAAGGCGATCTCGCCGACCCCCGGGTCCAGGGTGTACATCAGGTGGGCCAGCGCCACGGGCGCGTCCTCGCCCTCGGGTCGCACCGCCAGGGTGAGACCGCGCTCGGGGTCGCAGAACACCCGCGCCATCCGCGGGGACAACGCGCGGATCCCCGCGAGGTAGCGGTCGCGCATCGTCCGGGGCGAACAGCGGCGGTGCAGATCGCGCAGGGCCGCGGCGTCGCTCTCCGTCACCTGCCGCAGGGACAGCTCCCGCCCGTCCTCGGTGCGCACCACGCGGTCGGTGGGCACGGGGCCGGTGGAGGGCATGACCGAACGCACCAGAGCGTCCGCGCGACTCGTCTCGGTCCAGGTGAAGGGGTGGGAGGCCCGGCGGACCAGGACCCCGCGCAGCGGCCCCACCGGCACCAGCATCACGGTGTCGCGATCCACGTCCCGGGCGGTGAGGTTGGTCCAGCGGGCCTCGTCGGCCCGCAACAGTTCGGCCAGGGCGTCCGGCAGGCGGTTGGGATGGGCGCGCAGCCGGGCGGTGAGCAGCAGGGCTCGGGTGACGTCGTCGCCGACCTCGCGCCTGCCCGCGGGCACGGCCGTCACGGAGCCGTTCGGATGGAGGTCGGACAGCGCCCGCAGCGCGGCACCGTGGTCGCCGGGCAGGTCCACCACGAACTCGTCCACCACGCCGGACACGTCGGTGTGGATGCTCAGACCCACGATGTCGCCGCCCTGGGCGGCGAGCGCCTCCACGACCCCGCGAAGACCACCCGGGCGATCCTCGACCACCGTTCGTACACGCCACAGACTCACGGGCGACCCCCTGGGTGTGGGTGCTCCCTCCGCCGCACCACCGCGCTGTGTCGCGGCGGAGGTTCGCGCACCGACGTGGTTCCCACTGTGGGGGCCGAAGGTTTCCGCGAGATCAACCGCCCGTTGAGTTCACGCTGCGTCCGAGGGAACCGTCCGTGTTCTTGCGCACGGATGTCGATGGAGGTTCCGAGAGCACACGGATCCCCGCACCCACGCGGGATGTTCCGCGGGCCGGCGGGCCCCACAACACGCCCTAGGGACGACCGGCGACGAGCGCACCGTCCTTCCACACCGCCGCGACCTGCGGGACGCCCGGCCGGTAGGCCAGGTAGAGGTGGTTGGGGGCGTCCAGCAGGGTGAGGTCGGCGCGGGCACCGGGGGCCAGGTGGCCCACGTCGGTGCGGCGCAGGGCCAGGGCCCCTCCCTTGGTGGCCGCCCACACCGCCTCGTCCGGGGTCATCTCCATGTCGCGGACGGCCACGGCGATGCAGAAGGCCAGGCTGGAGGTGAAGCACGACCCCGGGTTGCAGTCGCTGGCCAGGGCCACCACCGCTCCGGCGTCGATGAGCGCGCGTGCGTTCGGGTAGGGCTGCCGGGTGGAGAAGTCCACGCCCGGCAGAAGCGTGGCCACCGTGGGGTCGGGGCGGCCTGCCGCCTGTGCCAGAGCGTCCACGTCCTCGCTGGTCAGGTAGGTGCAGTGGTCGACCGACGCGGCGCCCAACTCCACGGCCAGGCGCACCCCCGGCCCCTCCCCCAGTTGGTTGCCGTGCACGCGGGGCAGCAGTCCCCGCTCCATGCCGGCTGTGAGCACACGGCGCGAGGCGTCCTCGTCGAAGGCGCCCCGTTCGCAGAACACGTCCACCCAGCGGGCGTGCGGGGCGCACGCGTCCAGCATGGCCCCGGTGACGAGGTCGACGTAGCCGCCCGGGTCGTCGGCGTACTCGGGGGCGACCACGTGGGCGCCCAGGTAGGTGACCTCGTCGGTGACGCGTCCGGCCACCTCCAGGCAGCGACGCTCGTCGTCGACGGTGAGCCCGTACCCCGACTTGACCTCCAGGGTGGTGGTGCCCTGGGCGTGGGCCTCACGGACGAAGCGGCGCGCTCCGTCCAGGAGCACGGTGTCGGAGGCGGCGCGGGTGGCGGCGACGGTGGTGCGGATCCCGCCCGCGGAGTAGGGGGTGCCGCTCATCCGGGCGGCGAACTCACGGCTGCGGTCCCCGGCGAAGACGATGTGGGAGTGGCTGTCCACGAAACCGGGGACGACGCAGCGTCCGTCGGCGTCGATCCGCACGTCGGCGGCGGGCGCGGCGGCGCTCGGTCCCGCCCAGGCGACGCGGTCGCCCTCCAGGACCAGGGCGGCGTCGGCGATCTCACCGAGCGGCCCCGACCCGAGGGAGGGGTCGTTGGTGACCAGGGTGGCGATGCCGTCGACCAGGACGGTGCCGGGGACGTCGGTGCTCACAGAAGCTCCTTGATCACGGAGTCGAGTTCACGGGCGGTGTCGGGCAGGCGGGTGTGGACGCCGTCGCGCACGGTCCAGGCGCCGTCCACCAACACGTGGCGGACGTCGGTCGCGGTGGCGGCGAAGACCACGGCGTCGGTCGCCCGGGCGGGGTCCGGCCCGGCCAGGCGCACGCTGTCGAGCGGGACGTTGACCAGGTCCGCGCGAGTGCCGGGCACGAGAGCGCCGGCGTCCTCCCAGCCCAGACCGGTGTGGCCGTGAAGGGTGGCGGCGCGCAGAAGCGCCCGGGAGTCCAGGGTGCCCCTGCGGTGCGTGCGCAGGCGCTCGTGCGACTCCACAGCGCGCGCCTCCTCGAACAGGTCGAGGTGGGCGTGCTGGTCGCTGCCCAGGCTCAGGGGGACCGCCCCGGGGGCGGCGACCAGGTCGCCGGTGCGCGGCAGTCCGTCGGCGAGATCGCGTTCGGTGGTCGGGCACAGGCACACCGCCGAACCGTGCGCGCGGACGGTGGCGACGTCGTCGTCGGTCAGGTGGGTGGCGTGCACCAGGGTGGTGCGTTCGGTGAGCGCCCCGGCGTCGGCCAACACCCGTGTGGGGGTGCGTCCGTGAGCGGCCCGGCAGGCGGCGTTCTCCGCCGGCTGTTCGGACACGTGGACGTGCAGGGGCAGGTCCCCGCCCGCGGCGAAGCGGGCCACCTCGGGCAGGTCCGACACAGGTACGGCGCGCACCGAGTGGGCGGCCACGCCGACCCGGGCGTGGTCGGCCTCGATGTGCAGGTCGGCCACGCGTTCGCCCCAGGCATGGACGTCACCGTCGCCGAACCTCAGTTGGGGTCCGGACAACGGCAGGTGGCGTCCGTCCTCGCCCAGGCCCCCGGCCAGGTAGCACACGTCCAGCAGGGTGATGCGGACACCGGCGTCGGCGGCGGCGGCGACCAGGGCGTGCCCCATGGCGTTGGGGTCGTCGTAGCGGCGACCGCCCGAAGCGTGGTGCAGGTAGTGGAACTCGCCCACGGACACGACCCCGGACAGGGCCATCTCGGCGAAGACGGCCCTGGCGAGCCGGTGGTAGGAGTCGGGGTCGAGACCCTCGGAGGCCCGGTACATCACCTCGCGCCAGGTCCAGAAGGAGCCACCGTCGGCGTGCGTGCGACCGCGCAGGGCCCGGTGGAAGGCGTGCGAGTGGGCGTTGGCGAGTCCGGGCAGGGTGAGCCCGCTCAGGTGTTCGGCGTCGTCGGGGCGTGCGGTGCCGGAGCGCACCGAGGTGAACCGGCCGGCGTCGACGGTCAGGAGGACGCCCGGTTCGGGGGCGGCGCCGCCCGTCCACGCCAGCTCGCACCAGAGGCGTCGTGGTCGGTTCATGTGGTCCTTCCCGGGGCGGAGAGCAGGTCGGAGAGGACGTCGGCCAGGGCGACGACCCCGGCGCGGCCGTCCTCCGGGTCGGCCCACTCCCGTGGGGAGTGGGACACCCCGGTGGGGTTGCGCACGTACAGCATCGCGGTGGGCACGTGGGCGGACAGGACCCCGGCGTCGTGTCCCGCGCCGGTGGGCAGGATCGGCACCGGACCGGCCGACTCCGGCACCCGGTCGGCCACGATCCCGGCGAGACGATCGCGCAGGTCGTGGGAGAACTCCACCAGGGGTGTGGTGGACTCGGCCGCCACGGCCAGGGCGACCCCGTGGTCACGGGCCGCTCTGTCGGCGGCCTCGCGTACGCCGTCGACCACCGCGGCCAGAGCGTCCTGGTCGGCGGCACGGGCGTCGAGCCAGGCGCTGACCAGGGACGGAATGGCGTTGGTCCCGTTGGGGGTGATGTGCGCCTTGGCGACGGTGGCCCGTGCCTCGTGCTCCTCGGCGAGGGCTCGGGCCGCCAGGATGGTGTGGGCCAGGGGGAGCATGGGGTCGGCCCGGTCGAGCAGGCGGGTGGTGCCCGCGTGGTCGGCGCGGCCGGTGAAGTCCATACGCCAGCGCCCGTGCGGCCAGATCGAGCTCGCCACCCCCACCGGGTGGGCGGTGTCGGCCAGGGCGCGCCCCTGCTCCACGTGGAGTTCGACGAAGACGTCGAACATCCCGATGAGGTCGGGGTCGGCGCCGATCCCGTCCGGGTCGAGGCCGGCGGCGGCCATCGCCTCGGCCCAGGTCGTGCCCGCGGCGTCGGT
Organism: Nocardiopsis sp. MG754419; assembly: GCF_018207095.1. Classification (GTDB taxonomy): domain Bacteria; phylum Actinomycetota; class Actinomycetes; order Streptosporangiales; family Streptosporangiaceae; genus Nocardiopsis. The sequence continues at coordinate 45,381 of NZ_QOCZ01000059.1, read as the reverse complement.
CAGGCCACGAGCGCGGGCCGGATCGATCCCCCCGGTCGCCAGGCGGCTGCCGAGGCAGGGCACCCCGAACCGGCCGCCCTCCTCCTCGACGAACACGCCGACCGCGAGGGATCGGTCCGGGGTGAACCCGCGGGAGCGCAGCTCGTCGACGGCGGCCAGAGCGCCGACGACACCGAGCGGACCGTCGAAGGCCCCGCCGTTCGGGACCGAGTCCAGGTGGGAGCCGGTGGCGACCGCACCCGGACCGGGGGCGCCCCACCAGGCCCACAGGTTGCCGTTGCGGTCGGTGCGCACGTCCAGGCCACGGGTGGTGGCCGCCTCGGTGAACCAGGCGCGGGCGTCGGTGTCGGCGCCCGCCCAGGTGTACCGGTGGTAGCCGCCGTCGTCGGCGGAGCGTCCGACGGGCAGCAGGTCGGCCCAGAGCCGGTCGAAGCTCACGCGCCCTCCTTCATGGGCACCCGGATGCCGTGGGTCTCGGCGACGCGCTCGGCGTCCTCGTACCCGGCGTCCACGTGACGCACGACCCCCATGGCGGGGTCGTTGGTGAGCACCCGCTGGAGCTTGGCCGCGGCCAGGTCGGTGCCGTCGGCGACGCTGACCTGCCCGGCGTGCAGGGAACGGCCCATGCCCACGCCGCCACCGTGGTGGATGGACACCCAGGAGGCTCCGGAGGCGGTGTTGACCAGGGCGTTGAGCAGGGGCCAGTCGGCGATGGCGTCGGAGCCGTCCTTCATGCCCTCGGTCTCGCGGTACGGCGAGGCGACCGACCCGGTGTCGAGGTGGTCGCGGCCGATGGCCAGGGGCGCGGAGATCTCACCGGAGGCGACGAGTTCGTTGAAGCGCTGCCCCGCCGCGGCGCGCTCGCCCTGCCCGAGCCAGCAGATGCGGGCCGGCAGCCCCTGGAAGGCGACCCTCTCGCCGGCCATGCGGATCCACCGGGCGAGGTGCTCGTTGTCCGGGAACAGGTCCAGGACGGCCCGGTCGGTGCGGGCGATGTCGGCGGGGTCGCCGGACAGCGCGGCCCAGCGGAACGGGCCCTTGCCCTCACAGAACAGGGGCCGAATGTAGGCGGGCACGAAGCCGGGGAAGTCGAAGGCGCGGGTGAAGCCGCCGCTGCGGGCCTCGTCCCGGATCGAGTTCCCGTAGTCGAACACCTCGGATCCGGCGTCCATGAAGCCCACCATCGCCTCCACGTGCGCGGCCATGGAGGCGCGGGCGCGGGTGGTGAACTCCTCGGGCTTGGCCGCGGCCAACTCCTTCCAGTCTCCGAAGGACACGCCCACCGGCAGGTAGGCCAGCGGGTCGTGGGCCGAGGTCTGGTCGGTGACGATGTCGATGGGAGCGCCCCGGGAGAGCAGCGCGGGGAAGACCTCGGCGGCGTTGCCCAGGACCCCGATCGACAGGGGGCGGCGCTCGTCGCGGGCGCGCACGGCGAGGTCGAGGGCCTCGTCGAGGCTGTCGGCGCGCACGTCCAGGTAGCGGTGTTCGATCCGACGGTCGATGCGGCTGCCGTCGCACTCCACCACGATCGCCACGCCGTCGTTCATGGTGACGGCCAGCGGCTGCGCGCCGCCCATGCCGCCGAGACCGGCGGTGAGGGTGATGGTGCCGGCCAGCGTGCCGGAGAACCGCTTGGCGGCCACCGCGGCGAAGGTCTCGTAGGTGCCCTGGAGGATGCCCTGGGTCCCGATGTAGATCCACGAACCGGCGGTCATCTGCCCGTACATGGTCAGACCCTCGGCCTCCAGCCGACGGAACTCGGGCCAGTTCGCCCAGTCGCCCACGAGGTTGCTGTTGGCCAGGAGCACGCGCGGCGCCCACTCGTGGGTGCGCATGATGCCGACCGGCCGGCCGGACTGCACGAGCAGGGTCTCGTCGCCCTCCAGGTCGCGCAGGGAGGCGGTGATGCGGTCGAAGCTGCGCCAGTCACGGGCGGCCCGGCCGGTTCCGCCGTAGACCACGAGGTCCTCGGGGTGTTCGGCGACCTCCGGGTCGAGGTTGTTGTGGAACATGCGCAGGGCCGCCTCCTGCTGCCAGCCCTTGGCGGACAGGGTGGTGCCGCGGGCGGCGCGGACGGTGCGTGGCAGGCTCATGTCGGTCTCCTTGCGGGGTGTCAGGCGAGCGGGGTGACGGACTCGGCGGCCTCGACGACGGATCCGTCGTCGACCAGGGCCGCCACGGCGGCGATCTCCGGTGCGAGGTAGCGGTCGGGGCCGGGGCCGGGGACCCTCGCGCGCACCAGGCGCAGCACCGCACCGGTGGCCGGTCCGGGTTCCAGGGGTGAGCGCAGGTCCAGGGCGCGGGCCGCGGTCAGGAGTTCCACCGCGAGGACGTGGGTGAGTCCGTCCACCGCGCGGCGCAGTTTGCGGGCGGCGGACCACCCCATGGACACGTGGTCCTCCTGCATGGCCGAGCTGGGGATGGAGTCGACGCTGGCGGGCACCGCCAGACGCTTGAGTTCGGAGACGATGGCGGCCTGGGTGTACTGCGCGATCATGTGGCCCGAGTCCACGCCGGGGTCGTCCGCCAGGAACGCGGGCAGCCCGTGCGAGCGCGCCACGTCGAGCATCCGGTCGGTGCGACGTTCGGCGATCGAGGCCACGTCGGCCACGGCCACCGCCAGGAAGTCCAGCACGTAGGCGACGGGGGCGCCGTGGAAGTTGCCGTTGGACTCCACCCGACCGTCGTCGAGCACGACGGGGTTGTCGATGACGCTGTCGAGTTCGCGCCCGGCCACGGTGAGGGCGTGGGCGAGGGTGTCGCGGGCGGCACCGGCCACCTGGGGGGCGCAGCGCAGCGAGTAGGCGTCCTGGACCCGGTTGCAGTCGGGGCCCCGGTGGGACGCCACGACCGGGGAGTCGGCGAGCAGGGCACGGAGGTTGGCTGCGGAGGCGGCCTGCCCGGGGTGGGGGCGCAACGCCTGGAGTTCGGCGGCGAAGACCCGGTCGGTGCCCAGTAGGGCCTCGACGCTCATGGCGGCGGTGACGTCGGCGACCTTGAGCAGCCGTTCGAGGTCCATGCAGGCCATGACGAGCATGCCGAGCATGCCGTCGGTCCCGTTGATCAGCGCCAGGCCCTCCTTGGCGCCGAGTTCCACGGGGGCGATCCCGGCCTCGTCGAGCGCCCGTTCGGCGTCCTTGAGCTCGCCGGTGGCGTCGCGGACCGTGCCCTCCCCCATCAGCGCGAGCGCCACGTGGGACAGCGGGGCCAGGTCGCCGGAACAGCCCAGACTGCCGTACTCGTGCACCACCGGGGTGATCCCGGCGTTGAGCAGGGCCGCGAGGGTCTCCACCGTGGCGGACCGCACCCCGGTGTTTCCCGTGGCCAGGGTGCGCAGGCGCAGCAGCATGAGGGCGCGCACCACCTCCGCCTCCACCTCGGGGCCGGCGCCGGCCGCGTGGGAGCGGATGAGGGAGCGCTGCAGGCGGGCGCGCAGTTCGGGGGCGATGTGCCGGGTGGCCAGAGCACCGAACCCGGTACTGACCCCGTAGGAGGGGATCTCTCCGGCGGCCAGGGACTCGACCCGTTCGCGGCCCCGCCGGACGGCCTTACGGGTCTCCTCGCCGATGGTGACGCGGGCACGGTCGCGGGCGACGGCCAGGACCTGGGCCGGGGTGAGCGGTGCACCGCCGACGGCTACGGAAGCAACTGCAGTGGACATGCCCCCATTCGACCCCGCGCGCATCCCCGCCGGAAGTGCTGACACGGGAGTTCCGTCCGAAATCCCAGACGCCGAGGAGACGGGCCGTGTGGCACCATCAGGACATGAGTCATGTTCCGGCGGCCACACGGGCGTTGCGGTTGCTGCGCTTCCTGGCGACGCGTCCGGGCCCCATGTCGGCGTCGACGATCGCCTCGGGCCTGGGCCTGCCCCGGTCGAGCGTCTACCAGCTCCTGGAGGCGATGGCCGAAGAGGGGTTCGTGACCCACCTGCCGGAGGAACGCCGGTGGGGGCTGGGTCTGGCGGCGTTCGAGATCGGCTCCGCGTACCTGCGCCATGACGGCATCGAACGTCTGGCGCGGCCCCTCCTGCACCAACTGGCCGAATCCACCGGGGCCACCGCCCACCTGGGCGTCCTGCACGGATCCGACACGTTGTACCTGCTCAAGGAGCAGCCACCGCACGCGCCCACGTTGATCACGGGGGTGGGCGTTCGTCTGCCCGCGCACCTGACGGCGTCGGGGCGGGCGATGCTGGCCCGACTGCCGCGTGCCCAGGTCCGTGCCCTGTACCCGAACACGGCGACCTTCACCGACCGTACGGGGCGGGGACCGCACACCCCGGGCGAGCTGCGTTCACTCCTGGCCGAGGAGGGGCGACAGGGGTGGTCCCTGGAGAACGGCCAGGTGACCGAGGGGTTCGTGTCGGTGGCGGCGGCCGCGACCGACCACAACGGTCGGCCCGCCGCGGCGATCAGCCTCACCGTGCCCAGCGCCCGGCCGGTGACCCCGGGCGCGCTGTCGGCCCGGGTGCGCGACGCCGCCGACGAGCTCACCCGACGGCTGAGCGGCAGGTCAACGTAGCGGCGCGCTGCGCTCCACGATGGACGGCAGGGGGGCGGTGCGCTCCACCATGCGCAGGATGTGCTCCTTGCGGTCCTGGGGCACCTGCACGTAGAACTGCGTGGCCGCTTCGGGGTCGCCCTCCAGGTCGAGGCTCTCGGCGTTCTCGGCCCACCCCGGCAGTTCGGTGTCGGTGCGGTGGGTGTCCAACGCGAACTCGATGAAGTACAGGATCCTGCGGCCCCCCGTGTGCACCTCGCGGATGCGCCGGATCTCCTCCCAGGCGATGAAGGTCCCCTCCCCGGGGAACCACCACTTGCGTTCCTGTAGGACGATGACGCCGTCGCTGTCGGCGCTGATGCCCTGGCGGGTGATGCGCTGGGGCAGCCCGCGCACCAGGAACACGTTGCTCCCGGGGCCGATGAAGAACATGACGAGCCCCGCGAAGGCCCACAGGGACACCGAACCGACCGTGCTGTCCTCCCGGACGACGTGCCACAACATCGAACCGACCACGACGAGGAACCCGAGGGTGAGCGCTCCGGAGAAGTACGCGGCGGTCATCCACATGCGGGTGTTGGGACCACGCAGACTGACGTAGCGGCGCAGGTGGGACACGCTCGCCGGAGATCGGGTCAGGTCCGAGGGGACGCCCCGGACGTCGGAGGAGACGTCCGCGGGTTCGGGGGAAGCCATGCCCCCCATTCTTTCAAGTTCTGGGGGTGCTCTGTGCGGCGACTCACCCTGCCATACGGGGTTTTGTGGCGTTATGTCCGCATCAGAGTTCCGGTCATGACCGAACACCACATATCGAGGGCCGTCGGGCGCTACAGTCCTGACCATGAGACGCGGTACACGTGAGTACGAGACGGCACTCGAAGTGGACGGGGAGCCCTTGGTCCAGGACGGTGTGGTCTACCGGGGACGCACGATGCTCCCCGAGGAGGGGCCGGACCGCTTCGCCCCGCTGGAGCGGTGGGCCAAGGGTGTCGCCGAGAGCCTGGGAACGCCGGTGACGTGGCGGGCCAGTGCCAAGAACGAACCTGAGGAGAGTGGAACGGCCCAGCCGGGAGAGGTTCCTCAGAACCGCCTGGCGCTCTGAGCCCCGCACTTGGCGCACTGGAACTTGCGGTCGTCGCCGAGGATCCAGTCGTGGTCTCCTCCGGTGGGGCACGTGGACATCGACACCATCTCCTCAGGAAGGGGGCTTCGGGGGTGTGTCGGCCATCGTATTTCCCACCAGCCACATCAGTCCCGAGAATGAGAAAAGAACAGGCCCTCTCATGTCCCCGTTTGCGCTGGAGAGCGCTTCGCGAGAACACGTCGGGGCCCGCGCGTTGAGCGGCGGGCCCCGACGGTGAGTACGAGGATCCGGGGGATCAGTTCTGGGCGGCCTTCATGTGGGCCTCCACGGCGGCGCGGTCGGCGCGCAGCTTGGCGAGGGCCTCGTCCAGGATGAGCTTGCCCTCCTCCTCGCTGCGGCGCTCCTTCACGTACGCCAGGTGCGTCTTGTAGGGCTCGGTGCGCGGTGGCGCCGGCGGGTTGGCCTTGTCCTTGCCCGAGGGGAACCCGCATCGGGGGCAGTCCCACTCGTCCGGCACGGCGGCCTCGCTGGCGAAACTGGGGATGACCTCGTGCAGGTTCGCACAGTAGAACGGAACCCTGACGCGCGGTGCGGCCTCGCCCCGCTCCGCCTCGCCCATCGGGCCGGCTCCGACTCGGCTGCCACGGATGGCACTGCCACTACCCACGAAAAACTCCTTCGGCGAACTCGCTCACCGGCTGATTCGGGCGAGCTTGACTGTGGACGAGGGACCGCGACCGGGCGGCGCTACATCCCCCGGTTGATCAGCAGGCCGAGCACGACGATGGTCACGATCCACGCGATGCCGAAGCCGACGGTCATCCGGTCGAGGTTGCGCTCGACCACCGACGAACCGCCGAGCGAGGACGTGACGCCGCCGCCGAACATGTCGGACAGGCCGCCGCCCTTGCCCTTGTGCATCAGCACGAGGAGGATCAGCAGCACGCTGAGAAGCATCACGATGATGGACAGACCGAGGATCACACGCTCACCCGTAGCTCGACCCCGCAGCGGGGGGATGGACACCTCGACCCTCTCGGTCACCACCCGCGACCTGCGACGACACGAGGGTGTCGTCCGGAGGCGAGCCGTGGAAGGAGGAGAGCCGGGGACGTTTTCGGATTTTACCGCGCCCTACGGACACGGGTGGGGAAACCGCGAGGCACGGTGAACCCCTCAGCGAAGTCTAGCCCGAACAGCGCACCCGTCGGGCACCCCGCCCGTCACGCTTGGACATCGGAGCGTGACGGGCGGGACGAAACACGACGTCGGGTCAGCCGTTCTGATCGAAACGGATCACCTTGGCGAACTCGTCGGCCTTGAGGCAGGCGCCACCGACCAGGGCACCGTCGACGTCGTCCTTGGCCATGATGCCGGGGGCGTTGTCGCCCTTGACCGAGCCGCCGTAGAGCACGCGCACCGCGTCGGCGATCTCCGCCGAGTACAGCTCGGCCAGGCGCACGCGGATGGCCGCGCACACCTCCTGCGCGTCCTCGGGGGTCGCGACCTCGCCGGTGCCGATGGCCCACACGGGCTCGTAGGCGATGACGAGGCGCTCGGCCTGCTCGGCGGTGATGTCCTTGAGTGCGCCGTCCAGCTGGGCCAGGACGTGCTCGACCTGGCGTCCCGCCTTACGGACCTCCAGACCCTCGCCCACGCACAGGAGCGGAACGATGTCGTTCTTGTAGGCCGCCTTGATCTTGGCGTTGACCAGGACGTCGTCCTCGGCGTGGTACTCGCGGCGCTCGGAGTGGCCCACCAGGACGTAGGAGCATTCGAGCTTGGCGAGCATCGCACCGGAGATCTCACCGGTGTAGGCGCCCTTGTCGTGGGCGGAGATGTCCTGGGCCCCGAACTTGATCTTCAGCCGGTCACCGTCCACGAGCGTCTGCACGCTGCGCAGGTCGGTGAACGGCGGTAGGACGACGACCTCGGCCTTGTCGTAGTCCTTGTCGTTCAGGGCGAAGGCCAGCTTCTGGACGAGAGCGATGGCCTCCAGGTGGTTGTTGTTCATCTTCCAGTTGCCCGCGATGAGCGGCAGGCGCTTGGACATGGTCGTCACTTCCTTACACACGTCTGTGGGACGGGCCCGAGGGCCCGGGGGTCACTACTGGGCGAGGGCGTCGATGCCGGGCAGGGGCTTGCCCTCGAGGTACTCCAGACTGGCACCGCCACCGGTGGAGATGTGACCGAAGGCCGCCTCGTCGAAGCCCAGGGCGCGCACCGCCGCGGCGGAGTCGCCGCCGCCCACGACCGTGAAGGCGTCGGAGTCGATGAGCGCCTGGGCCAGGGCGCGGGTGCCGCCGGCGTAGGGCTCCATCTCGAACACGCCCATGGGACCGTTCCAGAAGACGGTCTTGGTGTCGGCGAGCTTCTCGGCGAACAGCAGCCGGCTCTCCGGGCCGATGTCCAGGCCCATCCGGTCGGCCGGGATCGCGTCGACCGCGACGGCGGCGTGCGGGGCGTCGGCGGCGAACTTCTCCGCGGCGATCACGTCCACCGGCAGCACGATCTCCACGCCCTCGCGCTCGGCGCGCTCCAGGTAACCGCGGACGGTGTCGAGCTGGTCGGCCTCCAGGAGACTGGAGCCCACCTCGTACCCCTGGGCCTTGAGGAAGGTGAAGACCATGCCGCCGCCGATGAGCAGACGGTCGGCGGTGCCCAGGAGGTTGTCGATGACGCCGAGCTTGTCGGAGACCTTGGATCCGCCCAGGACCACGGCGTAGGGACGCTGCGGGTCGCCGGTGAGCTTCTTCAGGACCTCGACCTCGGTGAGCACCAGACCGCCGACGGCGTGCGCGAGCCTGCCGGGCAGGTCGTAGACACTGGCGTGCTTACGGTGCACCGCGCCGAAGGCGTCACCGACGTACAGGTCGGCCAGCCCGGCGAAGCGGTCGGCGAGCTCGCCGCGCTCGGCGTCGTCCTTGCTGGTCTCGCCGGGCTCGAACCGCACGTTCTCCAGCAGCGCGACGTCGCCGTCGGCCAGGGCGGCGGAGGTGGCGCGGGCCGACTCACCGGCGGTGTCGGTCGCGAACGCGACCTCGGCGCCGAGCAGCTCCCCCAGGCGGGCGGCGACGGGACGGAGCGAGAACTTCGGGTCCGGCGCGCCCTTGGGCCGGCCGAGGTGGGCGGCCACGATGACACGGGCGCCACGCTCGCGCAGCGCGGTGATGGTGGGCAGGGCGGCCCGGATGCGCCCGTCGTCGGTGATGCGCTCACCGTCCAGGGGCACGTTCAGGTCTGCCCGGACGAACACGCGCTTTCCGGAGACGTCGAGGTCGTCGATCGTCCGCATGCTGGTCTCCTCGTTGGGGTTGGTGGGGTCGGAAGGTCACGGACGGCCGGGGGCCCGGACGCGACGGCACCCCCACCGCGCGGGGCGGAAGGGGTGCCGGATCACGCGTGTGCGGTCACGAGCCGTGTGGACCCGTGGTCACAGGTTGGAGCCGACCAGCTTGGCCAGGTCGACCAGGCGGTTGGAGTAGCCCCACTCGTTGTCGTACCAGCCGAGGATCTTCACGGTGTTACCGGAGACCATCGTCATCTGGGCGTCGAAGGTGCAGGAGGGCGAGGTGCCGACGATGTCGGAGGAGACGATCTCGTCCTCGGTGTAGACGAGCACGTCCTTGAGCGGGCCCTCGGCGGCGGTCTTGAACGCGGCGTTGACCTCGTCCTTGGTGACCTCACGGTCCAGGGTCACGACCAGGTCGGTGGCGGAGCCGTCCGGCACCGGGACGCGCATGGCCATGCCGTCGAGCTTGCCGGCCAGTTCCGGGATGACCAGGGCGGTGGCCTTGGCGGCGCCGGTGCTGGTGGGAATGATGTTCTGCGCGGCGGCACGGGCGCGACGCAGGTCCTTGTGCGGGAAGTCCAGGATGACCTGGTCGTTGGTGTACGCGTGCACCGTGGTCATGAAGCCCTGCTGGATGCCGAAGCTGTCCTTGAGGACCTTCGCCATGGGCGCCACACAGTTGGTGGTGCAGGAGGCGTTGGAGATGATGTCGTGGGCGGCGGCGTCGTACTTGTCGTCGTTGACGCCCATGACGACGGTGATGTCCTCGCCCTTGGCCGGGGCGGAGATGATGACCTTCTTGGCGCCGGCCTCGATGTGCTTCCGGGCGTCCTCGGCCTTGGTGAAGATGCCGGTGGACTCGACGACGACGTCGACGTTCAGGTCGCTCCAGGGCAGCTGGGCGGGGTCGCGCTGGGCCAGAACCTTGATGGTCTTGTCGCCGACGCGGATGTAGTCCTCGCCGACCTCGACGTCACCGTCGAGGGTGCCCAGCACGGTGTCGTACTTGAGCAGGTGCGCGAGCGTCTTGGTGTCGGTGAGGTCGTTGACCGCGACGATTTCGATGTCGCTGTCGCCGGCGGCGACCGCGCGCCAGAAATTGCGGCCGATACGACCGAAGCCGTTGACGCCTACACGGATGGTCACGGAACCAATCTCCTCATTTGTCGCACATCAGTTTCACCCGCGCGTCCACGCCACGGGGACCGGCCGTCGGAACGGGCCGGATCGACCACGTTGTCCAGCGTGAACGCATAACAGGTGTTCACAAAGAGCCTAGCGGAGTACCGACGGACAACCGTTCGCACCCCACGCCTGAGAGCCCTTCCACCCCTCGCGGATTCGTCACCCATCCTGGCACTGCGAGACGGAGAGGTCTATACCATTGTCGGAAGTTATCCGGGAGTTTCCGCAGTTAACAAAGGCGAACATGGACGTTGTCCCGTGATGACAGGACCGTCGGGCCCTGGCCAGGGGGTCGTTCGGCTCAGGGGACGAGCATGTCCGGAGTGAGGTTCGCCTCCGTGCCCTCGATGCCCAGGTCACCGGCGCGCTTGTCGGCCATGGCGAGCAGCCTGCGGATACGCCCCGCGATGGCGTCCTTGGTCAGCGGGGGCACCGACAGCTGGCCCAACTCCTCCAGCGAGGCCTGCTTGTGCGCGAGCCGCAACTGACCGGCGGCCACCAGGTGCTTGGGGGCGTCCTCACCGAGGATCTCCAGGGCGCGCTCCACGCGGGCGCCCGCCGCGACGGCCGCCCGGGCGCTGCGCCGCAGGTTGGCGTCGTCGAAGTTGGCGAGCCGGTTGGCGGTGGCGCGCACCTCGCGGCGCATCCGACGCTCCTCCCAGGCCAACACGCTCTGGTGGGCGCCCAACAGGGTCAGCAGCGCACCGATGGAGTCACCGTCACGGACCACCACCCGGTCGACACCGCGCACCTCGCGGGCCTTGGCGTGCACCTTGAGCCGACGGGCGGCGCCCACCAGCGCCAGTGCCGCCTCCGGACCGGGGCAGGTGACCTCCAACGACATCGACCGGCCGGGTTCGGTGAGCGAACCGTGCGCGATGAACGCCCCGCGCCAGGCCGACTCGGAGTCGCACGCGCCACCGGCGACCACGTGCCGGGGCAGGCCGCGCACCGGCCGCCCGTTGTTGTCCACCAGCCCGGTCTGTCGGGCCAGGGACTCGCCCTCCTTGATCACCCGGACCACGTACCGGTTGCCCTTGCGCAGGCCGCTCGGGGAGAGCACGACGACCTCGGACTCGTGCCCGAAGACCTCCGAGATGTCCTTGCGCAGCCGCCGCGCCGCCGCACCCGTGTCGAGTTCGGCCTCGATCACGATCCGACCACCGACCAGGTGCAGGCCCCCGGTGAACCGCAGGATGGTGGACACTTCCGCCTTGCGGCAGCATGGCTTGAGAATCGCCAGGCGGCTCAACTCGTCCTTCACCACGCCGGTCATCGCCATCGCTGCGATCCTCCCCTAGATCCGCCAGGAAATCGGTGTCCTACACCCGACACCGACCATCGTCACCCGACACGGACATCGGGCGACCTACTCAAGGCAGACTACGTGACGCGGGCCTTCAGGGCGGCCCCTGCACGGCGTGTTGCCGATCCCCAACCCCAGGTCACAGACGGCGTGTCGCCCTTCGTGGCGATGTGCGGTCAATTGCTCCCGTCGCCGTCCTCGTCCAACAACGACTCCAGGTGGTCCCTGAGCACGATCGCGTGGTTGTGCTCGGTGTCCTTGGCCGCGTACACCAGCGTCACCGGCCCGCGCCGCGCCGCCTCCAGGAGGGGTGCGACCGTCTCGGGGCGCCGCTCCAGCTCGGCCCGGTAGCGCTCGGCGAACTCGGTGAAGCGGTCGGGGTCGTGCCCGAACCAGGTGCGCAGCGCGGGGCTGGGCGCCACGTCCTTGAGCCAGGTGTCGCCCTCGACCGCGCTCTTGCTCACGCCCCGCGGCCAGAGCCGGTCCACGAGGAAACGCGGACCGGGCGGGAGGTCGTCCTCCTGCCCGGGGTGTCGCTCGGCACGGACCTCGTCGTAGACGCGTTCCAGGTGAATGCGATGATCATCGGCCATGCGAGCGCCCTTCCCGAAGGAAGGGCGACACGAACCCGCGAACGTCTCAGGTTTCGGTGCGCACGTGGGCGCCGGGCCAAAAGTCCGGTTCCTCGGGCTTGGGCTCCTCCGTGCCGGTCACCACACGCTCGAACGCGGCGGCCAGCTTGTCGGGGTCGTGCCGCGGACTCCCGTCGCCCCGGCTCAGGTCGGCCAGTTCCAGACGTCCGCCGAGTTCGGCCACGACCGACAGCAGCGGGGCCGGGTCCTCCACCGCCCCGGCGTCGGCCAGCACCACGTCCACCCCCAGGTCGGGTGCGTGCTCGCGCAGCACCTCCAGGTAGGTCTCGGGGCGGAAGTCGTCGGTCTCGCCCTTCTGCGGCGACAGGTTCAGCGCCACCACCCGCCGGGCCCGGGTGGTCATGAGGGCGTGCGCCAACTCGGGGACCAACAGGTGCGGAAGCACGCTGGTGAACCAGGATCCGGGTCCGAACACCACCCAGTCGGCCTCCCGGACCGCCTTGACCGCCTGGGGGCTGGCCGGGGGTTCCTCCGGCAACAGCGACACCGAGCGCACCCGGCCGTTGGTGCTCGCGCAGGCGACCTGACCGCGCACGGTGGTGAGCTCGTCCGGACGGTCGGGGTCGACCCCGGCCACCTCCGCGGAGATCTCCAACGGCACCGACGACATCGGCAGGACCCGACCATGGGCGCCCAGCAACTGGCCCACCCAGTCCAGGCCGGCCACCGAATCGCCCAACAGCTCCCACAGGGCCACGATCAACAGGTTGCCGACGGCGTGACCGTGCAGGTCCCCCTCGGAACGGAAGCGGTGCTGGAGCACCTGGGTCCACGTGTGACCCCACTCGTCGTCCCCGCACAGGGCGGCCAACGCCATCCGCAGGTCACCGGGTGGGAGTACACCCAGTTCCTCGCGCAGACGCCCGCTGGACCCGCCGTCGTCGGCCACGGTCACGATCGCGGTGACGTCCGTGGTCACCCTGCGCAGCGCCGACAACGAGGCGTACAGGCCGTGCCCGCCCCCCAGCGCGACCACCCGGGGTGGACGTGAGTCCTCATCCCCGTCCGGCGCGGTGCTCTTCGACATGCCTTCGGCCTGCCCCCTCGTCCCGTGGTCCAACGGACGCCCCGACCCCACCACCCCGCGATGGCGTGCGCACGGTCCGGCCACGCCCCCGGCCCGCCGCGTTCGGCCCCCTCGGGGCGCCGGACGACCGACCATGACCGGGCCAATGTAAGGGAAGACGCCACTCTTGGCGACTCGGTTCGCCCACCGGCTCCGGGCCGGGCGCGGGCCGAGGGGCCCTCGGTCACTCCCGGCCGACGTCGCGGTGGACGACGTGCACGTCGACGTCCTGTTCACGGAGGCGCTCGGCGAACTGCTCGGCCATGGCCACGCTGCGGTGCTTGCCGCCCGTACAGCCCACCGCGAGGGTCATGTAGTGCTTGCCCTCGCGCTGGTAGCCGGCGATGGTGAGCTTGAGCACCTCGATGTAGGCCTCCAGCATCTCCTTCGCCCCGTCCTGGGAGAGGACGTAGTCGCGCACCGGCTCGTCGCGCCCGTTCATGGGTCTGAGCTCGGGCACCCAGTGGGGGTTGGGCAGGAAGCGACAGTCCAGCACCAGGTCGGCGTCGACCGGCAGACCGTGCTTGAACCCGAAGGAGACCACGTTGGCGCGGGTGCGCGCCTCGTCGCTCTCCCCGAAGAACCCGATCACCCTGGCCTTGAGCTGGTGCACGTTGAGCTGGGAGGTGTCGATGACCAGATCCGCCTCCCCGCGGATCGCGCGCAGGGTCTCCCGTTCCCGGGTGATGCCGTCGGTGAGCCGCCCGTCGCCCTGGAGGGGGTGGGGCCGTCGCACCCCCTCGAAGCGGCGGACCAGTGCTTCGTCGGAGGCCTCCAGATAGAGCACCCGCGCGGTGATGTCGCGCTTGCGCAGCTCCTCGACCGTGGACAGCAGGTCTTCGGTGAAGGCCAGCGAACGCACGTCCACCACCACCGCCACCCGCGGCACCGCACCATAGGTGCGTCCCGCCAGCTCGATCATCGTGGGCAACAGCCCCGGTGGCAGGTTGTCCACCACGAACCAGTCCAGGTCCTCCAGGGCTCGGGCCGCCGTACTGCGGCCCGCACCGGACATCCCGGTGACGATGACCACCTCGGGTGGCAGTTCCCCACCCAGTTCGACCGTCATGTGTCTCCTCCCCCGTCCGTACTCTGCCTTGCCATCGCCCCTGATGCTTGGCCACCGTGTCCGGCGGGGCCGCCGGACAGGTGCTCGTGCACGACCTCGGCCAGCTTGGGGCCGATGCCGGGCACGGCTGCGATCTCTTCCGCGCTGGCCGCGGCCAGTCGCTTGACCGAACCGAACTCCTTGATGAGGGCGCTCCGCCGGGCCGGTCCCAGACCGGACAGTTCGTCGAGGCTGCTGCCAGTGAGCGCCTTCGCGCGTTTTTGTCGGTGGTAGCGGATGGCGAAGCGGTGGGCCTCGTCGCGCACCCGTTGGAGCAGGTAGAGACCTTCCCCGTTGCGCGGAAGGATCACCGGATCCTCGTCGTCGGGGAGCCACACCTCCTCCAGCCGCTTGGCCAGACCGCACACCGCCACGTCCTCGATGCCCAGTTCGTCCAAGGCGCGCCGCGCCGCCTCGGCCTGCGGCCGGGCGCCGTCCACCACCACCAGGTTGGGCGGGTAGGCGAACCGGCCGGGCGCGGGTTCGCCCTCGGAGGCGCCCTCGTGTCCGTCGTGGTCACCGGTCTCCCCCATGCGGGCGAGTTCGCCGGCACGCGCGCTCTCGTCCAGGTAGCGGCGGAACCGTCGCCTGACCACCTCGTACATGGCGGCCACGTCGTGCTGTTCGTCGCCGCCCTCGCCGCTGCCGCGGACCGAGAAACGGCGGTACTCGGACTTGCGGGCCAACCCGTCCTCGAACACCACCATGGAGGCGACGACGTGTTCGCCCTGCAGATTGGAGATGTCGAAGCACTCGATGCGCAGCGGGGCCTCGGGCAGGTCCAGGGCCTCCTGGATCTCGTTGAGGGCGCGGGAGCGGGTGCTGAGGTCGCCGGCGCGGTGGGTCTTGTGCCGGGCCAGCGCCTCACGGGCGTTCTTGTCGACCGTCTCCATGAGGGACTTCTTGTCGCCCCGTTGCGGCACCCGCAGGTCCACCGTGGAGCCCCGGTGCTCGGACAACCACCGGGCGACGGCCTCGCGGTCGGCGGGTTCGTGGGAGACCAGGACCTCACGGGGCACCGAGGTGCCGGTGCCCTCGGTCTCCTCCTCACCGTCCAACGCACCGTAGATCTGGCGCAGGAAGGTCTGCATGAGCTCGTCGGTGTCGGCGTCGGTGACGCGGTCCACCACGTATCCGCGCCGGCCTCGGATCCGGCCACCGCGCACGTGGAAGATCTGGACCGCCGCCTCCAGGGGGTCCTCGGACATGGCGATGACGTCGCAGTCGGTGGAGTCGGGCAGGACCACCGCCTGCTTCTCCAGAGCGGCGCGCAGGGCCTCGATGTCGTCACGGATCCGCGCGGCCCGTTCGTACTCCTGCTCCCCGGCGGCGTCCCTCATGCGGGTCTCCAGCTCGCGGATGAACCGCCCGGTGTCACCGGCCATGAAGGAACAGAAGTCCTCCGCCAGGTCCCGGTGCTCCTCGGGTGAGGCCTTGCCCACGCACGGGGCGACGCACTTGCCGATGTAGCCGAGCAGGCAGGGACGCCCACTGTTGCGCGCGCCCCGGAACACCCCCGCCGAGCAGGTGCGCACCGGAAAGACCCGCAGCAGCAGGTCGACCGTCTCGCGGATGGCCCAGGCGTGCGAGTACGGACCGAAGTAGCGCACGCCCTTGCGCTTGGCGCCGCGCATCACCTGCACCCGGGGGAACTCCTCGTTGAGGGTCACCGCCAGGTACGGGTAGCTCTTGTCGTCGCGGTACTTGACGTTGAAGCGCGGGTTGTACTGCTTGATCCAGGAGTACTCCAGCTGGAGCGCCTCGACCTCGGTACCGACGATCGTCCAGTCGACGTCGGCGGCGGTGGAGACCATCTGCTGGGTGCGCGGGTGCAGCCCGGCGAAGTCCCGGAAGTAGGAGGACAAACGCGCGCGCAGGTTCTTGGCCTTGCCCACGTAGATGACCTGACCCGCGGCGTCCCGGAAGCGGTAGACACCGGGTTCGGTCGGGATCGATCCGGGTGCCGGTCGCAGGTGAGGAGTCGCAGCCATGACCCCATTCTGGTGGGTCCGGGGGACGATCGGCCACCGGTCCGGCTCACACCGGTCCGTGGACCGGCTCACTTCGGGAAGATCGCCCACCCAAACGTCACGATTGGATATCCACATGGTCTAGGTTGGGCGGGTAACGCCACAACTTCCCGACATCGACGACAAGGGGGCTCCACGCCGTGACCGTTGCGCACTGGATCGCGATCGGCATCGCCGTCGCGGTCTCCATGACCCTGGTGTTCGTGGTGCACTGGCTGCTCAACCACAAGTTGGGCAAGCTCTGGCCGATGGCCCGTTACGTGGTCTCCCGGTCGGCGGTGACCGCCTACACCGCGGCCGCCGTGGTCGGCGCCAACCTGGCGCTGCCCAGCGTGCAGGAGGTGGGCAGAAGCACCTTCGGGACCATCTCCCACGCGATGGACATCCTGATGATCTGCACGCTGACGGCGTTGGGCATCAGTCTGGCCTACGCCGCCACCGACATGGTGCTGCAGCGTCTGTCCCTCAACAACGCGGACGCCGACCGCCGCGCCCGCAGGCTCCAGACCCAGGTACGCCTCCTGCGCCGGGTCATCACCTCCGTCATCGTGGTCCTGGCCATCGCCGCCGTCCTCTTCACCTTCGACGCCGTCAAGGCGCTGGGCGCCGGACTCCTGGCCTCGGCCGGCGTCATCGGTATCGTCGCCGGTGTGGCGGCCCAGTCGACCCTGGGCAACCTGTTCGCGGGTCTCCAGTTGGCCTTCAGCGACGCCCTGCGCATCGGCGACGTCGTCGTGGTCGAGGGCGAGTGGGGCCGGGTCGAGGAGCTGAGCCTGGTCAATGTCACCATCAAGATCTGGGACGAGCGCCGACTGGTGGTCCCGGTCGCCAACTTCACCACCACCAGCTTCGAGAACTGGACCAAGTCCGGCACCAACATCACCGCCAAGGTCCAGTTCCCCCTGGACTGGCAGGTGCCGATCGCCGAGCTCCGTGAGGAGGCCGGCACCCTCATCACCTCCAGCCGGCACTGGGACGGTCGCAGCTGGTCCTGCCAGGTCGTGGACGTCAGCGACACCGGCGAGGTCATGGTCCGTGTGGTCGCCACCGCCGCCGACACCGGCGACCAGTGGAACATCGCCTGCGAGATCCGCGAGCACCTGATCTCCTGGCTGGTCACGCACTACCCGAACTCCCTGCCGCGCAGGCGCACCGAGTTCGTCACCGGCGGCGAGCCGGACGAGTCCCTCTACGCCGCCGAGTTCCCCACCTCCGCCTTCCGCCGCGCAACCGCCGCCTCCGGCGCCACACGCGAGACCAACGGAAGCGCACGTTCGGGCGACCCCGAAGAGGTCTGATCCCCCGCACACGTAGGAGCCCCGCCGGGTCGCGCCCGGCGGGGCTCTTTTTTTCTCCGCGACGTCCAGGACGTGTTCCTCGGGGCCACGCCACGCTTCGACCGTGTTCGGGCTCCCCACGGCCGTGCGGGAACCCTCGGGGCCTCGGCGGCACCCGAACACCCACCCGGTGCCTCGCCGCACCCGGTCTAGTCGAGGATGATGTCGGTCCCGTCGATGCTGACGGTGAACGACTCCAGCGGGTCCTTGGCGGGCCCGGCCACCGGGTCCCCGGAGACGTAGTCGAACTCGCTGCCGTGGCACAGGCAGCGGATCAGCTCGTCCTCCACCTCCTGGACGGTGCATCCTCCATGGGTGCAGGCGGCGCTGAAGGCCTTGTACTCGCCCTTCTCGGGCTGGGTGACCACCAGCTTGCTGTGGCTGAACACCGCACCGCCGCCCTCGGGGACGTCGGTGGTCTGACCGACCACGTGGCCGCGCCGGACCTCCTGCGGTTCGCGGCGGCCCCCGCCGTACCGAACAGGCGCCGCCTGCTCACCCCGCACCCGCATGTCCTCATTCCGGCCACGACCGAACGCTCCTCACCTGCGCCTGTTTATCCACTACGAACTGTAGTAGGCCGGATCGGGTGCCCGGTCCCGACCCCCTACCGAAGACCGTGAGGGGCGGGGCTTGCGGGCGGAAGGGACCAGTGGTGGCGCTCCGGCGACGGATATGGCGGGTACCACCGGCGCGACGACCCGGCCAAGGGCGCCCCGGCCGGTTCCCCGGCCCTGGTCACAGGGCGGTCTCCCGCAGGCTCCGGCGGATGTGGTGCCGGTAGACGGTCGCGGACAGTCGGTGGGCGGCGAGCTCGGCGGCCCGCCCCTCCGGTGCGCGGGCGGACACCAGCGGGGTCGCGGCGTCGACGCCGTCGCCGTCGGGCAGGTCGGACACGGTCATGTGGGGCCTCCTTCCGGGTCTCGGCGAGGGGCCGAGGCCCGTGATGGTCACGGGGTGGTGCGGAACGTGGTGCGCGGAGCCGGGGCGGTGCGCCCGCGCGGTCGCGGGGACGGGCGGGGACGCCGGCGGTGCCGACGGCCCTCGGACGCGGCGGGTGTGCCTCCCTCCGGTGGTTCGTGACGGGAGACCACTCCCGCGAGCGTGGACGCGTCGACCGTGAGCGGGCGGGGCGCCCCCGACCGACGACCGCGCTCATCGTGCGCCCGTGCCGTCATCGCGACGGGCGGGCAGGGGCACGACCTCGCGCACCGCACCCGACGGGAGAGTCCGCGCCATCGACTCCCCCACCGGCGGCACCACGAGGAGGGTGCCGGCGGTGCGCGCCGATCACGCCATGGCGTCCACCGGACTCCCCTGCCCCCTCGCTTCGGGGGTCTCGGGGGCGAGAACGGTGACCTCGGCGCGGAGCGTGTCCAGGACCTCCCGCAGCAATCGCGAAACGTGCATCTGGGAACAGCCCAGGCGTTCACCGATCTCCCGCTGCGTGCATTCGCCGAAGAAGCGCATCCGCACGATGGCACGCGCGCGGGCGTCCAGGCGCGCCAGAGCGGGGCGCAGGGACTCTCTCTGCAGGACCCGTTCGAAACCGGGGTCCTCGATACCCAACCGGGGGTCCGACCCCAGTTCCTCCGCCGTTTCGGGCCGGTCCATCGAATGGGTCCGATAGGCCTCGACCGCCTGCAGGAGTTCGGTGACCTGGCCCTCGGTCAGCCCCATCACCCGGGCCAACTCCTCCCTCGTGGGCCGACGGGAGTGGTCCTGTTGGAAGTCGGCCATGACCCGTCGCAGCCTGATCCGATCCTCCTGGTGCCGCCGGGGAACGTGGACGGCCCACGTGTGGTCTCGGAAGTGCCGCTTGATCTCCCCGTGGACGGTGGGCCGCAGGTAGGCGACGAAGGACGTGCCGCGTCCGGGGTCGAACCCCCGGATGGACTTGAGCAGGCCTTCCATGGCGACCTGCGTCACGTCTTCGATGGGCTCACCCTTGTTGCGGTAGTCCAGGGCGATCCTCTTGACCAGAGGCCGGACCCGCCGGATGAGCCGTTCGCACAGGAGCTGCGCGAACGGCTCATGCCGGTCCAGGTCCTTGAGGCGGGCGAGGAGATCCTCGTCCGACTCCTCTTGCAGGATGACGTCCTCGACCGGCCTGCGGGGCGGGGGGACGGGACCCTGCGCGGTGGCTTCGGTGCGAGACGACGTCTCTACTTCGACGGACTGGAACAACAGAGAACCCCCAGTGCTCTCTCCACTACATGACTCGCCCCGGTGTTTCTTCCGACCGCGGAGCCCAGATGGAACGCACGAGGTCAGAGGGGGACGATGTGGGTGACCATGCCCAGGAATGTCACCCCAAAGCGCTCTCACCCGATTTTTATTGCCGCACGACAATTGTTGCCCGCAAGGGAACCCTGACCAGGGGTTTTGGGATCATGGCGGAGATACATGTGACCCGCCTCACATGCTTGGCTCAGAGGCCTGGCGGGACACATGTCGGGGGTGGAACCGCACCGCGTGCCGGAGCCGGGAGCACCCGGAAGGCGACGCACGCCTTCACGGGGCATCGACGGCGCGCGCGGATCGGCGCGGCGGACCCGCGGCACGGGGGCGCCATCGGTTCCGGCCGCGCACGGTCACCGACACCGGTGGCCTCGCCGGGGCCCGTGGAGCCACCGCACGCCCGGGCGCTCCCGCGGTGGGACCGACGCGACCGGCGACGACGGGGGCGCCCCCACCCCGGGGTCACGGTGGCGTTCCCGCGCACGCCGAAGGAGCACGTGCGGGGATGCATCACCACGCTCCGGCCCACCGCGACGCGTGTCGTGGTGGGCCGGAGCGGGGGTCACCGACCCCTATCGGGGGCCGTACGGGTCTCCGGTACCGGGCGCGGGGCCCTCGGGCGGGAAGGGCCGCTGGTGGCCCTCCACGGGCGGGTACGGCGGATACGGCTCCCGCCATCCGTACGGCGCGGGAGCAGGACCGGGCGGCCCCGGTACGTGCGCGGAACCCGGATACTCCGGCCCCGCGTCGATCCCGCCCTCGGGCCAGAAGACCGCGGTCGCCTCGGCCCCGAGGATCACCGCGTGGGAACGTCCGTACTGGACCACCCTGATCCGGACCCGACGGCCCGGTTGCAGGAAACCCTTCCAGGAGTAGGTGAAGTGCGCCCTGCCGTCGGCGTGCACGGGACTGTCGATCGGCCGTTCACGGGCCACGACCCAGTCGTCCTGGGCCTTGACGTACTCACTGGCCCGTAGCTGGACCTCGGCCCCGGGGTCGACCCCGTCGAGGACGATCCCCACGGACACGTCGTACACGGCTCCGTGCGGTTCGTCCTGACCGACCAGGGCGTAGAACCCGCCCTCGCGGCCCTCGTGATCGACGTCGAACCTGAGACTGCGCCACTCGCCGGGCGGAAGCTTCTGCGACCGGGTCTTGGTGAACTCGCGGTAAAGAGGCACACGGCCCTCTCTGACTCGTGAGCATGCGGGGGCGGAGCGGGCACGGTCCCGGGGACCGGCCGCCACACGCGGCTCGGGGGAAACGGTTCTCAGCGGGGTGAGAGGTATTCAACCGTCGATCGTCGCCCGAAGGAAGGGGTGCGCCCCCGAACCTCGGGGTTCAGGCGGTGAACTCCAGACAGAAGGGGTGTCCGGCGGGGTCGGCGTAGACCCGGTACAGGTTCGCCGGATCCTCCTCGACCCTGGCCAAGAGCCGGGCGCCCCACCGCAGGACCCGCGCCTCCGCGGCCTCGATGTCCTCGACCACGATCTCGAAGTGCAACTGCTGGGGGCGTTCGGGGTCCGGCCAGGCCGGGGACCGATAGGGGTCGACCCGCTGGAAGTCGATCCGGAGTCCACCCCGCTCCCCGATCTTCGCCCACGCGGAGCCGCGTTCGATCACCGGAAGCCCCAGGAGCCCGGCGTAGAAGTCGGCCAGGGAGGAGGGGTCGGGACAGTCGATGGTCACCGCGCGCAGTCGTCCGATCATGCCGCCCACGATGACCGAGCCCGCGCCCGATCGGTCGGGCGCGGGCTCGGTGAGGGCCGTCGGTGGTTCAGAGCATCTTGGCGAGGAACTGTCCGGTGTAGGACTCGGCGACCGCCGCGACCTCCTCGGGGGTGCCCTGGGCCACGACGCCACCGCCACCGGAACCGCCCTCGGGCCCCATGTCGATGACATGGTCGGCGGTCTTGATGACGTCGAGGTTGTGCTCGATGACGATCACCGTGTTGCCGCTCTGAGTGAGTCGGTCGAGCACCCCCAGCAGTTTGCGGATGTCCTCGAAGTGCAGACCGGTGGTGGGCTCGTCCAGCACGTAGACGGTACGTCCGGTGGAACGACGCTGCAGCTCGGCGGCGAGCTTGACCCGCTGGGCCTCGCCCCCCGAGAGCGTGGTGGCGGGTTGACCCAGCCGCACGTACCCGAGCCCGACGTCGGCCAGGGTCTGCAGGTGGCGGCGGATGGCGTTGACCGGCTCGAAGAACTCCAGCGCCTCGGAGATGGGCATGTCGAGCACCTCGGAGATGTTCTTGCCCTTGTACTTGACCTGCAGCGTCTCTCGGTTGTAACGGGCGCCGTGGCACACCTCGCAGGGGACGTACACGTCGGGCAGGAACTGCATCTCGATCCTCAGCGTGCCGTCACCGGAGCACGCCTCGCACCGGCCGCCCTTGACGTTGAAGGAGAACCGCCCCGGCTGGTATCCGCGCGTCTTGGCGTCGGTGGTCTGCGCGAAGAGCTTGCGCACGTGATCGAAGACGCCGGAGTAGGTGGCCGGGTTGGACCGCGGGGTCCGACCGATGGGGCTCTGATCGACGTGCACCACCTTGTCGACCTTGCCCATGCCGTTGACCCGCAGGTGCCGCCCGGGCACGTCGCGCGCACCGTTGAGCTCCTTGGCCAGCGCCTTGTACAGGATCTCGTTGACCAGCGTGGACTTGCCCGAACCGGACACACCGGTGATGGCGGTGAACACGCCCAGCGGGAAGGCGACGTCGATGCCGTGGAGGTTGTTCTCCCGGGCCCCGCGCACCACGAGCTCGTGCCCCCGGGTGAGGGGGCGGCGGCTCTCGGGCAGCGCGATGGAGCGCCGTCCGGCGAGGTAGTCGCCGGTGAGCGAGTCGGTGGAGGTGAACAGTTCGTCGACGATGCCGGAGACCACGACGTGGCCGCCGTGCTCACCGGCGCCGGGGCCGATGTCCACGATCCAGTCGGCGGCGCGGATGGTGTCCTCGTCGTGTTCGACCACGATGAGGGTGTTGCCGATGTCGCGCAGGCGCTGGAGGGTCTCCAGCAGGCGCGCGTTGTCCCGCTGGTGCAGACCGATGGAAGGCTCGTCCAGGACGTAGAGGACCCCCACCAGGCCGGAACCGATCTGGGTGGCCAGACGGATGCGCTGGGCCTCGCCGCCCGACAGCGACCCCGAGGAGCGGGCCAGGCTGAGGTAGTCCAGCCCCACGTCCAGCAGGAAGCCCAGACGGGCGTTGATCTCCTTGAGGACCTGGGCCGCGATGACCATGTCGCGGTCGGACAGCTTGAGGTCGGCCAGGAACGCGGCGCTCTCGCGCAGCGACATGGCGGCGACCTCGGCGATGGACCTACCGCCGATGGTCACCGCGAGCACCACCGGCTTGAGCCGGGTGCCCTCACAGGTGGGGCAGGGCACGGTGCGCATGTAGCCCTCGAGGCGTTCGCGCGTGTGATCGCTCTCCACCTCGGAGTGGCGGCGTCGCACCCACGGCACCACGCCCTCGAAGTCGGTGTAGTAGGAGCGGCTGCGCCCGTACCGGTTGCGGTAGCTGACGTGGACCTGGGTGGGGTGTCCTTCGAGGATCGCCTTACGGGCCTGTTTGGGCAGCCGCTCCCAGGCGGTGTCCAGGTCGAAACCGATCGCCTCGCCGAGCGCCTTGAGGATGCGTTCCCAGTAGCCGCCGTTGGGCCCCCCGGACCAGGGGGCGATGGCGCCCTCGGCCAGGGTCTTCTCGGGGTCGGGCACGAGCAGGTCGGCGTCGACCTCCATGCGGGTGCCCAGACCGGAACAGTCGGCGCAGGCGCCGTAGGGGGCGTTGAAGGAGAAGGAACGCGGTTCGAGCTGTTCGAAGGAGAGGTCGTCGTAGGGGCAGTAGAGGTGCTCGGAGAAGACCTTCTCGCGCTCGGGGTCCTCGGCGTCCAGGTCGACGAAGTCCAGGACGATGGTGCCCCCGGCCAGCTTCAGGGCCGTCTCGACCGAGTCGGTGAGCCGGCCCAGGGAGCTCGGCTTCACGCTGAGCCGGTCCACCACCACGGCGATGTCGTGCTTGTCGTAGCGGCCCAGTTTGGGCGCCTCGTCCAGACGGACCGCGTCGCCGTCGACCATGGCGCGGGTGTAGCCCTTGGACTGCAGGTCCTTGAAGAGCTCCACGTACTCGCCCTTGCGTCCGCGCACGACCGGGGCGAGCACCTGGAAGCGGGTGCCCTCGGTCATCTCCATGACCCGGTCCACGATCTGCTGGGGGCTCTGCCGGGCGATCTCGCGGTGGCACTCGGGACAGTGCGGCACCCCCACGCGCGCCCACAGCAGACGCAGGTAGTCGTAGACCTCGGTGATGGTGCCGACGGTGGAGCGCGGGTTGCGGCTGGTGGACTTCTGGTCGATGGAGACCGCGGGCGAGAGGCCCTCGATGAAGTCGACGTCGGGCTTGTCCATCTGACCGAGGAACTGCCGTGCGTACGCCGAGAGCGACTCGACGTAGCGTCGTTGCCCCTCGGCGAAGATCGTGTCGAAGGCGAGCGAGGACTTGCCCGACCCGGACAGACCCGTGAACACGATCATGGAGTCGCGGGGCAGGTCGAGGGAGACGTCCTTGAGGTTGTGCTCCCGTGCTCCACGGACCACCAGTTGTTCGACCATCGAGTGAGACATCCTTCGGCTGTGACGCACAGGACGTCGAACCACGTCGCATGACGTCGGCTGACCCGTGTGCGGCTTCGCGGTACGGCGGTCGCGGGCCCGTCCGGGCCGCGGCGGCCTCGGATCCGGGCCGCTTCGGAGGGATGAGGGGAGAGTGGCTCCTCCCCCGTCCACAAGACTAACGATCGCCCGTGACGGTTTCTTCCACCACGCAGAAGTGGTGGTGCCCCTGACGCCGGAGCGTCAAGGGCACCACCACTATAGACGAACAGCCGTTCGAAATCGCGGCGTTCTCTCGAACTTTCTCGGTCGCGGGGCCCTTCCCGCGGCCGGTCCGGTCAGGAGCGGTCGGCCGGGCGGTCCACCTCGACCTCGATCTGCTTGTCGGAGTCGGACCGGGACTTGATCAGGCTGCCCACGATGGTGATGGTCATGATGCCGAGGATCACGGTCAGCGAGGTGCCGATACCGACCTCGATGACGTGCACACCGTTCTCGTGCAGGGCGTGCAGGATCATCTTCACGCCGATGAAGACCATGATCGCCGACAGACCCCAGCTGATGTAGGCCAGGCGGTCCATCAGACCGGCCAGTAGGAAGTACAGCTGACGCAGGCCCATGAGGGCGAAGGCGTTGGCGGTGAAGACGATGTAGGCGTCCTGGGTCAGACCGAAGATCGCCGGGATGGAGTCGACGGCGAACACCAGGTCGATGACGCCGATGGCGACGATGACCAGCAGCATCGGGGTGACGTGGCGGCGACCGTCGAGCTTCACGGTGAGCTTGGCGCCGTGGTAGTCCTTCGTCACCGGCCAGAAGCGCTTGACCAGGCGGACCACCGGGGTCTGCGTGAAGTCCTTCTCCTCCTCGTCACCCTTGAGGTGATCCCGGATGATCTTGTAACCGGTGTAGATGAGGAAGACGCCGAAGAGGTAGAAGACCTCGCTCCAGGCGTTGATGACCTGCGCGCCCAGGACGATGAAGATGCCGCGCATGACGATGGCGATGACGATGCCGACCAGCAGGACCTCGTGCTGGTACTTCTTGGGGACCGCGAAACCCGTCATCAACAGATAGAAGACGAACAGGTTGTCGATGCTCAGGCTCTTCTCGGTGACGAACCCGGCGAAGTACTCGGCTCCCGAGGTCAGCCCGCCGAAGTACATGACACCGAAACCGAAGACCACGGCGATGCCGATATAGAAGACCGCCCACCAGGCGGCCTGCTTCATCCCGAATTCCTTGGGGCCCTTGGTCTTGCTCCACGGGTGGTCGACGATGATCAGATCCAGGGTCAGGATCAGGATCATGACCGCGATCGTGGCAGCCCAAATCCACAGGGGAACGTTCACGGACGGATTCTCCTCCGGTCGGTACGCGCGAGCGTTGTGCGCGCACGGTAATGAACCGGAGGTCTCTCCCGCCCGCACCCGAACGGTGCGGACCGACGGAACCGGGAATACGTCGTTGTACTCCGTGATGACGGCGCCGCCGCGACAGGGATACTCCCCTCACGTGGTGAAGCAGGCGCGTAAAGCGCACCCGAACAGAGTACGCGATACGAACCGATCCTCAGGATGCCATGAACCGTGTCCCCGGGGAAGTCACCGGGGCGGAGGTATCGCACAGACGTCGGGGACACATGCAACAGACCGCGGCGATATCCGTCGCCGATCCCGCCCCAACGGTCCGGGGGTTCCTCGCGGAGCGGGCTCACCATCGCGCCACCGCCTTGTAGACGGCGCACGCCGACTCCACCGCGTCCTCTTCGGTGGGCAGCGTCCGCGCCGCCGCGCGGGAACGTGCGCGCAGGTCCTCGGCCAGGGCCGGGTCGTCGAGCACCCGCCCGACCGCCGCGGCGAACGCGCGGGCGTCGCCCGGGGGCACCATCAGCACGGTGCCCGCGTACAGGTCGGGGATGCCGCCCACCCTGGTCGCCACCACCGGCAGCCCGGCGCGCAGGGCCTCCATGATCACCAGGGAGGGCCCCTCCCACAGGCTCGTGAGGCAGAACACGTCGGCGGCGGCCAGCAGGTCCGCCACGTCCGCGCGCCGCCCCAGCATGCGCACGTCCACGTCCATCCCGGCGGCCGCGTCGTGCAGTTCCCCCCACAACGGCCCGTCCCCGGCGATCGCCACCACCGGTTCGGGGACCCGGTCGGTGATCGCCGGCGCCGCCTCCAGGAGCACGTCCAGGCCCTTCTGCTCGGCGAGCCGCGCCACCGTGAGCAGCAGGGGGCGCTCCGGCAGCACCGCCAGGTCGCGGCGGGTCTCCTCCCGCCCCTTGAGCGGCCGTCCCGTCTCCGGGGCGGCCACCACCGCCCTGCGCGCGTCCTCGGCGCCGGCCGCGCGCAGGCGTTCCACCAGGTCACCGGAGACCCCGAGCACCGTGTCGGCGCGCAGCGCCACGATCTTCTCCAGTACCGGATAGGCCGCCGCCAGGGGACCGTCCACCGACGGCGGGGCGTTGTGGGCGGTCACCACCAGAGGCCGCACCCCGGCCAGCGCGCACAGGGCCCCGGCGCGCAACCCGTGCGCGTGCACCACGTCCGCGGCGCCCAACAGGGCGCGCAGTCGCAGCACCACCCGAGGGTCGGACCACGACGGTGCGGCGCCGATCCGTGCCGGTGCGAAACGCATCCCCGCCTCACCGAAGGCGAACTCCCGCTCGGCCTCGGGGGGCCCGACCACCACCACCCTGTGGCCGCGTCGGAGCAGCCCCTCCCCCAGCGACCGCACGTGGCGTCCCACCCCTCCGGTGCTGGTCCCGATCACCAAGGCGATCCTGCCGTTCACCGTGTCTCCTTCCTGCGTTCGAGTACGTCACGGGTCCGACCGAGGACCACGCGCACCGCCGTACGGTCCACCAGCGCGGCCACCGCACAGAAGACCACCAGGGCCGACATTCCGGAGGCCAGCGCCGCCCCCACCGCCGCCCCGACGCCGGTCGGTTCCAGCACGTGCGCCACGGCACGGCCGCCGAGGATCCCGGCGACCCCTCCGAGCAGCGCGGCCGTCAGGGAACGCGGAAGCCCGGCCAGGGCGTCCCGTCCGTGCACGCGCACCACACCCGCGCACAGCAGGAGCGCGCCCAGGGACAGTCCCACCGTGGTCCCCGCGCCGAGCCCCGCGATGGCCCACCCCGCGGGCGCCGCCCACACCAGGGCGCCCGCGCACGCCATGACGACCAGCCACCCCACGACCTGGGCGGTGGCCGCGAGCCGACCGTGGTGGGAGGCGTACAGTGCCCTGCTCAGCAGGGCCACCAGCGCGAAACCCACCACCCCCGGGGCGTAGGCGAGCAGGGCCCGTTCCAGGGGCGGGGGGTCGACCCGCGCGAAGACGAGCGCCACCGGGCCCGCGGCCGCCGCCAGACCGGTACCGACCGCGGCCGTGATCACCACGGTGGCCCTCGCCGCGGCCGCCGACAGTCGGGCGAAACCGTTCCGGTCGTCCTCGGCGTGCGCCACCGCCAACGCCGTGAAGGCGCTGGTGGCGATGGGCACCGCGATCACGCCGTAGGGCAGGGTGAACAGCGCCCACGCGTAGCTGTACAGCACGGCCGCGCCCGCGCCACCGCCCCAGTTGGCCAGGGCCACCGCGAGCAGCAGGGACACCTGCATGGCCACCAACGGCAGCAGGGACGCCAACGCCAGGGCGCGCACCCGCTCCCCCACGCCCGGGGGGAAGGTGAACCGGGGTCGGACGCGCAGGTCCAGGCCTCGGGCGGGCACCAGCGCGGTGACGAACAGCGCCACCACCCCGACCGTGGTCCCCAGGGACAGGGTGAGCTCCGCCGACAGGGGCAGGTCCGTCAACCCCTGCCGGTGGTCGGCGCCGAGAGGAACGAACGCCAGGTAGGCGGCGATCACCACGAGGCTGGAGACCAACGGGGCCAGTGCCGGCCCCAGGAAGCGCCGGTGCGCCTGCAGCACCCCGTAGAGCACGGCCGCCAACCCGTAGAAGACGATCTGGGGCGCGAACACCACCAGCATGCGGGCGGCCAAAGAGAGCAGCGCGGTGTGGTCGCACCCGGTGCCCGACCCCAGCATCAGCGCCATCGTCGGAACCGACGCCAGCGCCAACAGGGCGGCCAGCGGCAGCGACAGCACCAGTACCCAGGTGATGAGCGCCGAGGTGGTGTGCCGCACCTGCGCGCGATCGCCCCGGTCGACGGCGGCGGCCAGCACCGGCACCACCATGGCGGTCAGGGCGCCGCCGATGACGATCTCGAACAGGACCGCCGGCAGCTGGTTCGCGGTGACGTAGGCGGTGCCCAGGCAGGTGTCGCCGACCGTCTGGGAGAAGACGACCGTGCGGCCGAAGCCGGCCAACCGCGCCCCCACGGTGACCACGGCGATGAGCGCGGCCGCCGCGGCGACCCCCCGCGTCACGTCGGCACCGTGGACGCCCCCGGGGCGGTCTCCTCTGCCTCCGTCCGGCCCCAGTGGTCCAGGTGGCGCAGCACCGGCACCCGCTCGATCACCCGGGAGAAACTGGTGACCTCTCCGGCCAGGGTCAGACCGACCACAACGCCGAGCAGGGCGAGCCGCACGAGTCGGGGCGCACGGACCACCGCGGCCACGCCCAGGGCCGCGCCCAGGGCGTTGGCGCCGGCGTCACCGAGCATGCAGCGTTCGGCCAGCTCGTCGGGGAGCAGGGCGACCGAGGCGCCCACCACCGGTCCGACCAGCGGTGCGGCGGGGGTGGCCAGCGCGGGGGCGGCGGCCAGCAGTGCGAACTTCACGGCGCGTCCGGGGCGCAGATCGAGGAGGTTGACCAGGTTGGCTCCGGCGGCGATGAGGGCGCCATCGACCAGGGTGTCGCCCGGTCCGCGGCGGAGCAGGGAGGCGGCGGCCAGGCCGATGGCGCCGATCCCCACCATCTTGACGACACCGGTCGTGACCCGCCCCCGTGCCAGGGCCCCGAGGTGGCCGCGCAGACCTCGGGCCTCGGCCGACCCGACCAGGTCGTCGTAGGCGCCGAAGGCGGCGGCGCCGGCGGCGGCCAACGCGGAGGCCGCGCGCACCCTCGGGTGCACGCCCGGGGTGAGTGCCGCCGCGGCGCACACGCCCGAGGCCAGCGCGGGCCCCTCGTGGAGGGTTACGGTGCGGCCGCGGAAGTTCACGCGCTCCCACAGACCGTCGCGCCGCCGGGTCAGCCAACGGTAGGCCCCATGGGCGGCCAGTCCGCCCAGCGCGGCACCGGCCGCTCCGCGCACCGCCAGGGTCACCGCCGAGGCGGGCACGGGACTCACTCCCCGTTCCCGGAGCCGGCGCGTCGGGCCTCGTCACGGTCGTCGGAGGCGGCGTCGGCGTCGACCTCCGGGTCCTCCTCCGGGTCGATCCGGGGCTCGGGGAGCGGGTCCGGCAGGAAGCCCGACGTGCCCTCGCCGACGCCGTAGGCGCCGCGACCGCCCTCCAGGGACTCGGCCAGGGAGAGCATGACCACGACGTCGCCGGCGGGCCGGCCGGCCACGTCCACGGTGCTGAAGGCGGGTTCCTCGGCCAGGGCCCGGTGGAGCAGACCCCCCTCACGACCGGACTCGACGCCACCGGTCAGCACCGTGGCCTCCGCCTGTCGGCTCATCGCGCCGGTGAGTTCGTTCAGGGCCGTGGTGACGGTCTCGACGTCGCCCTCGATGGGCCCGTCGGGCGCGACCACGAGCAGGGCGTCGGCGGAGCCCGCGGGAGATCCGTGCAGGGTGATCAGGCCGCCCTCCGCGAAGGCGGCCAGGACGGCGCCCGCGTCGTGACCGCCGTCGGCGCCCTCGCCGTCCTCGGCCTCGTCCTCCCGGTCGGTGTCCTCCTCGTCCCGCGCGTCCTCGTCCTCCGGGATCTCGTCGGAGGCCAGCGCCCGGCCGAGTTCGGTCCCGGCCTTGGTGTAGGGACCTCCGGTGAGGTCACCCGGGGTGTCGGAGACCTGCAGAGCGAGCTCGTCGACGAAGGTGGAGCCGCCCGTGTCCAGGAACGCGTCCTCCACCGACACCTGACCGGCGATCCGCGCACCCGCGTCCTCGGCCCGCGTGCCCAGCGCACGCACCACGTCCTCGTCGGCGCCGGGCGCGGCCACCACGACCAGGTCCACGTCGTGCAGACGGTCGGTGAGCACGTCACCGGCCGACGCCTCCACCAGTT
Organism: Nocardiopsis sp. MG754419; assembly: GCF_018207095.1. Lineage (GTDB taxonomy): Bacteria > Actinomycetota > Actinomycetes > Streptosporangiales > Streptosporangiaceae > Nocardiopsis. The sequence goes on along the minus strand of NZ_QOCZ01000059.1, from coordinate 14,827 downwards.
GGTCGGCGCCGTTGTTGAGCAGTTCGGCCTCGTCGCGTTCGACCCGCAGGTCCTCGCTCTGGCCGCGCAGGTCGGCGGTCTCGGACTGGAGCGTGTTGAGCAGCGGGTCCTGGAGCATGGTCGTGCCCAGGACGAGTCCGACCGTCAGGGCCAGGAACACCGCGACGATGGAGACCAGGTGGTAACGGAAGTCGATCACGTGAGCAGCCCCGTCAACGAGTAGACGAACGCGTCCCAACGCGCCGCCAGGAAGGTGAGGTAGACCTGGCCCGCCGGTGAGCAGTACGCGGCGACCACGATGGTGAGCAGGCACGCGGCCACCAGGGCCAAGAGTGCCCACGGCGAGATGCGCGAGCGGTACAGCCGACTCACCCCCTTGGCGTCGACGAGCTTGCCGCCCACGCGCAACCGGGTGAGAAAGGTGCTGGCCATCCCCGAACGTCCCTTGTCCAGGAACTCCTCCAGGGTGGCGTGGGTGCCCACGGCGACGATGAGCGCGGCCCCGGTACCGTCGGCCAGCATCATCGCGACGTCCTCGCTCGTGCCGGTGGCGGGGAAGACGACGGCGTCGTGGCCCAGGTCGCGCAGGCGCTGCAGGCCGGGGGCGCGCCCGTCCCGATAGGCGTGCACCACGAGCTCGGCACCGCCGGCCAGGGCACGGTCGGAGACCGAGTCGAAGTCGCCGACGATGATGTCGGGGCGGAATCCGGCCTCGATGACCGCGTCGGCGCCTCCGTCGACGGCGACGATGACGGGCCGGAACTCGCGGATGTAGGGGCGCAGCGCCGCGATGTCCTCGCGGTAGTGGTAGCCGCGCACCACGATGAGCACGTGGCGCCCCTCCATGCTGGTGCCGATGGCGGGGATGCCGATGCCGTCCAGCAACAGGTCGCGTTCGCGCTGCAGGTAGGCCATGGTGTTGGCGGCGAAGGCCTCCAGCTGGGTGGCCAGTCCGGCGCGGGCGTGTTCCATGGCGGCGTCGACGGACGCGCGGTCCTGGCGGACCCCGCGGGCCACCACCTCCTCACCCCGGTACAGGGTGTCGCCCTCCACCCGCAGCCGCTCACCCTCGCGCACCCGCGTGAACACCTCGGGGTCCACGTCGTCGATGAGGGGGATGCCCGCGCCCACGATGAGTTCGGGGCCCTGGTTGGGGTAGCGGCCACTGATGCCGGGGGCCACGTTGAGCACGGCGGACACACCACAACCCACGAGGGCCTCGGCGCTGACGCGGTCGAGGTCGACGTGGTCGATCACGGCGATGTCGCCGGGGCGCAGGCGTTTGGTCAGGTTCTTGGTACGACGGTCCGAACGGACGGGAGCGACCAGCCCGGCGGAGGATTCCGCCCCCGAGCGGCGGAATCGCAGTGTGGCTCTGAACGCATCCGATACCTTCATCGGTGGCATACTGTCAGACCTTGTTCACCCGGAGTCACAACAGTAGGCCGATCGGCGTTTTCGGGACAAAAGGTCGCCGGTGCCCGAATTCGGGCACCGGCGACGGGAAACGTCCAGGCGCGGAGGTCCGGCGAGAACCGACCGATCAGGCGGCCGGGTAGGCCCGCTCGGGATCGGCGTTGGTCAACAGCTCCTCGGCGTGCGCCCGACCCAGTTCCGAGTCCTCCAGGCCCGCGAGCATCCGCGACAGTTCGCGCACCCGCCCGTCCCGGTCCAGGCGCACCACGCCGCTCTCGGTCACCAGACCCTCCGTGGACTTCTCCACCACCAGGTGGGCGTCGGCGAACGCCGCGACCTGCGGAAGGTGCGTGACCACGATGACCTGTGCGCGCTGGGCCAGGCGTGCCAGTCGGCGGCCGATCTCCACGGCGGCCTTGCCGCCCACGCCCGCGTCCACCTCGTCGAACACGAACGTGGGCACCGGGTCGGCACCCGCGAAGACCACCTCGATGGCGAGCATGACCCGGGACAGCTCACCCCCGGAGGCGCCCTTGTTCAGGGCCAACGGCGGCGAACTCGGATGCGGGGCCAGCAACAGCTCCACCTCGTCGCGCCCGTGCGGGCCGAACTCCTCGCCCGTGGTGATGCGCACGCTCACCCGCGCGTGCGGCATCGCCAGCGCGGTCAGTTCCTCGGTGACCGCCACGCCGAACCGTTCGGCCGCCGCGCCACGGATCTCCGTGAGGCGGGTGGCCGCCTCGTCCAGCCGTGCCGCCAGCTCCTCGGCCTCGGTGCGCAGGGCGTCGATGCGTTCGTCGTCGCCCTCCAGGTCGGCCAGGCGTTTGGCCGCGTTCTCGGCCCAGGCCAACACCTCGTCGGTGGTCTCGCCGTACTTGCGGCTCAGCTGGGTCAGCAGGGCGCGACGCTCCTGCACCACGGCCAGCCGTGCGGGGTCGGCCTCCACCGACTCGGCGTAGGAGGCCAGTTCGGTGGCGGCGTCCGTGATGATGTAGGACGCCTCGTCCAGCCGGGCGCCGATCCCCGCCAGGTCGACGTCGTGCTCGCTCACCGAGGCGACCGACTGACGCGCGGCCGACAACAGGCCCACCACGTCGGCCTGCACGTCGGCGGCGGCGGGATCGCCGGTGAGCGCCTCGTGCGCGGTGGTGGAGGCCACCCGCAGACCGTCGGCGTGCGCCAGTCGCGTCTCCTCCGCCCACAGTTCGGCGTCCTCGCCCGGCAGCGGCTCGGCTGCGGCGATCTCCTCCACCCCGAACCGGAGCAGGTCGGCCTCCTGGGCGCGCTCGCGCGCCCGCTCCACCAACTCCTCCAGTTCCGCCGCGACCTCCCGGTGACGGCGATAGGCCGCCGAGTACCGCTTGATCGCCTTGGCCAGATCGTCGCCGGCGAAGCGGTCCAGTGAGGAACGCTGGCGGTCGGCGCGCAACAGGCGCTGCTGGTCGGACTGACCGTGCACCGCCACCAGGTCGTCGGCCAGGTACGCCAACAGGCTCACGGGCGCGGAACGACCCCCCAGGGTGGCGCGCGAACGCCCCTCCGCCGACACCGTCCGGTTGAGGATGAGGATGTCGTCGTCGATGTCACCACCGGCCTCGAAGACCCGGTCGGCCACCCGTCCGCCCTCGGGCACCGTCAACCGGCCCTCCACCACCGCGCGGTCGGCTCCCGGACGGACCCGCTGAGGATCGGCACGCCCGCCGAAGAGCAGGCCCAGGCCCGTGACGACCATGGTCTTACCCGCGCCGGTCTCACCGGTGACCACGGTCAGCCCCGGTGACAGCTCCAACACGGCGTCTTCGATGACACCGAGACCTTGGATGCGGACTTCTTCGAGCACCGAACCCTCTCCTGAATAGTTGTCGCCCTGTGCGTGTGCCGAGGCCGATCGTTCAGCGTTCGCGCCCGGCACGCCCCCGCCATCCGGTGACCGGCAGACCGAACTTGGCCACCAACCGGTCGGTGAACGGCGCGCGGTGCAGCCGGGCCAGACGAACCGGCGTATCGGCACGGGTGATCTCGATTCGTGCCCCCGCGGGCAATTCGACCATACGCCGTCCGTCGCACCAGAGCACGCCCGGTGTGGTGTCGGGCAGGACCTCCAACGCCACCGTCGCCTCCGGACCCACCACGAGCGGACGGGCGAACAGGGCGTGCGCGCTGATCGGCACGACCATCAACGCCTCCACGTCCGGCCACACCACCGGACCGCCCGCGGAGAAGGCATGAGCGGTTGATCCGGTGGGGGTCGCGCACACCACACCGTCACAGCCCCAGCTGGAGAGGGGACGCCCGTCCACCTCCAGGACCATCTCCAGCATCCGACGCGACTCGGCCTTCTCCAGGGTCGCCTCGTTGAGCGCCCAGGAGCGCACCGGGGGCGCACCGTCGCCGCGGCCTCCGTTGAAGACCGCCACGTCCAGCGTCATCCGTTCCTCGACGACGTACTCCCGCCGCACGACGCTGCGCACGGTGGCGCCCAGGTCCTCGCGTTCGGCCTCGGCGAGGAACCCGACGTGCCCGAGGTTGACGCCCAGCAACGGCGCCCCGGCGGGGCGGGCGATCTCGGCCGCCCGGAGCAGGGTGCCGTCGCCGCCCAGCACCATGATCAGTTCCACGCCCTCGGCGGCCCGGGCACCCTCCACCGGCTCCACCGGGGAGAGCTCACAGCCCACGGCCGCCAGGTCATCGATCTCGTTCTTGAGCATGCGCACGGTCAACCCGGCCCCGCTGAGCCGTTCGTGCACCAACCGGGCGCTGCGTACAGCCGCGGGTCGACCGGTGTGGGCCAGCAGGAGAACGCTGCGTCCGCTGGTCATCGCCGTCCCCTTACGTTCACTCCTCGACGGGAGTCTGGTGCCGACCGGATGCCTCGACCGGACCCGGCCGGGTCACGTTACCGGACACCTACGACCCCGGGCCACGCCCTCAGGCGGGCCCCTCCTCGATCGCCCGCTCCAGTCGGTCGGGGTCCAACGGGGCCGCACCGGACCGCATCCACAGGAAGTACTCGACGTTGCCGGAGGGTCCGGGCAGGGGGCTGGCCGTCACGTCGACCACCCCCAGGCCCAGGGTGAACGCGTGCGTGGCGACGTCGGTCACGGCCTCGGCCCGCAACGCCGGCTCGCGGACCACACCGCCCGCGCCCACCCGGGTCTTGCCGACCTCGAACTGGGGTTTGACCATCATCACGAAGTCCGCCGCCGGGTCCACGGAGCGGCGCAGGGGGTCCAGGACCAACGTCAGGGAGATGAACGACAGGTCGCCCACGACCAGGTCGGGGCGGGGTTCCTCGATCTGTTCGGGGGTGAGCTCACGGACGTTGACCCGCTCCATCACCGTGACCCGCTCATTGCTGCGCAGGACCCAGGCCAACTGGCCGTAGCCGACGTCGACCGCGGTGACGCGCGCGGCGCCCCGGCGCAGCAGCACGTCGGTGAACCCGCCGGTGGACGCTCCGGCGTCCAGGGCGCGCCGCCCCTCCACCGGGAGGTCGAAGGCGTCCAGGGCGCCGATGAGTTTGTGGGCTCCCCGGGAGACGTACGGCGGTTCCTCGGAGGGGGTGCGCACCACGATGGGTTGGTCGGTCCCGACCTGGGTGGCGGCCTTGGAGGCGAGCATCCCGGCCACCCGGACGAAACCGTTCTCGATGATCTCGGCCGCGTGACCGCGGGAGCGTGCGTGACCGCGGCGGACCAGTTCCGCGTCGAGCCGACTACGTTTTGCCATGGTCACCTAGGGTACCGGGAGCTATCGCCCGCTCTGGGACCCCTGTCCGAGAGCGCCCAGCACACCCGACAGTTCCTGCTGCAGGGTGTCGAAGACCGCCACGTGTTCGTGCGTGGGCAGGGAGTCCAGTCCGTCCAGCCGTTCCCTGGTCGCCCGCAGGGTCTGTTCGGCCAACGCCTGCGCCTGCTCGTCGCCGCCCATACGACCCCCGTCCGTCGTTTCCTGTCACCGGTCGGGGCGCGGAGGACCCCCGGTGTCGTGGTGCATCGACCCTATCCATCCCGGGTGCGCACCGGGTCACTTCTTGGTGCTCTTGCCCTTGGTGGTGCGTTTGGCGGCGGGGCGCGGGCGGGTGCTCTTGGCGGTGGACTTGGGGCCGGTCTTGGACTTGCTCCGGCTGGTGCTCCGCTCACCCCGGGCGGTCTCGGTCGAGGTGTCCTCGCCCTCGTCCTCGTCCGTGGTGTCGTCGGCCGTCCCGGTGTCCTCGACGGCCTCGGGGGCGATCTCGGTCTCCGTGGCGTCCTTCGCGGTGTCCTCGCGGTCCTCGGACTCCGGTGCGGCGCTCTCCTGCGGGGCGGGTTCGACCTCGGCCTCGGCCCGCGCCGACGCGGAGGTCGCCGGGGTCTGGGCCTTCACCGGCGCGGAATCCGTGTCTGTCTCCGCCGTGGGCTCCGCGTGTTCCGCCACGGCGGGCAGGGCCGAGGAGGCACCTCCGCGCGGGGCCAGCACACGCTCCACGGCGTGCCGGGCGGCCATCCGACGCTCCAGTTCCACGACGCGGCGCACCACCCGCTCGTACTCACCGCGCGGCACCATGTCCATCTGTTCCAGGGCGCGCCCCACCTCGGCGCGCACCAGGTCGGCGATGGCCGACCGGTTGGCCTGGCTGGTCTCGATCAGCTCACCGGCCAGCGCCTGGATGTTCTGCCCCACACGGGGCGGCGGACCCTGCGCGGCCTCCGTCGCGGGCACGACCGGAGCCTGGGCCCCGTCGGCCCGCAGCAACGCCTTGGCGGCGGCGACGGCCTCCTTGCGGGAAAGCTCGGTGAGGCCATTGGCGGCATCGAGGTAGGTGCGTACCGCGTCGACGACCATGATGACGTGCTCCTTGATGGGACCGCGGGAGGAAACGAACGAAATGAGGGCGCGGGTGAGGGAGGGGCCTCGTGCCGGGGGTCGACGCCAACGCTACCGCTCCCACGGCCCGTGTGACACGCGAACCGGCAACCCCCGCGACCGACACACCACCCGACTCGGGACGATCCCTGCCCAACCACCCGTGCCCTGACGTCGATCCCGAAGCGGATACGGCATCATGACCCCATGAGCAGCATCGACGCGTGCCTGCACGGCATCGCCCGGGCCAACGAGCGCATCCTCGACGAACCTCTGGACCGGCGGCGCGAACACATCCGCGAACGCACCGTCAGCGTGATCGTCCCGGACCTGGACACCGCCTTCGACATGCGCCTGACCGTCGACGGACTCACCGACGTCACCCACCGCGCCCTGTCCACGCCCGTCCCCACTTCCCAGGTCACGGTCACCGTCTCCAGCGATGACCTGGTCGCCCTGGCCGAGGATCGGCTCAACCCCGCCGTGGCCCTGTTCAGTCGTCGGGTGAAGGTCGACGCCACTCTCGGCGACCTGCTGCACATGCGCCGTCTGCTCTGACACCGCCCGCCGCGCGACGCCTCGACGGCCCCGTGCGGGACGGTACCTTTCTGGGATGCCTCGCCGACCTCTTGACCTGGCCCCCCTCCGCGGCCTGCGCTACGCCGCACCGGACGTCGACCGTTTTCTCGACGACGGGTTCGATCTCGCCCGACTCCTGGCCCCGCCCTACGACATCCCCGACGCGGAGGAGGCCCGAGAACTCCAGGCCTCGGACCCGCACAACGCGGCGAGGGTCACACTCCCCTTCGAACTGTCCCGACAGAACGCCGCCGCCCACCGCTACCACGGCGCCGCCGCCCTGCTCCGCAGCTGGATCGACGACGGGTACCTCGCCCAGGACCCCGAGCCAGCCCTGTACGTGTACGAGCAGGTCACTCCGGACGGCGTGCTCCAGCGCGGACTCATCGGCGCCCTCGCGCTCCCCGAGGACGGCGCGGACGCACCGGCGGTGCATCCGCACGAGGACGTGGCCGAACCCCCCGTGCGCGACCGCTTCCTGCTCATGGGCACGGCCCGCGCCAACCTCGAACCGATCTTCCTGGTGTACCGGGGCGCGGAAGGAGCCGCCTCCGCCGCCACCGAGGACGCCACCCGGGGCACACCCCTGATCTCCACCCGGACCGGAGACGGCGCACAGCACCGCCTGTGGGCCGTCACCGACCCGGCCGTGCACCGACGGATCGGCGACGATCTCGCCTCCCGTTCGGCCCTGATCGCCGACGGACACCACCGTTACGCGGCCTACCGCAGGCTGCGCGCCGAGCACACCGATCCGGGGTGGCGGTACGGGTTGGCGCTGCTCGTGGACAGCGACGCCCACCCACCGCGGCTCGGCGCCATCCACCGGGTCCTGCCCGGCCTGGACACCTTCCGGGCGCTGGCCGCCGCCCGCACCGTCGCCACGGTCGACCCCCTGCGCGACGCCGATCCCGCCCGCCTGGACACCGTGGTCTCCCCCGCCCTGCTGGTGGTCGCCGCCGACGGAAGCGCCCATCTGGTCCACGACTTCGACGAGCGGGCACTGACCCGGGCCATGCCGGACCGCTCGGCCGAGTGGCGGCACCTGGCCACCGCCGCCCTGCACGAGGTCCTCATGCCGCTGTGGGAGCACCCCGAGGAGCGTGTGCGCATGGTGCACGACGACGCGGCGGAGGCCGTGACCGCCGCCCGCGCCGAACAGGGCACCGCGGTCATCGTTCCACCACTGCACGTGGACCAGGTCTACGCCGTCGCCGACCGCGGCGAACTCACCCCCCGCAAGTCCACCTCGTTCGGCCCCAAACCCCGCACCGGTCTGGTCATGCGGGTCCTGGACGGTCCCTAGGGACACTGCGGAGGTGTGCGAGGTACGGGCACGGTCACCTCGCCGGCACGGACCCGGCGAGGGTCGAGCGCGGACGTACCGAGCCCGGACGCGGCCCGCCTGCGACGCAGCACACACCCCGCTGGGAAGACCCGCGGCGCGCGGCACCATAGCCTGGAGACGATCACCACCGCCCCACGGAAAGACGGACCGACCTCCATGTCCCTCCAGGCAGCCGACCGCCCGCTCAACGAGCTCCACGACGCGATGCTCCTGGACCTGGACGGTGTGGTCTACATCGGCGCCGAAGCCGTCTCCGCCGCCCCCGAGGCGATCGGCAAGGCCCGTGCCGCGGGCGCCCGGGTCGCCTTCGTCACCAACAACGCCGGACGCACCCCGGCCCGGATCGCCGAACACCTCACCCACATCGGTGTGCCCGCCGCCCCCGAGGACGTCGTCACCTCGGCCGAGGCCGCCGCCCGTCTGATCGCCGACCGGTTCCCCGCCGGGGCGGAGGTGCTGGTGGTCGGCGACACCGGCCTGCGTCAGGCCGTGCGCCGGATGGGGCTGCGACCCGTCACGGTCGCCGACGCGTCGACGGTGGCGGTGGTGCAGGGGTTCTCCCGTTCCCTCAACCGCGACCTCCTCGACCAGGGCGCCCTGGCGGTGGCGCGCGGTGCCTTCTACGTGGCCAGCAACGCCGACTCCACCGCCCCCGGTGAGTGGGGCATCACCCCCGCCAACGGCTCCTTCGTCCGGGTCATCGCGCACGCCACCGGCGTGGAACCGGTGATCGCCGGCAAGCCCATGCGCCCCCTGCACGAGGAGGGCATGCTCCGTACCGGAGCCACCGACCCCCTCATCGTCGGCGACCGACTGGACACCGACATCGAGGGGGCCACCACGCACGGCGCGGCCGGCCTGCTGGTGCTGTCCGGGGTGGTCACCCCGCGCGACCTGGTGGCCGCACCGCCCCACCAGCGCCCCCGCTACGTGTCCTGGGACGTCTCGGGCATGAACGAGACGCACCCCGGTCCGGAGCAGCGTGAGGGACGCATCGTGTGCGGTGGTCGCAGCGTCACCGCACACGCTGGTGCGGTGGAACTGTCGGGGGACGGCTCCCGGTTGGACGGTCTGCGCGCCCTGTGCGCAGCGGTCTGGGCCGACGCGTCCATCGACCCCGCCGGAGACTCGGTCACCGCCGCCCTGGAGACCCTGGGCTGGTAGAGCGGTCCCGGACCACCGGGACCGCGGCGCGGAACGCCTCACCGTTCGGCCTCGGGCACGGGGGCGACGGTGACGACCTCCACCTCCAGGACACTGCGCACCCCATGCCGTCCGGGCCAGATCCGGCGACGCAGCGCCCCCGTGACGCGGAGCACCTCCCCGACCCGGCGGTCGCCGATCCATTCGATGATCGCCTCGTCGAAGGAGAACAGGGTCAGTGAGTCCATCCGCGCCCCGCGGCGGCGTGGGTCCGTGGGCCTTGCCACCCCGATCCGCCAGGTGACCAGGCGGTCGCCGCTGGGCAGTTCCCGCAGCGTGGGCGCGGCGGTGATCCGACCGATGACCAGGACCTGGTTGAGGTGCCCCCGGTCCCGGTCCGGTTCCCGGTCCACCGTCGAGCCGTTGGTACCGGGCCGCGCGGTGGCCTCGGCCGGCTCGGCACCGGCCGTGGGGGCGGGCTCCGCGTGCGACGCCGTCGTGGGCACGTCCGTGGCACCGGTAGCCGTCCGCGAGCAGGGATCCGGTCGCGCCGTCGGGCCCGCCTGCGGAGGTGGTCCCATCGTGGCGGTCCGCCCGCCGGAACGCTCCGTCCCTCGGGCAGGCGTGGCGGGACTCGTGGAAGCGGAGTCTCGGACACGGGTGCCCTGGAACCCGGAGGCCGCCCCTCGGGCGGGGCCGCCCCGGGCACCGGGCAACGACGGTTCCGTGGTGAGAAGGGACGCGAACGCGGGCAGGGGCGGAAGGACGAAGGGGTGTCGGATGTGCACGAGGGACCTTCCCGGTTGTCGAGGGTGACCTGGTGCGCGCGCTGGTACCAGGATCCCCGGCGGGAGGGGCGGGGAACAGGGGGTGCGAAAATCTGTGGACGACCAGGTGACCCCCGCCACGCAGCGGTGAGGTCCTTGCCCTAGAGTCGGGTTCGGTCCGGTCGAGGACCGCACGACGTTCGCAGAAGAGGGGTGCCCGGACGTGCACAAGGACGTGAACGCCGACGACCTGCCCGAGGGGATCACCCCGTTGGGCGACGAGATCTACGCCATCGACACGATGTTGGCCGGGTACCCGGGTGTGGTGTCCGCCTACCTCATTCGCACCGAGCGGCCGTGCATCGTGGAGGTCGGCACCGCTGCCTCGGCACCGGTCCTGCGCGACGCCGTCATCCGGCTCGGTCTGGCCCCGGAGGACCTGGCCACCATCGTGGTCACCCACATCCACCTGGACCACGCCGGCGGAACCGGTGACATGGCGGCGCTCTTCCCCAACGCCGAGATCGTGGTGCACGAGCGCGGAGCCCGTCACCTGGCCGACCCGAGCCGGCTCATGGCCAGCGCGAAGATGGTCTGGGGCGACCGGTTGGAGACCCTCTTCGGGCACATGCGCCCCACGGACGCCGCCCGGATCCGCTCGGTCGCCGAGACCGGGGACATCGACCTCGGTGCCGGACGGGGGTTGGTGTCGCACTACGCGCCCGGCCACGCCAAGCACCACATGGGGCTGGTCGACACCGTCACCGGTGACCTGTACGTCGGCGACGCGCTCGGCGTGTACAACCCGCTCACCGGCGACCTGCGGCCGGCCACTCCGCCGCCCGACTTCGACATGGACGCCTGCCTGCGCACCCTCCGACTGTTCGGGGACGTCGGCGCCCAGCGCCTGATGTTCTCCCACTTCGGCGCGGTCGACGGTGTCGGCGAGAAGCTGGACCGGGCCGAGCGGGAACTGCACCTGTGGGTGGAGACCGTGCGTGCCTCCCAGGACTCGGGCGGGGACCTGGACCACGCCATCGCGATGGTGCGGGACAAGGTGATCTCCCGTTACAAGCCGCTCCCGCCGGACGCCTCACCGGACGCCGCGGCCGTGCTCGACATCCTCAGCGGCGCCGAGGCCAACGTCGGGGGGATCGTGCACTGGCTCGACCGACTCGAACAGGAACAGGCCGAGGCCGCGCAGAAGGCGGCGGAGGAACGCGCCTGACCGCACGGGTGGGCCGGGTCGAAAACCGATGGCCGCCTCGCTCCGCCGTCACCTAGGGTTCCCGGCATGACGACCGACATCCGTCCGCTGCGGCGCGCGGACATCCCCCAGGCCTTCCGCCTCCTTCGGGCCTCCCACCCCTGCAGGGTGCTCACCGAGGCCCTCATACTGGAAAGCTTCGACCACCCCCTGACCTTCTACCGGGACCGTCGCTTCGTGGCGGTGGAGGGCGACGAGGTCGTGGGATACGTCCTGGCCCGTCTGCACGACGACGACAGGGGCCTCGCCCACGGACGCACGTTCCTGATGGCCGTGGCCCCGAGCCACCTCGACGGCGCCCTGCACGCTCGTCTGCTCACGACCGCCGAGCGACACCTGGTCGCCCACGGCGCCACCACTCTGAGGGCCGAGGCGGCGCAGGAATCCGTCCAGGTCGGTGGGGAACGCCTCCGCGAAGTCCTCGCCGATCACGGCTACGCACGCACCGAGAGCGCTCGGATCCTCGGTCTGGACCTGAGCTCGCCGCCCGAACCACCGGCGGCCCCGGAGGGAAGCACGCTGCGGACCTTCGCCGAGTTCGACGATCCCCGACCGATCTACGAGATCGATCGGATCACCAGTGAGGACGAACCGGGCGAGGACGAGGGGGCCTTCCCCACCTACACCGAGTGGCACGAGACCCTGTGGAACCACCCGCTGACCGACAAGGACCTCAGCCTGGTGCTGTTGGTGGACGGGGTCCCCCGCACGATCTCCTGCTACCGGTCCGATGGTGCCGACCGTATGGAGTCGGGGATGACCGGCACCCTGCCGGGAGACCGAAGCCGGGGGTTCGCCGCCCACACCAAGGCCCACGCCCTCCGGCGCGCCTGGGAGAAGGGCATCCGGCACGCCTTCACCGGCAACCACGCGGGCAACGGGCCCATGCTCGCCATCAACGAGCGGCTCGGATACACCCTGGTCGGTACCGAGGAGACCCACCTCAAGCGCTGAGACGGACGCGTCTGCCGGGTCAGCTCTCGCGCGCCCCGGGCAGTGCGAGCTCACGCAGGAGGTGGGCGTACAGACCGTCCGCCCAGGACAGCTCGCTCTCCGGCGGCAGCCGGTCGAAGGCCCGCACCTCGACCGTCTCGAAACGACCGGTCAACGGCCGCAGGTCGTGCACCCGAGCCTGGGTGACGACCGTCGTGTGCCCCGTGGCCAGGACGTAGTAGCCCACCGCACGGACCTCACCGAGGGTGGCACCGGCCTCCTCCCGACATTCACGGCGGGCCGTGCCCTGGATGTCCTCGCCGGGTTCCCTGTGCCCTCCCGGGAACTCCCAGGCCCGGTCACGATGGCGGACCATCAAGGGACGCTCCTCCAGGAAGGTCAGGCACACGACCGAGTCGTGGTCGAGTGGAAGTTCCCCCAGACGCACGATCGCGCCGCCGAGTGGCACGGGGCCACCCGACGACGCGTCACCGTGTGCGGAGAAGGTCAGTCCCGACCCCGCCGTTCCCGGGGCTGCTCCGTCGACTCTGCGGCATCGTCGGCCTCCTCCTCGACGTCGGTCCAGACGATGCCGTCCTCGACGTCGATGTCGACCAGTTCCACACCCTCGAGGGCGGCCAACCGCTCGTCGGCGTCGGTCACGCCTTCGCGGTCCACCGCCGAGGCCCGGGCGAAGTATTCGCGGGCGTCCTCGGTGCGCTCCAGCTCCTCCAGGACGTCGGCGTAGGCGTAGAACAACCGGGCCACGTAGGGGCGGGCACGGCGTTCCTTGAGCTCCGGCACCTGGAGCTCGGCCAAGGCCGCCTTGACGTCGCCCATGTCCCGTCGGGCACCGGCGGCGACGATGCGCAGCTCGATGCGGTCGTCGGCGTCCAGCTCCTTGCCGGACGGGTCGTTGGTGATCTCCAGGGCGCGCTCGGGCCGCCCCAGACCACGCTCGCAGTCGGCCATGATGGCGAGGAAGTTGTCCCGACCGCTCATCCGACGTGCGGCACGGAGGTCCGAGAGGGCCTCCTGCCACTTGCCGACCGTGTAGGCCGCGATACCGGACGCCTCACGGACGGTGGCCAGGCGGGAGGCCTTACGGCGCGCGTAGACGGCGTGCTTGTAGGCCCGCTCGGGGTCCTCGTCGACCAACAGGCCGGCGGCGACGATGTGCTTGCCGACCAGCTCCGCCAGGGACTTGGGCAACGAGTGGAGGTCGCGCTTGGTCTCGGCGTCGATCTGGTCGAAGGTCGCCTCCTCCGGCAACGACGGAGCGGCGTCCGCCGGGTCCCGGTCCTCGCGAGGCGGACGGCGGTCGTCACGTCGGAAGTCCCGACCACCACCACGACGGTCGTCGCGACGGCCGTGACCACCACGGTCATCCCGACGGTCACCACCACGGGGGCCGCCACGCCGGTCGCCACCGCGGTCGTCGCGCCGGTCGTCGCGGCGGAAGTCCCGACCACCGTCACGACGGTCGCCACCGCGGTCGTCACGTCGGTCGCGGTCACCGCGGTAGCCCCCACGGTCACCGCCCCGGTCATCCCGGCGATCCCGGTCACCACGGAACCCGCCACGGTCATCGCGTCGGTCGCGGTCTCCCCGGTAGCCGCCACGGTCGTCACGTCGGAAGTCCCGACCACCGTCACGACGGTCACCGCCGCGGTCGTCACGTCGGTCGCGGTCACCGCGGTAGCCCCCACGGTCACCGCCGCGGTCGTCGCGGCGATCTCGATCGCCACGGAATCCGCCACGTCGGCCGTCGTCGCCGCGGTGGCCACGTCGATCATCGTGGCCTCGGTCATCCCGGGAGCCCCTGTAGCCGGACCGGGAGCGGGAGTCGTCACCGCGTCCACGTCCACCAGGCTCGCCGGAGCGGTTACCGCTGTGGTCGTTAGCTCCGGAGTCCTCGCGGTCTCCCGATCGGCTGTCCTCAGTCATCCAACCCGTCCGTCAACACTCAAAAGCGCTGCCACCTCGACCAGTAGCAGCGCGTAGTAGTACTCGTGCCTTCCAGCTTACGACATGGGACGAACCCGGATCACCAAACTCGAATCCCATCACCGTGCGCTTGTGCACAGCCGAAGCGAGCAGGTTATTCACAGGCCCCCACCACTCGATGGCCTTGAAGCCACGATCGTGGTCCCATCGAGGTCGGGGGCGTCTCGGCTCTCACCCGCACCACCATGCCCGGAAACGACCCACACCCTCTAGGGCGCGGACCCCGACCGTGCTTCGCCCGCACATCGTCCCACCGCCACAGCGACGAAGAGAGTCACGTGCGAGCGCCGCAGGAGAAGCAGGTCGCAACTGTCGAGAAGACCCCGTCGGAATGGGGCAGGCACTGTCTCCCACCAGGCGGGGTCCTCCGCCCCCTGAACCGGGGTCATGGCTCATCCCCCACACCGACCCCCGCCCTCGGGTTCCGGGCACAAAAAAAAAGGGGGGCCCCAACAGGACCCCCCCTTTTCCAAAAAAAACCGTGGCAGCGACCTACTCTCCCACCCCACCACAGGGCAGTAC
>NZ_QOCZ01000058.1 GCF_018207095.1 Nocardiopsis sp. MG754419 | reverse complement strand
GGGGGGAGGGGCGAACCGCAGTTCGGCCCATGGCCCACGCTCGAGCGACCTCGGGTGGGGTTCGAGGCCCAGGGGTGGCCGACCCGACTCGGGTTGGTGGCGGCGGGTCTGGGCGTGTGCGTGCTTCCCGGGTTCGCCGTCGGCATCCTGCCGCATCGCGTCGTGTGGCGCGCGGTGCACGACCCCGAGTTCCGTCGATGGCGCGAAACAGTGGTCCTGACGAGGGAGGAACCCTCACGCAACGCCCAGGCGATGCTCCGCGCCGTCAAGGCGGCGTTCGAGGACCCCCAGGACGGACCACGTTGAACGCCGCGGCAGGCCGTCGCGGGTCGCTGTCCAGGTCCGTGGGGGCGAGGGTCCCAGAGCTGTGACCTCTCACTGGAGTCGGACCGTGCGCCGGGTGGACACGCAGTGCGCGGAACCCGAGGGTGAGGTCGCCCTGAACCACTCCGGGCGCACGCGAACCCCACCGTGCGCCGAACCCGTCGTCGGCGCGACCTACTCCGACCGGCCGCAACCTCCTGATCGGCCGGCCCGTGGGGCGCGGTGATCTACGACGCGTGACTTTCGCTCTCGAATGTCGCCAGCGAGGTGAGGAAGCGATCCGCCGCGGTGTCGATCTCGGCGGTCGGGGTCAGCAACCTTTGCAGCAGGAGTCCGCGCAGACATGAGGTCGCGATGAGGCTCTGTTGTCTGGCTCCGGTCGCCGTGGCGCCATCGCGCAGAGCCGCCGCTTCGAGAAGGTGCGCCAGGTCATCGATGTCGACGACGAGCTCCTCGAACGCGTCGCGTTCATAGACCGCGAGCCCGACCAGGTGGAAGAAGGCGTGGGTGCGGTCTTCGTGCGCGGGGTCCGAGTAGAAGTTCCAGATGGCTCTGCACAGGGCCACGAACCCGAGTTCGTCGCCGGTCGCGGCGATGACGAGGTTGTCGCGGCGGCGCGCCTCCAACAGCACGGCACGCAGCAGACCCGGCCGCGACCCGAAGTGGTACGTCAGCAACGTGTGGTGCACACCGATCCGCTCCGCCACTTGGCGCATCGACAGGTTCGGACCGGGGCCGTTCTCGCCGAACTCATCGAACAGCGCCTCCAAGAGACGCTTCTTCCCTTCCCCCGCCGGCGCTCTCACGTTGCCTCCATTGACAGTTTCACCACTGTTGAGTACGTTACCGCATATTCAATTCACCACTGTTGAGGTCAGCGGTCCGCGGGGGGAGGTCCGATGTCCGCTACCTGGTGGGTCGGCCGCATCCGTCGCGGACGGATTGGGGGTCGACCTGACCCCGGCCGATGTGAACGTGACGGACGGAGCGCTCACCGCGATCGGGTCGGCGGTGCGGTCGGGGGCCACGACCGTCTCGCCGACGCTCGGTTCACCCGCGAGGAGACCGCCGTGGCCGCGGCGGAACCGGAGGCCCGTGGCACCCACGTCATGGTGCACGCGCACGGCAACGCGGATATGCGCAATGCCGTACGGGCCGGTGTTCGCCGAACTGAACATGGCCGCGTTCGTCATCGAGGGCGGCCGCACGATGAAGGGGGAGATTCGATGAGCGGGATCTTGCACGGCTGTCTGCCGGACACGGAGTACCTGGAGGTGACCGCCCGGTCAGGGCACCGCTACGGCGTCTGGGTGACCACGCCGCCCGGTTACGCGGACTCCACGGATCCCCTACCGCTGATCTACGTGCTGGACGGCAACTGGACCGTCGGCCTCACCGCGCCCCTCATCGTCACCCAGGCAGACCCCTATCTGACGATCGCCCCCTACATCCAGGTCAGCATCGGATACGCCGGTGAGGAGGCCGCGTCCTGGGCGCAGATTCGCAACCGCGACCTCGTGCCCCCGGGAGAACCCATCGGCGACGACATGCTCACCACCCTCACGGCGGCTCGCGAGTCGGGTGCGATGACCCAGGAACAGGTGGACGCCTACCTCGCGGCGTTGGCGGACACCCGGGCCGACGTCTTCCTCGACTTCCTGACCGGTGAACTCCACCCTCACCTGCAGTCGAGACTGCGTGTCAGCGAGTCCGGACACGGCCTGTTCGGCTACTCCTACGGTGGTCTCTTCGCCCTCTACACATGGCTGTGCCGGACAGGGCTCTTCGCGAGCATCGGTGCGGGCAGCCCCGGTGTGGCCAGTGCGGACAGCCGGATCTTCCCCCTCGTCGAAGCCCTGCCGGAACCCGGCGAGGACGCGGTCGCTCCCCGGCTGCACATCACGCTGAACGAAGCCGAACTGATGGGAGACATTCCGTTCTACCGCGGAATGGCCCGTAACGTTCTGACGGTGGTGGAACAGTTGCACGCCAAGGGACGATCAGAGCACGTGTCGAAGGCGTTGTTCCACGAGACGCACGTCACCGGGCTCCAGGCATCGTTCCTCAGCTACCTGAAGACCTGCCACAGTCGCTGACCGGTCGCGGCCGTGGGCGCCGCGATGTCTCCCTCGCGGGTAGGGCCGGCCGTGTGCTCGGGCCCCGCCGAGGCTCGCCCCGACATCGCGCGTCCCACGTCCAGCGCACGGCCCCGGAAGGTCGCACCCGTGCATGGCCACAGGAAAGAAGGTCGCCACCGTGCGTGACCACGAGGCCGGCGCCCACGGCGACAAGCCCCACGCACCATCGGCATCGGCGCGGAGAAAGGCGGCCTCGCCGGTTACGTGAGTGTTCTGCGCACACCGGGTCTGACCGTATGGGCCCTGGTAGCCGAAGGCGTGTTCTTCCCGCTCCGGTTCGTTGTCGCTCGCTGACGTCCCGATCCACACCTGCGGAGCACGATCGGAGCACACCTCGGCCCTGAATCGTGTCCGCTGGTGATGGCGAGGTGGCAGCCGATTCGATGCCCCGTTTTCGTGGCCCTGGGTCTCGCACTGATCGCTGTCGGTGCTTGTCCTGTGTTAACTGTTGTCTATGGCCACACTCGGCCCCGTCCCCTCTAGGCGGTACGTGGGCCGGCGCACGTGGCCATGGAGTGGGTTCCGATTCCACAGTTCCCCCAGTGCACGGAATCGATGGATGCTCCCGATGGGCAGCAGAGCTTTAAACCTTCTTTCCGATTCGTGACCCTGAGTGATATGGGTGACTCTGGGTTCCTGGTGGGTCGGTGGGGTGGCACGTAGTGTCACCCTCCGGTGCCCGGCTCCGGTGGATCTGCCCGCTCTCAGGTCCGCCCCTGACCCGGTCTGGCCCCTGAGCCCCTGATTCCCCCTCCTCAGGTTTTGGAGCGTTCCCCCTTTTGAGGTCCCACTCCGTGCGTGCGGTTCTGGCCACCACAGCCGCCGCCACTCTCACCCTGTCTCTGCTCTCGGCCCCACCGGCCTGGGCCGATGAGGACCCCCACTCACCCGCGGACCGCACCGTCCCGGCCCCCGAGACCTGGGAACCGGGCCAGGCCACCTCCGACCACAATGGTCAGGCCCCACCGGACCAGGCCTGGGAACCCGAAGCGGGCCAAGACGAGGACGCCGCCCGCAGCCCGGGTTGGTCGTGCTCTTCCAACGAGGAGAACCTGGGCATCGCGGCCTGGTATCCGATGCAGCGCCACCAGATCAGCGACCGTCTGGACGTGGACATCAACCTGGAGAACGGCAACGCCGTGATCCGCCACCGCGACCTGACCGTGCGCGGCACCGGTGTGCACCTGGGGCTCAACAGCGTCTACAACTCCCGCGAGCTCAACACCCGTTGGAAGCAGTCCGCGGGCCGCGACATCGGGCTCAAGTTCGAGTCCGACCGGGTGGCCTTCCACGGTCCCACCGGCTCGTGTGATGAGTTCATCGAGAACGAGGACGGCGAGTACGACGCTCCGGCCGGGCTGAATGCCACGCTGACCGAGCTGTCGAATGGTCACTACGCCCTGACCTACACCCGGGGCGAGTTCGAGGACCAGGTCTGGTACTTCGACGCCAACGGCTGGGCCATCTCCCATGCTGACCGCAACGGCAACACCAACGACTACTTCTACTCCAACTCCGGGCACCTGGTGGCGGTCAACGACTCCCAGAACCGCTCCACCACCCTGGACTGGGACGATCAGGGACGCCCCACCGAGATCACCGACCCCACCGGTGAGACGGCCGCGGCCTACACCTACGCCGCCGACCATGACCGCTACCCCGCGGCCATCACCGACCGGGCCGGCAACGACATCGCCTTCGAGTACGAGGGCCATCACCTGACCCGCATCACCGACGCCGAGGGCGGGGTGTGGGAGCTGTCCTACGACGACCAGGGCCGGGTCACCTCCTTCACCGAACCCCACGGCGACGACGGAGCCGTCTACTCCTTCGACCACACCGACGGCCAGACCACGGTGACCGACCCCGGCGGCGGGGATTCCACGTTCGAGTTCGACGACCTGGGCCGCCAAACCGAGGCCACCGACCAGATCGGTCACACCCGTTCCCGCACCTGGACGGCCAACTCCGATATCGCCACCACGACCGACGCCCTGGAAGCCTCGGTCACCTACGACTACGACGACGCCAACAACCTGATCGGCACCGAACTGCCCACCGGAGCCGAGACCGCGGTCGGCTACGGCGATGCGGCCAACCCCTCCAAGCCGACCTCCTTCACCGGACCGGACGGCAACGAGCTCTCCTTCACCTACGACCAGGCCGGGAACATGACCCGCGCCGAGTCGCCGGAGGAGGACATCACCCTGGCCACGCTGTCCTACAACAACGACGGCACCGTCTCGGCGGCCACCGACGCCAACAACAACCGGACCACGTTCACCTATGACGACGTGGGCAACATGACCGGCCAGGCCGAAGCGGGACCGATGGGGGACATGTCCTTCACCTACGATTCCCTGTCGCGGGTGAGGTCGGTGACCGACGGCAACGGCATCACCCTGGAGTACGACTACGACCGCCTAGACCGGATCGTCTCGGTGACACACGAGGGTCAGGTGATCCAGTCCCACACCTACGACGACAACGGGCGGCTGGTGGCCACTCACACCGATCAGGTCAGCACCACCTTCGACTTCAACACCCGCGGAGACCTGCTGGAGTCGGTGCGTTCGGACTCGGTCGGCGAGGAGAGCACCGGCTACGGCTACGACGTGGTCGGCAACCTGACCGAGTTCACCGAACACGGTCGCACCACCAGCTACGCCTTCGATGACGCCTTCCGCCTGGAGTCGCTCACCGACTTCACCGGTGCCGAGACCACATTCGAGCACGACGAGAACAACCAGCGCACCCACATCGCCCACCCCGACGGGGCCGAAGAAGACCGCTCCTTCGACGACTCGGGTCGCCTGACCGAGATCACCACCACGGGTGTGGACGGCCAGACGCTGGTGGAGGCCTCCTATGCCTGGACCAAGGGTGAGGACGACTCCGACAAGCTGCACGAGCGCACCGTCAACGGCACCACCGAGGAGTTCACCTACGACGGCCTGGACCGCCTGACCGGCAACGGTGACATCGATTATGCCTACGACGACGCGGGCAACCTGACCTCGGCCGATGGTGAGGATCTGTCCTACAACGACTCCGACCAGGTCACCGACGCGCGCGGCACCGGGGTCGATCACGACCAGGCCGGGAACATGGTCGAGCGCGGTGAGCAGTCCTATGTGTACAGCCCCACCAACCAGATGCTGCGCGCCGATGACGGCCAGGGGGATCTGTCCACGAGTCTGAGCTATGACACCATCGACCAGACCCAGGTGCGCGGGATCACCGACGTGCACGAGGGGAACCGGATCGACCGGCAGGTGTCCAATACCGCGCTGGGTACGACCGGGATCGCCTCGGAAGGTGAGCGCACCAGTTTCGTGCGCGACCCTTCGGGCGGGTTGATCGCGATGGTCTCCGATGGTGGGGACGAGCGGTTCCATTACACGAGTGATCACCAGCGCACGGTGCTCGCGGTCACGGCCGAGGGCAGCGAGGCCGATTCTCCGGATGCGGTGTATGAGTACACGCCTTATGGTGAGCGCACCGATGAGATCGCTGAGGACAGCCGCGCGGGGGAGTTGAACCCGTTCGGGTTCACGGGCGCGTACCAGTTCCTGGACGGGACGACCCATTTGGGTCACCGGTTCCTGGACGCGGTGACATTGAATTTCACTCAGGCTGACCCGTCGCGCCAGGAGATGAACAACTACGCCTACGCCATGGGCGACCCGATCAACCGCACCGACCCCACTGGGCTGAAGTCGCAGGCCCTCATTGCCGGTGATGTTGGATCCACCCTGCTCGCTGCAGGTGCCACTGCTGGCGTATGCGCCTTGACGGGCGGAGTCGGATGCCTTGTGGGAGGTATGGTGGCCGGTGCTGTCGGCGGTGCTGTCGGAGGGTATGCGGGCGCGAGTCTTTTCGGAGGGTCTGATTCTGAAGTCGCTGCCTCCACAGCCTCGGGCGCGTTCTTCGGCGCCGCGACATCATTCCTGCCTGTGGTTCCGGGGGCGACCGCGAGCTTCATCGGTGGCGGATACTTGACATCAGACTCAGCAAGGTAAATGGTTGCAAGTCGAGGCCACTCGACTTGCAACCATTCCTCCTCAAAGATTTTCGTGTTAGGCAGGCTAAGACAATGAAGGAATCGACAGAACCGGACTTTGTGGAAAAGTTGGCAAAGTCAAAGATTCTGCTCTTTCGAACTTACGAGAGGTTCCCTGAAAATCCGAACAGGAAAGATAGATTTCTCCTTGGTTGGGGTCTCACCATTCCTCTCGGGTTTGCCTTCTTCATCTCCCTGTATCTGCTCTACTTGGGGCAGGTTCCCCAGTTCATCTTCGCGGCTCTGTTCATCATCTCTATGTTCTTGGTAGCAGTGCTGCCGAAGCTTGTGCTTTTTTCTCGAATGAGGAAGAGCGGAGATTTCTCGGATTAATCCTCTCGTGGATTGAGTGGGAGGCTGGTCTGCGCCTTCCATTTGGCCGATCTCGTGTATTTGACTTAAAAGTTGGCCAAGGCATCATGTGGCAATAGTGAGTTATTTGTGACTTTCGCGGATCGATGAGGGGGTCTCTCTAGGCTGGTTCCCTGATTGATACTGCGGCCGAATCAGAGGTATGTCTCAGATGCAATGGTTCTAGTGTCGGCTTCTTCTGTTTTGATTTCTTCGGGCCTCGCTTCTCTTTCAACTTAAGAAGGAAATTCATGTCTCGTGGTCGGTTAGTGCTGTACAAGTCGGCTATTTCCCTGTCTGTGGTGTCGTTAGTCTTTCCTTTGGTATTCAGCCCTGCCCATGCGTCCCCAGGCCAGGTGCATGATGTGGATGGTGATGGCTTCGCGGATGTGTTCGTTGGTGCTCCGGAAGGGGTGGGCGGTAACGGGGTGCGCGGTGGGTACGTGGCCGTGGTCCAGGGCGGACCGGACGGCGCCGATCCGCAGGCCGGGTATCAGGTCGATCAGTCCTCGGCCGGTGTCGGAGGTGTGCCGGAGGTGGGGGATCGGTTCGGTGCGCAGGTCGCCTCGGCCGATGTCGACGGGGACGGGTTCGCAGACCTGGTGGTCGCTTCCCCCGCGGAGGACGTGCGAGAGCATGAGGACGCCGGTCTGGTGCAGGTCGTCTTCGGGGAGGAGGGCGGTCTGTCCGAGGAGTCTTTCGGTGTGCACTCCCCGCGCCAAGAGCGTGGGGACACCGGGTTCGGGGCCGCTCTTGCGGTGGGGGACATCGATGGTGACGGGTATGAGGACGTGGCCATCAGTAACGGTGATCACGTCACCGTCCTGTGGGGACGCTCCGGCCTGAATGGGGGCGGTGATGATCCGTCGGTGAGCTCCTTCTTCGCCACCACGAGCGTGGACGATGAGGTCTCGGCCCTGGAGTTGGCGGATGTGACCGGCAACGGCCATCTGGACCTGGTGACGGTCTCCGACCACGAACGCGCCGGGGACGGTGGGGAGCTGTTGCTGTTCCCCGGCAACGCACGAGGGCTGTCCACCGAAGCCGCGAACGAGCCGATCTCGCTCACCGGCCAGGGCGCTCAGGTGGCGGCCGGTGACATCAACGACGACGGGTACGCCGACGTGGTCATCACCCACGCCGACGGCGACGCTGCTCGGATCCTGGAGGGCTCGCAGCAGGGCCTGACCGGCCAGGGGCTGACCCTGGACAGCGACCTGGGCTCGGACTCGGTGGCAGTGGGTGACATCGACGGCGACGGCTACGCCGACATCGTGCTCGGTGACACCACTGTGCAGGACCCCGACGGTGGCGCGGACGCGGGCGGCGTGGACGTGCTCTACGGCGGACCGGACTGGGTGGACGGGCGTGAGCAGTCCTTCGTCCAGGGCTCGGACGGTGTGGCCGGGGCCTCGGAAGCGGGGGACCGGATGGGTGCCGCGGTGACCCTGGTGGACCTGAACGGTGACGACCTGCTGGACCTGGTGGTGGGGGTGCCCGGTGAGAACGACGGCAACGGCGCCATCACCATCCTGTACGCCGATGCCGAGGGGTTGAGCGGCGTGGGTTCGCAGACCTTCGGAGGCTCACCGATGGGGCTGGACGGCAGCGGGGCCGAGTTCGGCCACGACCTGTCCTGACCCAGGGGCGAGGGTGGGGGCGGTGCCGGCCGTGCCCCCACACCCAACCCACGCCTGCGGCCCCAGACGACCGATGATCCGGCATCGGCCCAGGCGTGCGGGGTCCTCGGAGACGCGGGGGACCTCGTCATCAAGGGGGGTCTCGGCAGAGCGACACCGGATTCGTGTGGTTCCGTGTCACGTGGACCACCCCGTGTGCCGAGACCGCCTACCACCGCCACGAGGAGCGGACCCCGCTCGACCTGGAAGGTGAGTACCCGGACACTGCCGAGGCGCTACGTCCCTTCGGGGGTCGCACCGTCGCGTACACGGTGTGCCCTGCCCGCGAGCGGTGTCTTCGCTGTCGACTGCCAGGTGTGCGCGAAGACTCCGGTGAGGACGCCCGTGCCCGTGGGAGCGTCTTGCGAACTCACGCGGCACCACCGTTGACGTACAGAACCTGACCGTTCACCCACCGGGCAGGGCCGGCGAGGAACGACACCATCTCGGCGATGTCCTCCGGGGTACCCAGGCGTTCCATCGGGTTGGCGGCGGCGATGCCGTCGATCTGCTGCTCGCTCTTACCTTCGAAGAACAGCGGCGTGGCCGTGGGGCCAGGCGACACCGCGTTGACCGTGATGTCTCGTCCACGCAGCTCACGAGCGAGGATCAGAGTCATCGCTTCGACCGCGCCCTTGGACGCCGCGTATGCGCCGTATCCGGGGATCTGCAGGCGAGTGACCGAGGTGGAGAAGTTCATGATCGCGCCTCCGTCGCGCATGCGCTGCGCTGCGAGCCGGTCGACGACGAATGTGCCCCGCACGTTCGTGCGCTGCACCTGATCGAACGTCTCCAGGTCGAGTTGTGCGATCGGGGACAGCGGCATGATGCCCGCTGTGTGCACGAGCACGTCGACGCCGCCGAACTCCCGTTCCGCGGTGTCGAACAACGCCCCCATGGCGTGCTCGTCCGCGACGTCACCTCCCGCGGCGATCGCCCGTCCTCCCGCGGAGACGATGCCGGCGACCGTCTCGGTGGCGCGCTCCTCTCTTCCGGCATAGTGCACGACGACGGCCAACCCGTCCGCTGCGAGGCGCTCCGCGCTGACCCGCCCGATGCCGCCCGAACCTCCGGTGACGATGGCGACGCGATCCGTGATGCCGGCCATGATCTCTCCTCGCACTAGGATGTGGACGAAGCGTCCATAAAAGACGGTAGCATTATAATGAACGAACTGTCCATATGAGGGAATGATGATGACCGAAGCGCCGTCCCCGAGGAGAGGTCGCGGTCGCGGCCGCCGTCCGGCCGCTGAGGTGCGAACCGAAGTCCTGGCCACGGCAGGCCGCCTCCTGATGGAGGAGGGCATCCGAGCGGTCACCTTCGAACGGATCGCGCGAGAGGCCGGCGCGAGCAAGACCACTCTCTACAAGTGGTGGCCGTCGCCCGGAGCGCTCGCGGCCGAAGCGTTCTTCGCCGAGAGCGAGCCGGCGCTCGAGTTCCCCGAGACCGGTGATCTCCATGCCGACCTCATCACTCAGCTCACCTCCTTTGTCGGGCTGCTCACCCATGGTGGTGCCGGGAAGCCGATCTCGGAGCTCATCGGCGCGGCACAGACCGACCACGATGTCGCCGAGGCCTGGTCACGCACCTACGCCCTCCCGCGGCGAGAGCTGGCGCGTGTTCGGCTACGGAAGGCACAACGCAGTGGGGAGCTCGACTCCGATGCGGATCTCGACATCATCGTCGACCAGCTCTGGGGTGCCTGCTATCACCGACTGCTGGTCCTCAGGGTTCCCCTCGCCGACCTCGACATCGAGCGCCTCGTGACATCCGCTCTCCGAGGCGCGGGCCGGCCCGGGTAGGGGCGTCTGGTGTGTCCGGGAGGAGGCTCGTCCGGGAGGCGGCCCCGCAGCGGTCGACATACCCGCAGTCGCGAACCCGGTCCGCCGCCGAACCTCTGCGTGCGTGCATAGCCTCACGTTCGCATCCACGCGCGCCGTTCGATACGAGTCCCATGACGAGTCCGAACACCGATGTCCAGGGGTGTCCGGACCCGTGAAGGTCTCCGCCGTCGCGGGGGGTGGCTACGGCGGTCGCATCGCGGTGCACCCCCTGGTGGCGGGAAGGACCCCGATGCGTTGTGCCGACGGCGTGCGCGCTCGCGCCCAGGCACCTGGGTCGTGTCCGGTCAGGCGGGTGTGATGCCCTCGACGATGCGCAGGACCTCCTCCGGGTCGCCCTCGGCGGTGAGGTCCTCGCTCGCTTCAACCTGCGCCCAGTAGGCGTCGTCCACGTAGTGGATATGGACGACCACCCCGGGTTCGGGGGAGAAGATCGCGGTCGACCCGTTGTAGTGGCCGCCTCCGTTCGGCAGTTCCCGGGCCGGCGAGTCGTGGAACTCCTTCTCCATCTCGGTCTCCATGACCTCGTGGAAGGTCTCGATGTCGGTGAAGTCGTCGCGCCGCATCACCGACACGTACAGGCTGGAGACGGCGATGGCCTCGCGCTCGGACATCACCTCGCCGAAGTCGTCTACCAGATAGTCCACCTCGATGCCGTCATCCAGCCACGAGCGCTCGACCTCGTGGAGGTCCGGAGCGACGTGGCCTTCCGCGTCGGCCAAGGCCGTGTGGTCCAGGTCGTAGGCGGTGCCCTCGACGTCCTCGGGCAGGTGGCCGACCTCGTAGCCGTTCAGGTCCCCTTCGGCGGGTAAATACCCCTGGGCTTCCAAGTAGGGCGCGGCCTCCTCCAGGGACAGCTGTTCGAAGGGCGCCTGGCCGTCCGCCCCCAGCGGCGGCAGTGCGTTCTCCTGCGCCGCGCCGGAGGAGGCGGCATCGGTCTCGGTCGCGGGGGCACAGGCAGTGGCGGTGAGGGCGATGAGGCCGAGGGCACCGAAGGTGATCTTTGCTCTGTTCGTCATGTCCCTCATCATCGGGGTGTCCGGCCGGGGGTGCCTGAGTACGTCGACCCGAATGCGCTGGGCGATCGAACGGTGGTGCACGAACCCCGGAACTGATAGGGGTTCCGGTCCGTGCCCGCGGCCCGGAGGGGACGGGGTCGAGAGAGGTCCGGTGCTGCGCGATCCACCCGCCCCTCAAAAGTGGGTGATCGGCTCTCCCCTGGGCCGAGTCCACCGGGATCTGTGAGGACTACTCCCCAACGGCCGGCCCTGCCCCTCTCGTCCCCGGGCGTTGAGGAACAGCGAAACGAGAACCCGCCCTCATCAACCCCTTTCTTCCCACAGCAACCCCGGTGGGGGTGGAGGCGCCGACGCCCTGCGGACCCATCCCGATCACCGCCTGGCCGGCCGGATACCGTCGACCCCATCGTCCCCATGAACACGAGGCCTCGCTCGCGCCGGTCACTCGTCGGGGACGGCGCAAGGCCCTGCGGGAGGTTCCCACCGCAGCCCACTCCCGGACACGTCCACCTCTGATGGAGAGCCGCGGCCCCATCGCTTCGTGGCCCCCGCGTCCGAGGGTTGCGGGGGCTTCCTCGGCATCAGAGGAACGCGCCGCCGGACACCTCGAGACGCTGAGCCGTGACCCAGCTCAGGCCCTCGGAGGCCAACGTGGCGATGGCGTCGCCGATCTCCTCGGGTTCGCCGACGCGGCCGAGCGCGGTCTGGCCGGCAAGACCCTGGCGCATCTCGGCGTCGTCCCGCATGGCCCCGCCGTTGAAGTCGGTGGCGGTCGGCCCCGGAGCGATGGAGTTGACCCGGATGCCGCGGAGGCCCAGCTCTGCGGCCAACGTCCGGCTCAGGGCCTCGACGGCTGCCTTGGACGCTGAGTAGACCGAGGTCGCGGGGCTGGTGTGGCGCGTCAGTGACGACGAGACGTTGATGATGCCGGCGCCCTGAGCCAGCATCGGCAGAAGCGCCTGGATGAGGAAGAACGTGCCCCGGACATTCGTGTCGAACACGGTGTCGAAGTCGTCGAGGGTGACGGCCTCCAACGGGCCGAAAACGCCCACCCCCGCGTTGTTGACCACGATGTCGAGCCGCGAAGCTTCACCCCAGCTATCCAGCAGTCGGCCCAGTTCGGCGACGAAGGTCGTGAAAGTGGGGACGTCGCTGATGTCGAGTCGCAGAACGGCGGCGGTCCCGCCCGCGGCCCGCACCTGACGTGCCGTCTCCTCGGCGCCGTCCGCGTCGCCGCGATGGGTGACGACGACACGTATCCCGCGTGCCGCGAGGGCGAGGGCGGTACTCCGTCCCAGGCCGCGGTTGGCGCCGGTCACCAAGGCGATCTCGGTGTCTGCCATGACATAACCCTTCCTCGTATGGCACCCGAAAGACAGGAGGCGCCACGGATTAGATGCGAGTCGAGTGACTCGGCTTGCTTCCGCACCGTACACAGAAGAAAAGAACCGAGTCAAGTGACTCGCCTCGGGTTTGGGGCATACTGCGTACATGGCAGCAGAGCTCTCCGCACATCACCGCCGACTCACCCAGCACAAGCGCGAGTCGATCATCGCCGCAGCCACGGAGTTGTTCCTGGACCGCGGCTACGACGGCACCTCGCTCGCCCGCATCGCCGAAGCGGCGGCGGTCTCCAAGTCCACCCTCTTCAAGCAGTTCCCCACCAAGGCGGCTCTCTTCGAGGCCATCGTCATCGAGTCCTGGCAACGTGACGCCGGCGGCACCGTCGCGCGACCTGAGGCTGGGGATCTGCGCTCCGGGCTGCAGTCCATCGGTGACCGCTATGCCGATCTCATCGGCCGGCCCGGCATGACAGCCCTGTTCCGCATCGTCATCGCCGAACTGCCCCGTTTCCCCGAACTGGGGAGGATGCAGTTCCAGCTCGGCAAACTGCCCTACTTCGCTTCCGTCCAGCAGTACCTGGAGGCCGAGCACGAGGCCGGCAACGCCGATGTCCCTGACGCCGAGAGCGCCGCCAACCAGTTCCTCGGCATGATCGCCAATTACGTCCTGTGGCCGAGCATGCTGCTGATCGACTGGAAACCGGCCTCCTCCGACACCCACTACGCCGTCGAGCAAGCCGTGCGGACCATGCTCGCCCGATACGCCGTTGACCCGTCGGCCTGATCCGCCCCTCCCATGCGGCGGCCCCAGAGCCGGAGCCTTCGAGGGCGCACAGCGCGGGGCGCGGGGGAGGGGCGGTCCCCGCCCTCGCCTGAGGCCGACGCCATCAGGCCCCCGCGACCGACCCGGAGTTCTCGCGGCCGTTGCGACCCCTCGCTTCTGCGGGGGTCGCGAGGGGCGACTTCCAGATCCGCGGGAGCCGATACCGCAGGGGCGCAGGTGCGGATCCGCCCGCTACTGCCGGGTGCCGGTGCGCGCGGCCCGCTCGACCCGGGCGATCAGCCGGCTGTTGTGGAGGGCGTGACCGAACCCCGGTGTGTGGAAGGTCCCGTCTCGGATGTCGCGTGCGAGGGAGGCGTACACCTCACCCACGTTGATGGACGCCCCGTTCCACACCTGCGGCGCGGTCGGTCCGTTACCCGTGGCCACGGGCGCGTCCGGCGCGGGAAAGTCCACGCTCGAGGTCAGGGTGAGGTCACCGACCTGCACGCCCGCGGGGTGGTGCCCCGTGAGTCGGAGCCACCCCTGCTCTCCACGCACCTCCAGACGGAAACCGGCCTCGTGCTCGGGCACTCCCGCCAGGACCTGGACCCCCACGGGGGCACCCGACCCGGTCTTGACGATGGCGTCGAGGTGGTCGGGCACCTCACGTACGGTGGTCCCGCCGGTGTCCGTCAGCCGGACCGTCGGCCAGAGCAGCTCCGTTCGTGCGTCGATCTCGGTGATGTCGCCCAGAACCGCCTCGACCACGTCCAGGACGTGGGCGACGGCGATCTTCAGGAATCCGGCTCCGGCCGCCTCCTGGTCGAAGTACGCGTAGGCGCTGACCGACTCCGGTCCGTTGCCGAAGGTCGTGGCGCTCACGCGTGCCGAGAGCAACCGGCCGAGCCGCCCTCCACCGATGATCTCCACGGCGCGGCGCACGGAGGGGTTGTGGCGCCCTTGGAGGCCGATCGCCGTGTGCAGGGAACCGGCCGCGTCCGCCATCTCTCGTGTCTCCTCGACGGTCGCCCCCAGCGGGGACTCCGAGTACACGGCCTTGCCTTCCTTGAGGGCGGCGAGCACGAGCTCGCGGTGGGCCGGGACCTTGACGGCCACCGTGACGAGGTCGATCGCCGGGTCGCGGATGAGCTCGAACGGGTCGGAGAACCAGCGCCGGGCGCCGAAGGCCTCGGCGGCCGCGCGGGCGCTCTCCTCCCGCCGGGTCGCCACGGCCGTGAGCACGAGCCCGGGATGTGCGG
Source organism: Nocardiopsis sp. MG754419 (assembly GCF_018207095.1). GTDB lineage: Bacteria > Actinomycetota > Actinomycetes > Streptosporangiales > Streptosporangiaceae > Nocardiopsis. Next base: position 14,953 of record NZ_QOCZ01000058.1, on the reverse strand, counting down.
ACAGCGCCGGGATGTGTGATCCTCCGGCCCAGCTCGCCCTGGTGTCGGCTCCGACGACGCCGACGCGGATCCTCTGGTCGGACATGATGAACGGTTCCCTTCGTCACGACGGCACGGCTTCTCCCTGCCGTCGGGGCCTTGGTGTGGTCGGGGCGCGGCTTCCGGGCCCGGGTCTGCGGACTTCCGTCGGTTCCCTCACCGACAGGGTCGCTCCCGGAACCGCGGAGCGGCCCTGTCAGCGGTCGACGGCGGCCATTCCACCCTGGTCGTGACGCTCTCCGAACGCCGGACCCAGTCCGTTCAGACGGGAGAGCTGGTCGGCGGTGAGCCGGACGGCGTCGGCGGCGCTGTTCTCTGCGAGTCGGTCGATGTGCCTGGTGCCCGGGATGGGAGCGATACCTGCGCCCTGCGCGAGCAGCCAGGCCAGCGCGATCTGCGCGGGTGTGGCGCCGGCCTCGTGGGCGATCTCGCTCACCTGGTCGGCGATGCGCAGGTTGCGTTCCAGGTTGCCGCCGGTGAAGCGCGGGTTCGTGCGGCGCCAGTCGTCGGGAGCCAGGCCGTCCAGGGAGCGGATCTTCCCGGTGAGGAAGCCGTGCCCGAGCGGGGAGTAGGGCACCAGGCCGATCCCGAGCTCGCGCAGGGCGGGTAGTACCTCGGTCTCGGGGTCGCGGGTCCACAGGGAGTACTCGGTCTGGACTGCGGCCAACGGGTGGACGGCGTGGGCTCGACGGATCGTGGACGCGGAGGCCTCGGACAGTCCGATGTGGCCCACCTTGCCCTGGGCCACGAGCTCCGACAGTGCCTCGACGGTCTCCTCGATGGGGATGTCGGGGTCGATCCGGTGTTGGTAGTACAGGTCGATGTGGTCGGTGCCCAACCGTTTCAGGGAGCCCTCCACGGCGCGGCGGACATTGGCCGGGGAGCCGTCCATACCGGGGCGGCCCGTGTACGAGACGAGGCCGAACTTGGTGGCCACGGCCACGCGGTCGCGGCGCCCCTTCAGGGCGAGGCCCAGCAGTTCCTCGTTGGTGTAGGGGCCATAGGCCTCGGCCGTGTCCAGATGTGTGACGCCGATGTCCAACGCGCGGTGGATCGTCCGGATCGACGCGTCGTCGTCGGAGTTGGCTCCGGTGTAGAAGGCCGACATCCCCATCGTTCCGAGCCCGACGCGGGATACCTCGAGTCCTCCCAGGAGGGTGGTGTCCATGACGTGTTCCTCTCTGCGGCGTGTCATCCTGCCGTTGACCACGCGAGAACTTGATGCATCAATAATTACACGATTCAACTTGATGCTTCAACAAGTGGGGTAGGTTGGAACCCATGAGCAGAGTCGACGGCCGCACAGGGGAAGAGTCGGACCCGGACCCACGGGAGGCCGGGGCGACTTCGGCCGCCGCCGAAGGAGGCGACGGGGGAGGGTCCACGGGGCCGGATGACGGCGTCCGCTGGCTGAACGACGAGGAGCGGGCGGCCTGGCTGGCCAACTCGGCGATCATGGTCAGCCTGCCCGCCGCCCTGGACGCGCGGATGCAGCGTGAGTCGGGGATGACGTTCTTCGAGTACATGGTGCTGTCGGTCCTTTCGGAGGAACCGGACCGCACCATGCAGATGAGCGCGCTGGCCGTGCGCACCGCGGCCTCGCTCTCGCGGCTGTCGCACGTCGTCGGGCGGTTGGAAAAGCGCGGACTGATCACGCGCGCCCGTATCCCCGGACTGGGCCGACGCACCAACGCCACCCTGACCGACGCCGGGTTCCAGGAGGTCGTCGCGGCGGCCCCCGGCCATGTCGCCGCGGTCCGCGAATACCTCATCGACGGTCTGGAGCACCGCGATATCGCGGCGCTGGGCCGCATCGGCCGCGCGGTCGAAGCGGCCATCGACCGTGGTGCGTCCGTCTCCCGTACCGCCAAACCGGAGTCGCCCGAATCGTTCACTCCGTAGGTGTGCGGACCCCGGATCCACGGTCTGGCCCGGCGACGGGGATCCCTGCCTTCACCCGAACCGCGCACGTTCGGTGACCCGAGGTTCGCTCGGCTCCGTGCCGCCCGGACTCAGGAACCGGATGTGTTGCAGGCGCAAGGCTCGCTCCACGCCGGGCGCCGGCGGCCTCGACCCGGAAGCGTTCGGGAGTTCGGCCGGCGGTCATCGGACGTGACGCGGGCCAGGGTCATGTGTGCGGGGTGTGCGGGCTCGGCGCTCTCGGATGGGTCCGCGTCCGACCCGCCCGGCTCCGTCAGGGGTGCCCTGCTCGGAGAAGTGGGCCGCCACGACACGCACCCGCACACGCGCACCGAACCCGCCGCACACCTGCCGCTGCTCTGGGGCGTGGTCACCGCGCGCTCGGTTCCTCCGGCGTCCGCCCACCCAATCGGTCCACGAGCGCAGCGAGGTCACGTGGCGCTTCGAGGTGCGCCATGTGTCCCTGACCAACAAGAACGTGCGTCTCGGCATCCCCGACCAGCCGGCGGACGTCATCGAACGTGGTCCCGTAGGGCGCAAGACCGGCATTGCGCCCACCGACGATCAGGTCGACTCGACCGGCGTGTTCCGCCAATGCCGAGGGCACCGGTGCGGAGTTCAGGGCCACCGTCTCGGGGTACACGGGCTCGCTCAGGCGCTTGAGGGTTTCCCAGACGCTCGCGTCCGCGCGAAGCGCCTCCATCGTCTCGACGTCCATCCCGGCTATGCGCGTGGTGACGATCGTGGCGCTCTCATCCCGGTCCCGGGCGTCGTGGGCGACCTCCAACTCGGGAAGCGCATGGGCGGCGAAAGGCCGGACGATCGGCTCGTAGGCGATGACGTGGGGGAGCGCCGTCCGGTCGGCCACATGGAGAGAGATCAGGCCACCGTAACTCCAACCGAACAGGACCCGCACGTTCGTGAACTCGGCCAGTGCCGCGATGGCATCGTCCACTTCGAGGTCGAGGGAGTAGTCGTCGGTCAGGGGACCCGATGGTGCTCGTCCTCTGCGGTTGACGACGGCGACCGTGGACCAGCGCTCCAGCGCGGTCGCGACCCCGCCCCAGCTCCGGGCGTCGCTCATCACCCCGGGGACGATGACCAGGGCGGGCCCATCCGGTTCTCCGTAAACGTCGATACCGATCCAGCTGTCCCGGGCCACGGGGATCGTCTTCTGAAGCGTTCGTTCCATAACCATATTATGGATCAAATGCTCTATAATCTCCACCATGGACGTTCGCCCCTCCGGCAGGCCTCGCTTGTTCGATCGCGACCGCGCCGTCCGAGACGCCGCGCACCTCTTCTGGCGCCACGGCTTCTCCGGCACTTCGACCCGCGTGCTCACCGCTGCTCTCGGAATCTCCAGTTCAAGCCTGTACGCGGCCTTCGGCTCGAAGGCGGGGTTGTTCGCCGAGGCGGTGCACATGCACGCGCGGCGCTACACCGCGATCTACGAGAGGGCGGTGTCGGAAGCGGACCTCGGCCATGTCGTCGACAGGCTCCTCGTCGACTCCGTGCACGAGTTCACCCGGGTCGGCGATGACCACGTGGGGTGTCTCACCACCAGCGCCGCGATGGCCGATGCTCCCGATACCCTCGACGTCCGCACCTTCGTCGATGAGAGGCAACGCGCCGACAAGCGTCTGCTTCGCGAGCGAGTCGAACGAGCCGTGCTGGACGGTGAGGTGCTCGGCGACGTCGACGCCGCCGCGTTCACCGACCTCGTACAGACCCTGTGGCACGGCCTCTCCGTGCGCGCGAGCCTCGGTGCCGGCCGGACGGAACTGCTGGCGTCCGTGCGACTCGCGCACGCGCTCATAGCGGGCACGCTTCGTGCACAGGGATAACAAGAACGTGCTGCCAAACCACGATGAGGAGGCCGGGACCTGATGCGCGTCTCTCTGCTCGACCGCTCACGGACGCGCGAGGGCGAGCCCGACGCGGAGTCGATCGCGACGACCGTCGAGCGGGCGGTACGCGCGGACGAACTGGGTTTTCACCGTTTCTGGACCGCCGAGCACCACGCGGTCCCGGGCATCGCCGGCTCCGCTCCCACCGTGTTGCTCGCGGCGATCGGTGCCCGCACACACCGCATCCGCCTGGGCACCGGAGGGGTCATGGTGCCCAACCACAACCCGCTGGTGATCGCCGAGCAGGCCTTGTCACTGGAGGCGCTGTACCCGGGCAGAGTCGACCTGGGACTGGGTGGATCACTCGGGTTCACCGCTCCGATCCGGCGGGCGCTCGGGCGGACCTCACTGCGCGAGGACGACTATCCGAACGAGGTCGCGCGGGTTCGACGATATGTGAGTGGTCGGGCCGAGATCACCGCCCGGCCCGACGTCGGGCCTCCACCCGTGTTCCTGCTCGCCGTCCGTGGCGGCCTGGCCCTGGCCGCGGAGCTCGGCCTGCCGGTGGTGGTCGGCGGGCCGGTCGTGCACGACGAGCAGCGGCTGGCGGCGTACTTCCGAGACTTCCGCCCGGGTTCGGCCGCCGCCGCGCCCTATCTGATGGTGAACCTGGACATCTCCGTCGCCAAGACCCAGGAGCGCGCCCGCGAGCTGCTGCTGCCCGATGCCTGGGCGCACGCGGACTCACGGGACGTCGGCGAGTTCCGCGCGCAGCGCCCCGTCGAGGAGGTACGTCGACTGCTCGACGGCACGACCCGGGAGAGGAAGCTCAAGGCGGTGGACGATTGGTTGGCCGGTGCGGTGATCGGCACCCCGAAGCAGGTGGAGAACTCGCTCACCGACATCGTCGAACGCACCGGTGCCTCGGAGGTCCTGGCGAACGTCAGCACCCATGACCGCGACGAGGTCAGGAAGACCGACGAGTTCCTCGCCTCGCTCCAGACCCCGTAGCCGCCCCGGTTCTCGCCCCCGGAGCACCCGACGCCCCAGTGGCACCCCGCCGCTCCTCCTTGTGGGGATTCCGCATGGAGGTCACCGACCTTCGAGGAAGCCGGTGCCTTCAGCGACGCGGATCGCCCCGTGGAGTGAGGGGGGAGCCCCCGCGACCAATCGGTTACGGGGGCAGCCTCCGAGCAGCCGTCGCTGCTCGGTGATCACTCCCGTGAACGGTCGACGGGTGAGGCGCGCGGCACCCGGGTGGGCTCAGGTCTCGGGGAACCGGATGCCCGCCGTTTCGAGCGTGAGACCGGCCGGTTCGGGGCCGCGGCGGATGCCCTGATCGAGCGTGTCGATCGAGGCGAGTTCGTCGGCGGTGAGCTCGAAGTCGAAGACGTCGAAGTTCTCCTGGATCCGGTGCTGCTTGACGGACTTGGGAATGGCGGAGCGCCCCTGCTGCAGGTGCCAGCGCAGCATCACCTGGGCCGGCGTCCTGCCGTGTGCGGAGGCGATCCGCGCGATGGTGGGGTCGTCCATGACGTTGACGCGGTCCTCGCCCCAGCCCGGGTAGAACGTGATGCCACCGATGGGCGACCAGGCCTGGGTGAGCGTTCCGTGGGCGGCGTCGGCCCGCTGGACGTCGGGCTGGGTGAAGTAGGGGTGCAGCTCGCTCTGGTTGACGGCGGGGACGACGTCGGTCCGGGCGATCAAGTGCTCCAGGTGCTCGGGGGAGAAGTTGCTGACGCCGATCGCGCGGACCCGACCCTCGGCCAGGAGCCGCTCCAGGGCCTTGTAGGCCTCGACGGTCAGGTCGAACCGTGTCGGGAGGGGCTGGTGCAGGATGAACAGGTCGATCACGTCGAGGCCGAGCTTGCCGGCGCTCTTGTCGAAGGCGTGCAGGGTCGCCTCGTGGCCGTAGTCGTCGATCCAGACCTTGGTCTCGACGAAGTACTCCTCGCGGGTGAGCTCCGACTCCCGTAGGGCCTGTCCGACCTCGCGTTCGTTGCCGTAGGCGGCCGCGGTGTCGATGAGCCGGTACCCGGTCTCCAACGCCGCGGTGACCGCTCCGACGGTCTCCTCGGGAGGGGACTGGAAGACGCCGAGCCCGAGCGCGGGCATCTCGACACCGTTGTTGAGCGTGATGGTGTGCATGTCCTCGAACCTAGGACGGTGGCGGACGGTCGGGCAGGGCGTGTCGGTACCCCGTCTGGCGCGACCCCTCCACAGCGGGGTGGCGAAGCCGCGGACGGCACCCGGCCGGGAGATCGGGCCCAGGGGGTTCTGCCAGACCCCCCTTTGACCAGGACCCTGGTCACCGGTGTTCTCGGGTGCGTATCGTCACGCCCATGGACCTTCCCACCGAACTGCGCGACTTCCTCGTCTCGCGGCGCGCGAGGCTGACGCCGGAAGCCGCCGGAATGCGGCCGTTCGCCGGCAGGCGCCGCGTCCCCGGGCTGCGCCGGGAGGAGACCGCGTTCCTGGCCGGCGTGAGCGTCGAGTACTACACCAAGTTCGAACGCGGCAAGGTCACTGGGGCCTCGGAGGAGGTCGTCGACGCCATCGCCGGGGCCCTGCGGCTCGACGAGATCGAACACCAGCACCTGCGCAACCTCGCCCAGGGAACCCGGCGACGGACCGGCGGGACGCACACCCCCTCCGCCCACCGCGTGCCGGCGGGGGTGCAGAGCGTCCTGGACGCCCTCACCGTCCCCGCGTTCGTGCTGAACGAGCGCCTGGACATCCTCGCCGCCAACGCCTTGGGACGTGCCCTCTATCCGATGGAGGGCGGGAACGAGTCCGGCCTGTTCAACGCTTCCCGGTTCCTCTTCCTGGACCCCCGGTCGCACGACTTCTTCCGCGATCGCGGAGCCGTCGTGCGCAACAAGGTCGCGCTCCTGCACGCCGCCGCGGTCAAGAACCCCGACGACGAGGGCCTCATCGCGCTCATCGGCGAGCTGTCCACCAAGAGCGCCGAGTTCCGCCAGGCATGGGCCGAACAGAACGTTCTGCGGTACCGCGCGGGCCCCAAGCGCTACCTGCACCCACTGGTGGGCGAACTCGACTTCACCTACGAGACCTTCACCATGCCCGCCCACTTCGGGCTGACCATGCTCGTCTACAACGTCGAGCCCCGGTCCGCCACGGCCGAGGCCCTACGACTCCTGGGAAGTTGGACCGCACCGAACCCCGACAGGCAGGGGGCGGAGTCCGAGACCACGGACGACCGTACGGTCACCGATCGCAGTGAGGCGGCCGAAGAGCAAGGGCGCCCCTGACCGGCGGATCCACGAGGTGGTCGCCCGTTGGGTGGGCACTTCTGAGAACACGAATCTCGGACGGGAACAGGCCTTGAAGCCGGTTCCGGCGACACACGGTCCGGCGGCCCGTCGCACCGCGACTCCGACGGCGGTCATGGCCGTCGTCGATACCGGCGAGCAGATCAGCCCGTCGCTTCCCGGACGTCCTTTCCCTGTTCGGCGAACGCCTTGAAGTCCTGCATGTGCCGTCGCGACTGCTTCCGAAAGACGCCGGGCATCGCAAGCCCCACCAGCCTCATCAACAAGCCGCTGAACCTGAACTCGTTCTCGCTCACCCAGAGCGTCGTCTCCGGACCGGTCTCGGTCAACCGCTCGCGCGCAGCGTTCCACATGCCCTCGCCGACGATCTCGCGTTCGAAGTGAACGACGCTCTCTTTCGGGATTCCGTGCAGGTCCGCCGGTTCCCGGCGCGTGATGGTCTCGACGCACTCCATCTCCTGCCCACCCGTCCGCATCACCACCCGCGACTTGGTACCGACCTGTCCGTGCACTCCGCTCAGCGGCTCGTGCAGCACCAGACCCCGCAGCCATTTCTGCATGTGCGTCGGGTCGGCGAGCAGTTGGACCGTCTTCTCCCGTGGCAGGTCGATCTCGATCGAGATGGTGTATTTCACGGCGCGGCCCTCCTGGGTGATGAGGGAGTGAGCGTACTCCACCGACCTTCGATCACGGGCGCTCGACCCACCTGCTGGAGCGCATCAGGAACGCCCCGACCAGGAACATCGGAGCAGGGTCCGGCGCTCACCTCGGGTTCTCGTTCCGTTGTTCCGAGCGCTCGCGCATGCGGCCGGTGTCACGACGACCGCCGGAACCCGCAGGCGGTCACGGGTCGCGTGGTTTGCACGGCCGGATCACCGCCCCACACGTGCGTGGAACCGACGTTGAACACCACGTCGGCGGTCTCGCCCGTCCACGCGGCGACGTCTGCGACCACCAGCTCGACCCGGTCGGTCAGCCCGCGCTGTTCGGCGATGTCCCGACCATGCCGGATGTCGCCCTCGCCGAGGTCGATCCCGAACCCGGTCGCGGTGGGTTCGGTCGCCGGCGTACGCAGCGACAACTCGGCCCAGCCTCAGCCCACATCCACGACATGGCGGCCCGCCAGTGGGCCGAGCGAGCGGATCAGTCGAACGGCCCGCTCATCCGAGAGCGGGCCGTTGAAGTCGAGGTCGCGGTACAAGGGAGGAATATCGGGGGTCGTCATCCAGTCAGGATGACCTCTCCCGATCCCGCCGGTCCACCGGTTTGTGCCAAGCAACGACACCTCTCGGATCCCCGTGCCGGTCCAGTCGCGTGCCCGGGTGCCGTGCGGACGGGGCCCGTTCGGGGACGACCGACGGGATCGTCATCGGCCGTTTCCGCGAGGGCCGAGGGCGAACCCCCGGCACCGTTGCCGCCGAAGACGCGGCATCGGCTCCCGACGCCGGCCTCCTCGTCAGTACAGCATGTTGTACGTGATGCCCTCGACCAACGCGATGCCCAGGAGCAGGACGACGATGGCCGGATAGAGACGGAGGTTGTCCCTGACCCCCGCTCGGTACCCGGCCCAGGCCGACGGGAGTTCGCGCCGCCGGTGACCGAAGGTCGACCTCCAGAGGAGGACGGACCCCAGCATCGCCAGGACATAAGCCTGGAACTCGATCACGAGCACAGGGGAGGTCGCGAGGACGACGATCCCTTCTTCGGCCGATGTCGGTGCGTAAGGCATACCGATGAACACGGCCCGCCACACCGTTGCGACCACACCGAAGAAGGGGATGACGAGCGAGGGCAGGGTCGTCGTCAGCAGCGCGGCGAACAGGAGATTCGCGAGGAACGTCAACAGCGTGATCCGCACGATGTCGCCGCCGGCGTACGCATCGAGGACGAGGGATGCGCCCGGCGCGTCGAGGAAGGCCTCCATGTTCGCGAGCCCCGTCTCGTACATCCCGGGGATGAGAGGGGTCACGATCATCGTCGCGATGAGAGTTCCGTAGACGACGACGTTGAGCAGGAGGTAGGTCCTCCAGTTCTCGCTCAGCACGCTTCGGAAGTCTCTGTAGATGCGCATGGGTATGTTTCCTTTCTCGCTGTGGGTGCGGAATCGGTGAACGGCGGTCCGATCGTGAAGGTGGGGCGGACCGGTCACCTCTGCTTCTCGTGGTCATCGCGGGTCGTGTTCGGGCAGGGCTGTGTCGGTGGGACGGGAGCGCTCACCATGGAGAAGGAAGGAGCGCTCCAGTGCGCCTCGCCGACGCGGAGAGCCCCGGGTGATCGTTCGCCGAAGGCGAAGAGCTCCACGGTGCTCGGGGTGCATCAGGCCTCCGGCTGTCCCAAGCGGCGCAGGCGTGGGGTGAGCAGCGCGCTGATCGCCGCGAGGATCCACAGCGCCGCGAACACGGTCGTCGTGAGGGGGAGGCCGCTGACCTCGATGAGCACGGCGGCCGTGCCGATACCCGCAGCGGGTACCAGGGTCATGACGGCGTTCTGCGCGCCCAGCACCGTGCCGCGTTGGGAGTCTGCGACGTTCTCGATGAACGCGAGCCCGATCACGGCGTTCATGGAGCCGCCACCGATGCCGACGATCGCCGCCCCGGCGAAGATCGACCACACCGGGCCGAGGACGCCGATGGCCGAGAAGCCCACGGCGACGAGGACGAGGCCGCTGATGAACCACACGCGGTGCGGGACGCGGTGGCCGAACGCCGCGAAGCATCCCCCACCGATCAGCAGGCCCGCGGCGAGCGCGCTGAGCACGAACCCGACGAACCCGGGCTCGCCCTGGAACGCGAAATGGACCGGGATCACCATGCCCTGTGTCGCGGCCAGCACGATGGCCAGGGCCGACCCCAGCAGGACCAGCCCGCGCAGCAGCGGGGACCGGACGATGATCCCCAGGCCGTGGAACATGGACGTCGTGGGCCGAGCCGTGGAGGCCGTCGCGGGGTCGGAGGCGAGCACGGTCGCACGCTTGGGGATGACGAAGGTGAGCACCGCCGCCATCGCCGCCAGACCAGCGGTGATCCAGAGCACGGTGACCGGTGCGAACGAGGCGACCAGGATCCCCGCGACCGCCGGGCCGAGCAGCAGTGAGACCCCGGCCAGGGACTCGCGTACTCCGATGAGTCGCGAGGGGTTCATCATGGCGGCCTTGGCGATCGCCGGCAGCATCGCCTCCCGAGCGGTGATGCCCGGCACGTCCCCGAACGAGTTCAGAACGGCCACGGCGACGAACCAGCCCAGGCTCAGTCCGATCGTGAGATCGACGATCGGCAGGATCAGTAGTGCCACGGCCGAGATGACGTCGGAGAGGATGGCGGCGGTGCGCCGGTTGATGCGATCGACGAGGGAGCCCATGAGCAGCCCCGCCAGGGCCGCGGGCACCGCGGCGGCGATCGCCACGATGCCCGCGCCCAGGGGGCTGCCGGTGGTGAACAGCACCACCAGAGGCAGAGCGATCGCGGTGATCGAGTTGCCCAGCAGCGAGGTGCCGAACGAGGCCAGATAGAAGAAGTTGATCCGATTCACGCGAACAGCTCACGCTACGACGTCGCGTCGGGGTCAAGCCCGTGTCGGCCCCGCTCGCGAAGAAGTCTCGGGTACGCGGTCGAGGAACGTTCCGCTGAGGGCACGGTGGCCGTCGGCCGCACCAGAACAGAAGAGCCCGGAATCCCTCACACCAGGGCGCAGGCCGAGGGGGTGTCCGAGCCGGCATGGGTGTGGTGCGCCCCGGCGGCTCTCACCCCCGTTGACGCTCGTTCTCAGCGTGATCCCCGGTCGCCGCCCCGATGGGCCAACTCCCCGGGTTCAGCGGCGGTCACCTCGTCACGCAACCGGTGGTGACGCGAAACGTGCTCATCGGAGAAGTAGGCAACCGGTATGCCGGGCAGGGCGGGACCCCCGGCAGTGCAGGAGCGCTTGGTCATCGAACCACCACCACGTCCGATGGCCCATCGCCGAGCACCGCATCGATCTTCACCGAGGCGCGTCAGCACCTCCGACCCGCGGGCCGATCTCCGCCGACCCTTCACGGCCGGGGGGAGGGGCTGCGATACCGCCAGAGCCTGGAGTCATCCTCAGGGGGATCATCCTGCCCGAGCCGGTCGCAGCGCAGGCTCATGCCCATGAACCAGCATTAGGAGGGGCACCTCTCGGAAGGCCATGGCCCGGGTCGGTCGATCGTGGGGGCTTGACGGTGAGGGGACGGTTCACGTCTTGGCCGCCACATCCTGAAGCGATCCTCTTCGAACCCCGACCCTGCCCGTCGAGATCCTCCTTTCAGAGGTCCTCGCCGGACGCCGGGCCTTGGGGGGATTCGGGAACCTTCTGTGCGACCTCGGCACCGGTCCCGGGGGCTGCTCCGGCGGCCAGGCGCTCGGTCTCCGCGTCGTAGGCCTTGCCCGCCTCCTGCACAGCGGCCGACTTGCGTGCCCGCTGGTCGCGAGCAGTGAGGAACACGGGGTACATCGCCATGACCATGATCAGGGCGACCATGATCCACAGGGCGTACCTGTCGATCAACAGGACGACGTCCACACCTGTGCGCCCCGAGGTGTGACCGATGTAGGCCACTGTCGAGGTGACCATGAGGGCTCCCAGGACGTCCATGAGCACGTAGGTGCGCAGCCTCATCCCGCTGGTGCCGGCCAGGACACAGACGATCTGGCTCGGAACCCCGGGCAGGTAGGCGAACACGACCAGCACACGCAGGACCCAGGGGTTCATGGCTCTGAGACGCTCGGCGAAGCGCTGTGCCCGGTCGGTGGGCGCCAGGAATCGAATGATGCGGAACCCCCAGTGGCGACCGATCCACCAGAAGAACCAGTTCAGCTTGACCTTGCCGATGACGCCGGCCAGAACGACCACCCACAGCGCACCCTGGCCGACACCGGCGAAGGCCCCGCCCGCCCCGATCGCGGCGTAGCTTCCGGTGATGGCGGCCAGGAGCACGGGGTGATCCGCGATCAGGAGTGGTCGCAGTGGGATGGTCAGGGTCAGGAACAGTGGGAGACCGATCATGAGGCCGAGCAGGATCTTGTCCTGTGTCCGGGGTTTTCCGTCCCAGAGCCTCATGGCCTTGACGTGTTCCTTGCCCAGTTCCCTCTCTCGTTGTTCCCAGTTCTTGAGAGCATCGTTGATGGTTTCATCGCGAGTGGGGCGAGGGCTGCCCGAGGCCTCTCGCCGGGGGATATCCGCGCTCATGTCAACACCATGCCGCAAGGTGAACACCTTGCGATAGGTGCGGGAGTTCTACGGTGGCGTAACGTCACGTGTCGCTACGTACCGTTCCGTCCCCCACCATCCGAGTCAGGATGCCGTCCTGTGCCACCTTGTGCCGCCCGCTGCCGTCTCGGTCCGGAACTGCGGAGCACAAACGGAGCACACAGCCAGATCCCACGGTCTTCGCCCATCGGGGTCGATCTCGCGGTTGAGGTGATAGTCCGCTAAACCTGTTGAACTGTGGGGACCTGACCGGCGGGCCGCTGATCCGTGAACGCGGCCCGCCCGCCCCGACATGGCGAACTGGTTCAGGACAGGTCGTGGCCGAACTCGGCACCGCTGCCGTCGATGCCCATCGTGGCTCCACCGAAGGTCTGTGATCCCTGACCGCTCAGACCGTCGGTGTCGGCGTAGAGGATGGTGATGGCGCCGTTGCCCTCGTTCTCACCCGGCACACCGGCCACCAGGTCCAGCAGGCCGTCACCGTTCAGATCGATGAGCGTCACGGCAGCCCCCATCCGGTCTCCGGCCTCCAGAGCTCCCGCCACACCGTCCGAGCCTTGGACGAAGAACTGTTCGCGTCCGTCCAACCAGTCGGGACCTCCGTAGAGCACGTCCACGCCTCCAGCATCGGCGCCTCCGTCGGCGTCCTCCACGGTGGTGTCACCGAGCACGATGTCAGCATGCCCGTCACCGTCGATATCACCGACCGCCACCGCGTCATCCCCGAGGTCGGAGTCCAGGGTCAGCCCCTGACCGGTCAGACCCGACGCCGAACCGGCCAGAATGCGAGCGGCATCGCCGTCGGCGTGGGTGACGACCACGTCGGCGTGCCCGTCACCGTCGATGTCACCGGCGCTCATCTGGGCCTGGGCCGAGTTCAGCTCCACCGGCTCGTGCAGGGCCGTCCGGTCTAATCCGTCGGGGGAACCGGCGAAGAGGAGCAGGTCGCCCTGGTCACCGTTGCCGCCGTGATCGGTCGTCACCAGCAGGTCCGGGTACCCGTTGCCGGTGACATCGGCCAGTTCCAGGCCGGAGATCTCATCGCCCACCGCGTCGGTGGCGAGGAAGGTCGTGACCGAGGGATCGTTGCCGCCCTCGGACAGATCGCTGCGCCCCCACAACACCACGACGTGGTCCGCGGCGCTGATCACCACGTCGTCACGTCCGTCACCGTCCAGGTCACCGACGGCCAGGTGGGTGCCGAACCCGGTGTCGCCGCGCTCCTGACGCGGGGAGTGCAAACCGATGGATGAATCGGAGAGCCCGTCGGAGGAACCGAAGACGACCTGCACCAACCCGGCGTCGGTGTACTCGAGCACGTCTTCGCTGGGCGCCGCCACCACCAGATCGGCGTGCCCGTCACCGTCCAGATCAGCCGAGGCGACCTGTTCACCGAACCGGTCCCCGACCTCGGGGACACCAGGCACCCCCTCAGAGTCCTGATCGACCTGGTAACCGGCCTGTGGGTCGGCGCCGTCCGGCCCGCCCGGGACCACGGCCACGTAGCCACCGCGGACACCGTTCCCGCCCACTCCTTCGGGGGCGCCCACGAACAGATCGGCGTAACCGTCACCGTCCACATCGTGCGTTGAGACCGTGTCCGCATGGACGGGTGACAGAGCCAGGGGTAGGCAGAGCGCGGTCGCGGCGAGCACGACCGACCCTCTGCGCGAGAAGTCGGTTTTGCGCACGTCGGGGGTGTGCTGTTCCAAGGAATTCGCTCCAAGAAGGGGAATCGGGAGATTGGGGAAGCTGTTGCTTCCAACGCATACAAGTCGGAAGCGGAAAATCCGAAAGGAAGTGGATGCCCGGCGATGCTAGCCACGGCCCGGCGGGAACAACCAGTCACCCAGTGCAGAAAATATGACCCTGCGTGAAATTCCAAAAACCAGGTTTTAGACTCTGCGCACCGGATTGTGGAAGCGTCCGGATCTCTCGCCAGCGGTTTCTTTTGCGCCCTGGCGTGCTCCGGGGCGCCGACCGGGGGTCGGTCACGTTACGCCACCAAGGTGGAACCGAGGCCACCTGTGGCCACCGGGCCATCGATGTCGCCCCTTCAAGGTGGGAAGAAACTCCACCCTGACGTCCCACCAAGACCCGAGCAGCGCATCCGTGTCGTCAGCAGGCTGTTCAGGGGGCGAGACAGGGCGAAGCAAAGGCAGGGATGACGGGGGAGTCCACCACCGGGCTGTTGCAGTGCATCAATTGTTGCCCCGTGGCCACAGGTGGCCCCGGTTCCACTCCGGTAGCACAGCGTCACCCGACTCGGAGATGGGGCCGTGGACACAAGCGGGTCCTGCGAGAGGGGCTGGTCACAGCACTGAAATACTGCGCAGCCCCCTGCACCAGACCGTAAACCTCTTTTCAAGCTATTTACTGAAAGTGTTCATTCTTGCTCTCGGTCACTGGTGGAAATCGACGGATGGTGACTAGCATCGCCGTGCATCCACGTCCACGCGGGTTGCCCGCTCTCAATACTCCTTTGGCTGGAGATGCCAGAGACGCCTATCCCCCGTTTCCCCCTTTCTTTGGAGTCTTTCCTCTTGAGACCGCTCCCCTTGCGCTCGGTCGTGGCCACAACGGCCGCCGCGACTCTGACCCTCGGCCTGCTCTCAGCCCCACCCGCCT
>NZ_QOCZ01000057.1 GCF_018207095.1 Nocardiopsis sp. MG754419 | reverse complement strand
GGGCCGGGGCGGGCCACCGAAGGCGCCACGGCGCGGCCCCGTGGGCCCCTGTCCGCCCCGGCCTCCGGTCGCCGGGCGGGGCGGAAGGCGGGGCACGGCTCAGCCCCGGTCCTCCGTGCGTCCGAACCGACCCGAGGCGCTCTCGTCGCTCAGGGTCTCCCCGGTGACCTTCTCCAGGACCTCGAACACGTCGGGGTGCTCCTCCGGGCCGAAGTCGGCGAGGAGCGACCTCAGGGCGGTGCGCTGCGCCTCGTAGATCCGGCGCACGGTGTCCTCACCGCGCCAGTTGAGCTCCCAGGGTTCGGCGTCGGACACCAGGTACCCGCCCTCCAGGAGCTCCTGGTGCACGTTCTCCCAACGCGAGGCGGTCAGCCCCGACATGCGGCCGAGGTCCTCCACCGAGAGGGGGCCCTTGACACCGAGGTGGGTGAGCGCCCAGCAGCCCTCGATGGACAGGTCCAGCCCGGCGGCCTCCCGCAACCTGGCGTACATCGTCTCGGCTCCCTCGGCGCCGCAGGCCCGATAGATCTCGTGTTCGACCTGGTCGATCGCCGAACGGCTCGGCGCCGCCACGGGTGAGACGCTCTCGTCGAGGTCGGGGGTGCCGATGGTGGTCCGCAACGGGACCTGTCGCAGGCACAACGCCAGCACGAACCCGACCAGCGCCACCGGTACCGCGGCCAGGAAAACGACGTCGATGGCGTCGGCGTAGGCCTCCAGGAACCCGGCCTGGGCCTGGGGCGACAACCGGTCCAGCAGCCGCGGGTCGGCCTCCAGCCCGGCGGGGTCCACCCCCGGCGGCAGATCGATGCGGTCGGCGTGCGCGGCCAGGTTCGAGGCGAGCTGCCCCGCGAACACGGCGCCGAACACCGCGGTGCCGAACGACCCGCCGATCGACCGGAAGAACGTGGCCGAGGACGTCGCCACCCCCAGGTCGTCGTAGGAGGCGGCGTTCTGCACCACCACGACCACCACCTGCATCACCAGCCCCAGACCGGTGCCCAGGACGAAGAAGTACAGGCCCATCTCCACCAGCGAGCTGTCCGGCCCCATCCGCGACATCAGGAACAGGCCGGTCGCGGTGAGCGCCATCCCCGCGATCGGATAGGGCTTGTACCGACCCGTGAAGGTGACCAGCCGGCCGCTCGTGATCGAGGTGAGCAGCATGCCCACCACCATGGGCAGCAGGTGCAACCCCGACGCGGTGGGCGACAGGCCGTGCACGATCTGGAGGAACAACGGCAGGAACGCCATCGACCCCATCATCGCGAAACCCACGCAGAAGCCGATGCCCATGGCCACGACGATGGTGGGATCGCGGAACAGGCCGAGCGGCATGACCGGGTCGGGCGCCCGCCGCGCGGTGGTCCACCACCCCAGTCCCAGGACCAGTGCCGCCGCCAGCAGCGCGATGATCTGCCAGGAGAGCCACGGATACACGCTGCCGCCCCAAGAGGCGACGAGGGTGAGGCAGACCGCGGTGGCGGCGAGCAGGACGATGCCCGCGTAGTCGATGTTCTGACGGCCGGAAGGGGAACGCCCCGGCAGGACGAGCAGCACCGTCGTGAAGGCCAGCAGACCCAGGGGCAGGTTCACGTAGAACACCCACCGCCACGACAGGTGGTCCACGAACAGGCCGCCGAGCAGGGGTCCGGCGACGCTGGAGACCCCGAACACCGCCCCGAAGAGCCCCTGGTACTTGCCGCGTTCGCGCGGGGAGACGACGTCGCCGATGATGGCCGAGGCGAGCACCATGAGCCCACCGCCGCCGATGCCCTGGAAGCCCCGGGCCAGAATGAGCTGGAGCATGTCCTGGGCGAGCCCGCACAGCACGGAGCCGGTGAGGAAGACCCCGATGCAGGACAGGAAGAGCTTCTTGCGCCCGAACTGGTCGCCGAGCTTGCCCCACAGCGGTGTGCTGGCGGTGACGGCCAGCAGGTAGGCGGTGATCACCCAGGAGAGGTGGTTGAGCCCGCCCAGGTCGGAGACGATCGTGGGCAGCGCCGTGGACACGATGGTCTGGTCGAGCGCGGCCAGCAGGACCGTGAGCATCAGGGCCGTCATGATCAACGCGAGCCGGCCACCGTGATACTCGTGCCGTTCCCCCTGGACGGCGGTGCTGCCACGGGCCATCGAATCGCCTCCCTGTTCGTGACGGGGCGGGCTCCCCGGCCGGTGGCCCCGCTGCGGCCACACTAGGAACCGCCTCGCCGCCCGCCCCGGGGAACCGCCCACGGGAACAGGATCTTTGCCCTGGCTTGCCCCCCGACCTTCAAAACCGAACGCGGTTCGGTTACCGTGTGGGGGGCACCGTGATCCCCGACACCCTCCGGAGCAGCGCATGAAGCGGGAACTCTTCGACTCCGACCACGACCTGTTCCGCGAAGCGGTCGCCGAGTTCCTCAAGCGGGAGGTCACCCCCTTCCACGACCAGTGGGAGAAGGACGGCATCGTCCCCCGTGAGGTGTGGGTCGAGGCCGGTCGGGTCGGCCTGCTCGGCCACGGGGTGCCCGAGGAGTACGGGGGCACCGGTCTCCACGACTTCCGCTACAACCAGATCGTCAACGAGGAGATCTGCCGGGCCCACGCGAGCGGGTTGGGCATCACCCTGCAGAACGACGTCATCGCGCCCTACCTCGTGGGCCTGACCGACACCGAGCAGAAGCGGCGCTGGCTGCCGGGCTTCGCGAGCGGTGAGCTGATCACCGCGATCGCCATGACCGAACCCGGGACCGGCAGCGACCTCCAGGGGATCACGGCCTCAGCCGTGCGCGACGGTGACGCGTTCGTGCTCAACGGGAGCAAGACCTTCATCACCAACGGCATCAACGCCGACCTGGTGATCGTGGTGGCGCAGACCGACCCCGAGGCCGGTGCGCAGGGCTTCTCCCTCCTCGTCGTCGAGCGCGACATGCCCGGCTTCGACCGGGGACGCAACCTCGACAAGATCGGACTGAAGGCGCAGGACACCGCCGAACTGTTCTTCGACGACGTGCGCGTTCCGGCCGCCAACCTGATCGGCACCGAGGGCCGGGGCTTCGTCCACCTGATGGAGAACCTGCCCCAGGAACGGTTGTCCATCGCCACCTGCGCGGTGGCCTCGGCCGCGTTCGTCCTCGACCACACCCTCGCCTACTGCCGCGAGCGCACCGCCTTCGGACGCCCGATCGGGCGCTTCCAGAACTCCCGTTTCGTCCTGGCCGAGTTGGCGACCGAGGTGGATCTGGGCCGGACCTACGTGGACCGGGCCGTCCGGCTCCTCCACCAGGGTGAGCTCACCGTCGAGGACGCGGCCATGGCCAAGTGGTGGACCACCGAGATGTGCAACCGCGTCATGGACCGTTGTCTGCAGCTTCACGGCGGGTACGGGTACATGATGGAATACCCCGTGGCACGGGCCTGGCAGGACGCGCGTATCCAGACGATCTACGGTGGCACCACCGAGATCATGAAGGAGATCGTCGGCCGGGGCCTGGGCCTCTAGAACCCCCGTCCGGAAGGGTCCCGGTCATGACTGGAGCGTGGGACGGCCTCATCGTGATGGGGCTGTTGATCATCCTGCTGGTCCTCGGCGTCCGCAGGCTCCGCCCGAAGGTCCACATCCCGTGGAAGACCAGCGCGATCGTCGTGGTCTTCATCTTCGTCTGCCTGATCCTGTGGGCCTGGTCCTGGCGCTGAGGCGCCGCCGGGCCGCCCCGGATCGCTGCGCGACCACCCGGAACGCGCCCGGGCGCACCGAGGGCCCGCCTCCCCCCTGAGGCGGGCCTTCGGTGTCCGGTGGCATCGGCGGGACACGGACGCACGATCCCCTGGGCGGGTGGGGACCGGGCGCCCGGTCACGCCTCGATGGTTCAGGTGTACGGGTCGAAGTCGATCCCGTCGGGCAGGGCCTTGGCGAGCGCGTCGCCGAACCGCTCGTCCTTGAGGTCGAGCTGAGCCGCGCCGTAGTCGGCGCTCACGAAGATGTCCCGGATGCCTTCGGGATAGCCGTCCCAGCCCACCAGGTCCGGGTACTGCCAGACCCCGTCGTGGTTCTCCGGCGGATCGTCGTGGTCGGCGGCGAAACGGAAGGCGTGGGTGGAGGCGCCGTCCTTGTGATAGACGATCTTGGGGTGGGTGCCCTCCCAGAGGACGTCGTCCGCGGCACGGGTGTCGAAGTCGCCGTGCGCCGAGGCCGACACGTGGCGCGCCTCGTCGTCGAGCACCCACACCACCACGTGTTCCAGGTCGTGCCGGTGCCCACAGCACCCGTGCATGATCTGGTCCTTTTCGAAGTAGAGCGCGTACATGTAGGCGCACCAGCCACTGTCATCGCACTTGATCCGCGAATACGAATTCGTGTTGTCCAGGTCGGACCGATCCCGACAGTTTCCATTCAGGTCACCCGAGGTGTTCAGCCCTTCGGCGATACTCCCGTCCGGACCGATGGCGGGCGTAGAATAGCAACCGTCCGTGTCGTAGTCGAAGGCGGGTTGCCATTTCGCCTCGGCCTCGGTGGAATTCGCGGGCAGGGCGGGCGGGGGTTCGGCGAACGCCGGCGTGGCCAGGGCGATCACGAGACCCCAGGCCCCGAGCAGCGCCACACCGCCTCTCCCGGCGAACCTCCAGGGACGTCGACGAGACACGGCGAACCCACGGGAACCCTGTTCCTCCTTGTCATCACTGGAACCCAGGTCCATTCCACCGACCCCGGCCGACAATGCACACACCACCATTCCCGCAGCGGGGATATCCGGTTACCACTGGACAAAGTAACCATCCGACTACAGGTCGACAAGGTGTTCTCGCGGCATTTTTTTCACGGGCCGGTCCAGGTTTAGACCGGCATGATCCCCCACCAGGCAAGAGGCCATGGAATCAGAGACGACCGGCGTCGATGATTCTCGGGGGAAACCGGCGTGCGCGCGCCCGGGTCGGGTCTCCAGGGATCCGTTCCGGCGGCCCCTGCGCGAGGACGCGGCCGCCCCGAGGACGCACACCGAGCCGGCCACCGCTCGGGCGAACCCCGTCTCGTGTGCGGCCGGCAGAGTGGTCATGCCCTCGTCGCGCGGGCCGCGCACCGGAAGGGAGCGGCTCCCCCACCGGTTCTGGGCCGAGGGCGGCGCCGGCGGACTCCATCGACGGCAACGGACGGGGAGGTCACGAGCGCCCGTCCGCCGCATCACGAGGGGCTCTCCCGCGAAGGCTCAGGCCCCACCATCGGGGGTCGAGGACACGCCCGACCCCCGGCACGGGGGTGTTGACGCGGGCGCCGTCAGGTCGTGCTCTCTGGAATCCGGGGAGGTGCCGGAGACGGACCGCCTGGAGCGATCCCCCACCCGAGGACCCGAGGGTTCCTGACCACTCGGGCCCCCGAACACCGGCCGAAGCGCGGCGGCGGCCCCGGGAGGACCCGACCTAAGCCTCCTCGTCGACCTTCTCCGGCACGTCGAGCTCGGTGTCCTCGGAGTCCTCGGCGCCGTGCATGGGCATCTCGAACCACACGGCCTTGCCGTCCGGGGTGGGACGCGAACCCCACCGGCTGGCGAGCTGCTCCACGAGGTACAGCCCTCGCCCGCCCTCGTCGTCGGCCGCGGCACTGCGGATCCGGGGCAGGCGCAGGTCGTGGTCGAAGACCTCCACCCACACCGTGTTGGCGCCACGGCGCAACCGGAGCAGGAACTCCTTCTCGCCGGTGTCGTCGCTGGACTCGTCCTCCTCGGCGACGGCCTCCAGCAGATCGCTCCAGTCCTCGTCGAACTCGTCGACCATCCCCCCGGAGTCCAGGGGGGTCTCCGAGTCCAGGACGCCGCCACCGGTGAACTCACGGTGCACCGGGTGCGGGGTGGCGTGGATGACCACGTTGGTGACGATCTCCGAGACCAACAGACAGGCCAGTTCGGCCTGGTCGCGGTCGACGCCCCACTCCTTGAAGGTGTCGGCGGCCAGGTGACGGGCCTCGCCCACGGTGGACGCCTCGGAGGGGAACCAGCCCTCCCGCAGCGCCAACTCCTCGGAGTGCGTGCGCACGACGAGCAGCGCGGTGTCGTCGTCCAGCTCGCCCGGCACGCTGTACACGGCCGCCTCGGCGATCTGGTCGACGTCCTTGTCGGCGACCTCGGCGACGCGTTCGGTCATCCGCTCCAGAGCGCGCTCGGGATCGGCCTTGCCGCCCAGCGGTTTACGGTCCACCAGGCCGTCGGTGTACATCACCAGCGTGGCCCCTATGGGCAGACGCAGATCCGCCTGGTGGTAGACCACGTCCTCGCCCGAACCGCCCTTGGCCCGCACGCCCAACATGCGGTCGTGGACCTCCAGGTCGAGGATGTCCACGGACTCGGAGGTGATGAGCAGGGGCGGCGCGTGTCCGGCGTTGGCGTAGGACAGCTCACGGGACCACGCGTCGTAGACCATGTACAGGCAGCTGACGCTGGGGATCCAGACCCCGCCCTTGCCGTCGGGGGTGCCGAGCCGGCGCACCCACTCGTCGAGCTCGCGCAGGATGTCGGCGGGTTCCCGATCGGCCTGGGCGAACGCCCGCAGGGCCGCGCGGAGCTGCCCCATGACGGCGGCCGCGTGCGGGCCCCGTCCCTCGACGTCACCGATGACCAGGCCCACACGGCCGGCGGACAGCGGGAAGGCGTCGTAGAAGTCGCCGCCCACCTGGGTCTGCACCCCGTGGCCGTGGCCGTGCAACGGTCCGGCCGGAAGGTAGCGGTGGGCGAGGGTCAGTCCGTCCAGAGGAGGGAAGTCGCTGGGCAGAAGACTGTTCTGGAAGGCCAGCGCGGTGCTGCGCTCCTCCTCGAACAGGCGGGCGTTGTCGATGGCCAGGGCGACCCGGGAGGCGATGGCGCCGACCAGGTCCCGGTCGAAGCCGCCGTAGCTGCTCTTCTGCCGCGGGGAGAGCCCGGACAGGGCGAGGGTGAGCACGCCGAGCACCTCACCGCGGGCACGCAGCGGTGCGGCGATGGCGGAGGTCACGCCGACCTGGCGGGAGACCCGGTCGGAGCGGTCGTTGGGCGAGTTCTCGTACAGGTGGTCGCTGCTGACCACGGTCTCCAGACGCCGGAGCGCCTGGGTGACGAAATGGCGTTCGGGGTAACGGACCTCGTCCCCGACGTCGAACCACGTGCGGGGCGGGGGCGTCCAGCCCTCGGCGTGCACCGAGACCTGTCTGACCAGCCGCTCGTGGTCGTAGAGGTCGATGAAGCAGTGGTCGGCGAACTGCGGAACGAGGATGCCGGCGACGCCCTTGACGGTGGAGTCGAACTCCAGGGAGCCCGCCAGGCGGCTGCCGATCCGTTCGAGCAGGCCGTACTGTTCCTCGACCCGACCGCTGCGCAGCGCCTCGCGGGCGATGAGCGTGATGCCGGTGATCTCACCGGACGCGTCCCGCATGGGCGCGGCCTGGGCGCGCACGTGGATCCACGTGGAGTCGCCCTTGAGCACGGCGAACGTCCCCTCCCACGGCTCGCCCCGCAGGACGCGGCGGGCCAGTTGGGAGGCGTGTTCGCGGTCGGATTCGTGGATACCGATGTCGAGCAGGGACAGACCGACGTAGTCGCGGCCGCCGACGAACCCGAACAGCTCGCGAGCGTAGGGGTTCCAGTACCGCAGGAGGCTGGACCGGTCGATGACGACGATGGCGACCTCGGCCTGGTCGACGACCTCGGCCGCGGCGAGCGCGTCGCTCTCCCGGAAGGGCTCACCCCACCGTGTCATCTAGCCGCCACCTCGCCGTCATGAGCTGCACACATGCCCGCTCCGGGTACCCCGAACGACCGCACCTTGGGGCGAGCGTAGCAACACCGTCAACGTTCCCGCAGCGCAATGAGACAATCCCGATGAGCAACCAATCAACGTGTACGTACGCTTCACGGCTTGGCGACGAAGATGTGTCCGGCGACGTCGGCGGGCAGGTCGGTGTGCCCGTCCTCGCCGATGATCCGCACCCCGTCGTCCGAAGCCCGAAGTACTACTTCCTGTCCGGGTTGTACCCCGGATTCGCGCAAGGTCAGCATGATGTCGGCGTCCGGCTGGAGCTGTTCGCTGATCCGACGCACGGTGACGGTGGCGTCCGCGTTGGTCGCGGCGTCCACCATCGGCACGATGGAGTCGTCCGTGAACGGCTCGGGAGCGTATCCCTCCAGTCCGAGTTCGTCGAGTCCCGGGATCGGGTTGCCGTGCGGGCACACCGACGGGGCGTTGAGCAGCGTCACCAGACGCTCCTCGACGGCCTCCGAGATGACGTGCTCCCAGCGGCAGGCCTCGATGTGGACGTCCTCCCACGGCAGACCGATGACGTCGACGAGCAGACGCTCGGCGAGCCGGTGCTTGCGCATGACGTGGGTGGCCAGCCTGCGACCCTCGGCGGTCATCACCAGGTGTCGGTCGTTCTCGACCCGCAGCAGGCCGTCTCGCTCCATACGGGCGACCGTCTGGCTCACCGTGGGTCCGCTCTGGTGCAGGCGCTCGGCGATCCGGGCTCGAAGCGGGACGATGCCCTCCTCTTCGAGCTCGAAGACCGTACGGAGGTACATCTCCGTGGTGTCGATCAGCCCGTGTGCGGTCAAGACTCCCCTCCCAAGGCTCTGTGCCCGGCGCGCGTTCGCGGCGGGCACGGCGGGTCTCTCTCAACACAGGCCGGGACCACGTGATTCCCTGGGGCCGAGTGGGGACCGGGACGTCCGCTGGACCGCGGGAGCGACCACCGATGCGTCCAGCATATCGCGGCGTACCGTGCGTGGATTTCGCGGGCGTCTCACGATGCGGACACGGAGCGTTCCCACACCCCAACGCCGCGCAAGGGACCGAGGTCACGGACGTGCGGGGCCTCCGGTCGAAGATCGAACTCACCAAAGTCCCTGTCCCCCGAGAGAGAAAACCTCCCACGCTCGACCGAGCCCGTGCGCGAGGCGACCGACATCACCCTCCGACGGGTGCGCGGGGAGGTGGCGGCGCCGCCGCCCGGTTCCTCCCGGGCCGCGGCGGGTCCACGCACACGAGCGCGCGTCGCGGACGCGACCTCAGGGGGCGAGCCGCGTGATCTCCCACGTTCCGTCCTCGGCGCGCAGGTACCGGAACCGGTCGTGCATGCGGTCCCGCCCGCCCTGCCAGAACTCCACCTCGTGCGGGATCAGCCGGTAGCCGCCCCAGTAGGCGGGCCGCGGAACGTGTTCGTCCGGCCCCCAGACCGAGTCGAACTCGTGGAAGAGGTGGTCCAGGTCCTCACGGTCGGCCACGGGCTGCGACTGGCGTTCGCTCGCCCAGGCGCCCAGTTGGGAGCCGCGGGGGCGTGAGGCGAAGTACCGGTCGTTCTCCTCCTCGTCGAGGCGCTCCACGCGCCCCGCGAACAGCACCTGCCGTCGGATCGCGTGCCAGGGGAACACCACCGACGCCCGTGGGTCGGCCTCCAGCGCCTGCCCCTTGCGCGAGGTGTAGTTGGTGAAGAAGCGCAGACCGGAGTCGTCGTAGCCCTTCATGAGCACGGTGCGGGAGCGGGGGAACCCGGAGGGTTCCACCGAGGACAGCACCATGGCGTTGGGTTCGGCGAGCCCGGACGCGTGGGCCTCGTCGAACCACAGGCCGAACTGGGTCATCGGCCCGTCCGCGAGGTCCGATCGACGCAGGGGCTCACCCATGTACGGTTTCCGCAGCTCGGCGGGGTTCTGGTGGTCCACACCCGGCATGATCTCGCGCCGGACCCCGTGGACGCCGGCCGGCCCCCGTCTCCCGCGTGTCCGTCGTCACGGGCCTGCCGCTCACCCCTCCTCGTCCGGGCCGACGGGAAGGCACCGCCGACCGGGCTCGACGGTGGTGGAGTTGCGCATGCCGCAGCGTTCGAGCACGTGCTGGCGCTGCACCTCACCGGTCTCGTCGTTGCGCACGCGCGGGCCGACGACCACCAGCTGCACCATGCGGCCCCCGAACCAGTTGCCGTCGTTGGCGGAGTCGAAGGTGATGTACCCGGAGACGCCGGTGAACGTGCCGGAGGTCTTGACGGCGCCGTGGATCGCGTCCCGCTTCTCCTGATAGTCCTCCTGGGTCGCCAGGAAGGCGGGGCGCACCAGACCCAACCGCTGCCGGAGCCCCGGGAGCCGCGGGTCCTCCTCGGTCGGTCCGGTGGCCGGCAGGGCGTTGGCGAGCACCAGCAGGGCGTCGTTGCCGACCGCGGCGTGGGCGATGGAGGGCAGCCGTTCCGCGGACGGCAGGCCCGCTCCGTCCTCCCCCTCCTCCCCGTTCGGCTCCTCCCGGGCCTGCGCACCCCGCGCGTCGTCCGCGTGGAGCTCCCTGAGGAGGTCGTCGATGTCCTCGTAGAAGCCCTGATCGCTCCCTCCGGAGTCGCCCTCCTGGACGCCCCAGGGGCCGCTGGGGGCCAGCGGCGTGTAGAAGACCGGGTGGTGGACGGAGTTGCGCTCGATGAGCACCTCGGAGTCGGAGACGAACTTGGAGATGTCGTCACCCCCGAGGATGGTCATCCCGCCGCCGTTGCACTCCTCTCCCCCGGAACGCATGAAGTCGCGGTAGAACCGGGTGAAGTCGTCCGAGCGGCCGGCGTAGTAGAGCAGGTCGGGCGGGTCCTCGTCCGAGCACAGGCGCTCCAGGTGCTCCCTGTAGGTGGTGTCGGTCTCCAGGTGGCCGTCCTGGTAGAGCAGCACCCCCTGGTCGTCGTACTCGTCGGACCCGAGGTCCTCCGTGCCCTCCCAGACCGCGCCGCCGCGGTCGACGAAGGCCGCCATGAACTCCTGGGCCAGGTGGGGCCCGTACTGCTCGTGGGCGCCGCCCTCGGCGTCGGTCTGGGCGCTCGCGATCGCCACGGCGGTCTCGTGGCCGGGAAGACCGATCTCCCGGCCCTCCGCGACGCTCCGGGGGACACCGTGCCGGGCCCAGTGCGCGGCCTGTTCGGCGATCCTGCTGTTGGACGGCGCGACCGGGAAGTAGAACTCGCTGTGCTCACGGGCACCGAACTGCGCGACGTCGTCGAAGGTCGCCGTGGTGCCCACCATCGTCAGGGCGGCCTCGCCGACCTTCTGGATGGCCCGACTGTTGTTGACCACGCTGTGCCCGAAACCGACGGCGGCGATCGGCCGGTCCATACCGAGCCGCTCGTTCTCGGCCCGGGCCACGATCTCCTCCGCGGTGACCATGGCGTGCGCCCAGTTCTCCCCGGCGTTGCCGATGAGGAGCTTGATGGCGGGCTGGTGCCGCTCGCGGTGCCGGTTGTGCTCGCGTTGTTGGTAGGCGAGACCGAGCAGTTCGCCCTGGCCGCCGGACAGGGAGGGGTCGTCCGGGTCGGCGATGCTCAGCTCCGCGATGTGGGCGATGGTGACGTAGGGGTCGTCGTCGGCGTCCACGGCCGCGTTCTGTTCCCGAATGAGTTCGGTGACCTGCTCCAGGCGGTCGTTGAACACGAAGGCGCCGAAGGTCACCCCCACGCACTCCCGACCCACCCTGGTGATGCCCTGGGGCTCGTGGACGCCCTCCTGCACGCAGGGCCGGATCGCCTGGACCTGCGCCGGGACGAGGACCAGGCCGACCAGCACCAGGACGGCCGTCGAGATCGCCCCGACCCCGGTGAGGAGCCCGGCACGGGCCGGACGGGTCAGCACCCACGTGGGCTGGGCGCGCCAGGACCGCCCCCTGGCCGCCTCCGTCAGGCCCTCGACCCGCAGGGTGAGGGTCCGGCGGGCGCCCAGCGCCCCGGACAGGTGACGCTCCCGGAGCCAACGGCGCACCTCCCCGGGGACGCGGTCGGTGCCGTCGAACTCGGGCAGGTGGTCGTGCCGGGCGGCGCGGACCCGCCCGTCCACGAGCGCGCCCTCCTGGTCCCGGTCGCGGATCTGGACGAGCACCAGGGGGTCGGGGAAGGCGCGCCGCAACCGCTCGTCCTCGATCAACCGGACGAGATAGCGACCGACCCGGTCCAGACGCCGCTGTTCGTAGACGAGTACGGGACGGCCGGTGCGGGCCCGGCCGCGCCGCCGATGCGCCCCGTAGGCCCGGTGGAGGTCGTCGAGCAGGGCGTTCACCGCGATCCGGTGGGTGCCGGGCGGCCGGGTCCCCCTCGGCTGGTCGTCGTCGCCGATCCGCCCCTTGTTGCGTTCGGGGTGGTGGAGCTCGTTGAGCAGGTGGACACCGCGCGCCCGGTGCCGACCGAAGCGCCCCTGGTCCTGGTCGTGCTGTTCGGAGGCCTCCCCGTCGCTCCGGTCCATGGCGTACCGGTGGTGGTTGAGCCACAGGTAGGGCCGCCAGGGCAGGAAGAAGAAGAACACGGTGAGCAGGTACACCCCGGCCAGGAGCAGACCGACCAAGAGGGAGACGATCTCGTTCAGCTGCTGGGCGGCCAGACCGACGAAGGCGAAGGGGGTCGCCGCCACCACGAGCGAGACGATGAAGGCCAGCGGGGTGAGGACCTTCTCGTCGAAGAGGCCGAAGGTGGCCTTGCCGGAGATCCGGGTGACCCACCGGGAGGTCTCGGCCGCGCCGCGCGCGAGCCTGCGCCAGTACACGAGCGCACGGGCCCGCAGGAGCTCGATCCGCTGCGGCGCCTCGACCTCGTCGGGGTCGTGGGCGGCCTGCCGGGCGCGGTCGAGCAGGGCGTCCCGTTGCGCGATCGCGTTGCGCAGGCGCGCCTCGCGCAGCCCGTTGATGACCGCGACCTGGGCCTGGCTGGAGTTCTCCAGGCGCCCGTGCTCGGGCGTCTTCTCGGACCGGTCCCCACTGGCCCGGCTCCGGATCTCGGTGAGGTCGCAGCGGCGCAGCCACAACAGTGAACGCAGGCGCGGCAGCGCCGTCGGGGTCGGGGGCCTGCGGCCCCGAGGCGGGTCCGGCGGGGACCCCTGCCAGGCGAACCCGCCCTCCACCAGGCGTTCGATCAGGTCGTAGAGCTCGTCGGTGGTGACGTCGGTGTCGGAGTCGCGTGCCTCGAACCGGGGGCGCGGCAGGGCGCGCGGGACGGTCTCGGTCGGCTCGGGGTGGGCGCGCGGATTGCGCCGGAGCCTACGGCCGCCCAGGAACCACCCCGCCGGACCGGACGGTGGGGGCCCGGTGGACCCGATCTCGGAGACCGACGTCCCGGTCCGCTCCGCCGGGTCCTCGCCCTGCTCCACGCCCGGTGCGGGCGGGGCGGTCCCGTCGTCGGGTCCGACGGGCAGGGTCCACACCGGGTCGACGGCGCACCGCTCGACGAGCATGCGCCGGACCTGGGCGTGGTCGGTGGGGTCGTCGAGGACGAGGTCGAGCACGGGCGGCGGTTCCGCCAGGTCCCCGCGTTGGCGGTTCCCCTTGCCCGCGGGGCGCCGACGGGCCACCCGGGTCTCCATCCGGCGCAGTCGCCGCTGCAGTCTGCGGCCCGGGCGTGCGCGGAGCGCCTCGAAGACCGCGAGGAACCCGGGCGCGGCCTCGGTTCCCTGAGAGGTGCCGTCCGATCGGTGGTCGGGCGTCCGGTCGGCCACTGGGTGCTCTCCTTCCCGGGATCGTGTCGCTCGTCACCCCAGACGAGCGCCCCATTAGACAGCACACGCATCCGTTTTCGACCCGGTGAGGCGTAATCGTCACTGACCAATACCGGCCGGCGGAACACTTCGTGTGAGGATCCCCCGTTCATTCACGTGGTTTCACGCCGGGAATCCTCGCCCTGACCGGCGCCGTCACCCGGCTCACCACTACGCTGTGCGGTGTGACCGAGATTCAGATTCCCGCGAACCTGCTGCCCGCCGACGGTCGTTTCGGGAGCGGCCCGTCCAAAGTCCGGGCCGCCCAGCTCGACGCGCTCGCCGCCTCCGGCTCCCACTACCTCGGAACCTCCCACCGGAAGAAGCCCGTGAAGTCCCTCGTGGGCCGGGTCCGCGCCGGGGTGCGCGACCTGTTCTCCCTGCCCGACGGCTACGAGGTGGTGCTGGGCAACGGCGGCACCACCGCCTTCTGGGACATCGCCGCCCACGGTCTGGTGCGCTCCAAGTCGCAGCACCTGTCCTTCGGTGAGTTCTCCGGCAAGTTCGCCAAGGTCGTCGAGGGCGCCCCCTGGCTGGACACGCCCACGGTGATCAGCACCGACCCGGGCAGCCACGGTGAGGCCGTCGCCGAGGCCGGTGTGGACGTGTACGCCCTCACCCACAACGAGACCTCCACGGGTGTGGCCGCGCCGATCACGCGCGTCGCCGGCGCCGACGAGGACGCCCTCGTACTCGTGGACGCCACCAGTGGCGCGGGCGGTCTTCCGGTGGACATCACCGAGACCGACGTCTACTACTTCGCCCCGCAGAAGAGCTTCGCCGCCGACGGCGGCCTGTGGATCGCGATCATGTCGCCCAGGGCGCTGGCCCGGGTGGAGGAGATCGCCGCGAGCGGTCGCTACGTGCCCGAGTTCTTCTCGCTGCCCACCGCGATCGCCAACTCCGGCAAGGACCAGACCTACAACACCCCGGCCGTGGCGACCCTGCTGCTCCTGGCCGAGCAGCTGGAGTGGATGAACGAGCACGGCGGGCTGAAGTGGACCGTGGCCCGTACCCACGAGTCCTCCTCCATCCTCTACAACTGGGCGGACCGTTCCCCGGTCACCACGCCCTTCGTGACCGACCCCGCCAAGCGCTCCCAGGTCGTGGGCACCATCGACTTCTCCGAGGACGTCGACGCCGCCCGGATCGCCCAGGTGCTGCGGGCCAACGGCGTCGTGGACACCGAGCCCTACCGCAAGCTCGGCCGCAACCAGCTGCGTGTGGCGATGTTCCCCGCCGTGGAACCGAGCGACGTCAACGCGCTCACCGAGTGCATCGACCACGTGCTCACCAAGCTGTCCTGACCCGGCCCGACGACGCTGGAGAATGGAAGCCGACCCGCCGTGCGTGGGTCGGCCTCCTCCTCTTACTTCCGATCATCGTTTCCCAGGACGGTTCGACTGTGCGCAGGAACAAGAAAGAACTCCCCATCAAGATCATTTCGCACCGGGGCGCGTCGGGGCATCGGCCCGAGCACACCCTGGCCTCCTACGAACTGGGGGCCCGGCACGGGGGCGACTTCATCGAGATGGACCTGGTCGCCACCAAGGACGGCCACCTGATCTGCCGGCACGAGCAGGAGATCGGTGAGACCACCGACGTGGCCGACCGTCCGGAGTTCGCCGACCGGCGCACCACCCGGACGATCGACGGCCGCACGGTGGAGGGGTTCTTCGCCCAGGACTTCACCCTGGCCGAGGTCAAGACCCTGCGCGCTCGCGAGCGGATGGCGAAGGTCCGCCCGGAGAACGCGGTGATGGACGGGACCTATGAGATCCCGACCCTCCAGGAGGTCATCGCGCTGGCCCTCTCCCTGACCAAGGAGATGGGCCGCCCGATCGGGATCTACCCCGAGACCAAGCACCCCGAGTACCACGTGTCCCAGGGGCTGGACCTGGAACCGCCGCTGATCGCGGCGCTGCGCGAGGCGGAGCTCGTCGGCGAGGAGCCCGCGGTCCCGGTGTTCCTGCAGTCCTTCGAGGCCGAGAGCCTGCGCAGGCTCGCCGAGACCGAGCTGCCCCTGGTGTACCTGATGGGCACCGAGGAGCACTGGCTGCACTACACGACCCCGGACGGGTTGGCCGAGGTGGCGACGTTCGCGCACGCCATCGGCCCGCACAAGAGCCTGGTCGTGCCCACCGGAGAGGACGGCTCCCTGGGCGAGCCCACCACCCTGGTGGACGACGCCCACGAGGCGGGCCTGTTGGTGCACCCCTACACGTTCCGCAGCGAGAACCACTTCCTGCCCACCGACCTGCGTTCGGACGGCGACCCCAAGGACTACGGCGGTTTCGCCGCCGAGTACGAGGTGTTCTTCGAGGTCGGTGTGGACGGTGTCTTCACCGACTTCTCCCGGCACGCGTTCCTGTGCCGCGAGCACTTCCTGGACCCGCAGCCGGTCGACTGAGGGCGGCCCCGCGGGTGGACGACCTCCGCCCACGCCGGCCCCGGACATCGGGTCCGGTCGTCGGTCACGACCGGACCACCGGTGCCCGACTCGGGTCGCCTCCGGCGTTCGGTGACCGTGCCCGCCCGATCGGCGCGCACCCCACCCCGCGGCCCGTGGCGGCGCGGGGACCGGGCCGAGTGACCGGAACCCGACGCGAGGCGCGCGCAGGCGACGGCGTCACTGCACGTCGAACTCGTTGCCCTCGGGGTCGCGCATGGTCACGTGCGAGGCCCCGGGTTCCTCGACCACCGCGACGGCGACGGCGCCCAGACGTTCCAGGCGGGCCACCTCGGCGTCACGGTTCCCCGGGCCCGCCCTCAGGTCCAAGTGCATGCGGTTCTTGACGGTCTTGGGCTCGGGCACCTGCTGGAAGAGGATCCGCCGACCCTGCCCGGCCCCCGTGAACGGGTGCACGGGGTCCTCCGGGTGGCGGATGGCCGCGAGGGTGCGCCAGGCCTTGCGGCCGTCGACCACGGTGTAGTCGTCCTCACCGGCCAGCCCCTGGGCCGCCACCTGCTCGATGAGCGCGCTGTTGTCCTCGGGCTCGTATCCCAGCGCCCGCGCCCAGAAGCGGGAGAGCGTGAGCGGCGCGGCGCAGTCCACGACGATCTGGTAGTCGAGAGCCATCGTCCCACTCCTCCGATCGGGGGCGGGACCGGTCCCGCCCTCTGATTCCACTCATACTGGTTACGTGAGACAGAGCACAACGGGCGTGCCGATGACACCCCCGACGGTTCCGACCACTACTTCGACCCGGGGAGCCTCTGCCTGGAGCCGCTGGTCACCGGCGGCCCCGGTGCGTTCGCCCAGTGGGAGACCCTGCACGAAGCCGAGGACCTGGCGCGCCGGCGGGGCGTCTGCGGCCTGCGCCTCGACCCCGCCCGGGTCCGGGTGAGCGAGGCCGAGCTCCGCGACGCCCGGGACCCGCGCGACGTCCTGCACGGCGTGCTGCGCGCCCTGCCCGAGCGGCCGGGCGACGCGGAACTCACGCGGATCAACGCCGCCGCCGCGCACGCCCCGCCGGCGCCCCGGCCGTCCGTCCGTCGACGGAAGGCTCCGCCTGGACGCAGCCCCGCGACGCCGCACAGGCCGTGTCGGAGTTCGCCCGCGACGCCATCGACCTCCTCACCGGCGACCACGTCCACCGCGTCCGCGAGTGCTCCGCGCACGACTGCCGGCTGCTGTTCGTGGACACCTCGCGCCCGGGGCGGCGCCGCCGGTGCTCCATGGACCGCTGCGGCAACCGGGCCGAGGTCCGCGCCCTGCGCGAGCGCCGTACCGAAGGCCCCTGAACCCGCCGGGCCCGTTCAGCCGCGCCGGGCCAGCCAGACGATGGCGCCGATGAGGAGCGCGGCGACGGCGCCTCCCACGAGGATGAGCGGAGCGGCGCCCAGGGTGGCCCCCCGCTCCTCCTCGGCCGCCTCGGGCGAGGCCTCGGGGGCGTCCGGGGACGACTCCGCGGGGGCGTCCTCCGTGGCGTGCTCGGGCAACTGGGCGCCCTCCAACGGCACCCGCCAGACCGGGGAGTGCTCCCCTTCCGTCCCGGCCATGAGCGCCGTGCCGTCCGGGAGGAAGGCCACCGACTCGCCCTGTTCCATCTCCGGCAGGTCGAAGGAGCCCACGGAGGTCCCCGGGACCCCATCGGCGGAGTCGTAGACGGTCACCCCCCAGTACGTGCGCACGGCGTACCGGGTGCCGTCGGCGCTGAAGGCGGCGTCGGTGGCGAACAGGGGCGCGGAGTCGATCCGCTCCAGGACGTTCTCCCCCTCCGGGTCCAGGTTCTCGGGGGCCGCGTACACGCCTCCGGAGAACTCCTTGGAGACCACGTACAGACGACCGTCGCGGGGGTCGATCATCATGCCCTCGGCGTCGCGACCACCGTCCTCGTAGGTGAAGGTCAGCACCGCCGGGTCGAGGACCATGTCGCCGAGGACCTCGGGTTCGGCGAAGTGGTACACCCGGATGTTCGGCCAGCCCCCGCCGAAGTTGTCCCCGATGTCGCCCACGAACACCGCCGGTTCGCCGTCGGGCCCGTGCGCGACGCTGACCGCCTCCCAGTCACGGCGCTCCAGGTTCAGGGTGACCGTGGCGAGGGTCTCGCCGTCCTCGTTCACGGCGTACACCTCACTGGGGTGGTCGCCGCTGTCGTTGTGCGTCCACCACACGCCCTCGTGGCGCAGCGACGGGGCCAGTCCGCTGGACTCGGAGATCCGCGGATCCTGGAACTCGAAGGCGATCTCCGACCCCTCCGGGCCCTCACCGCCGCGCGGGTAGTCCATGCCTCCCGTCCCGTCCTCGGAAGGCTCGGGGTCGGCCGCGGCGGGTGCCGCGGGGGCGAGGACGAGCAAGGCGGCCGCGACGAGGCCCAGGGGTGTTCTCATGACGGACATCCTGCCAGGGGATCCCACAAGTGGCTTGCACCCGGACGTGAGCGGGCACATTCGGCTTACAGAGCGCCGTAAGGAGAGTCCGCATGAGGATCGTCGCCTGTCTCAACGGTGATCGCCGCCCGGGGGCCCACCCCTCCCTGCCCGTGTCCGTCGACCAGCTCGTCGCCGATGCGCACGCGGTGGTGGAGGCGGGGGCGACCGCCCTGCACATCCACCCGCGGGACCCCGGGGGCGCGGAGTCCCTGGAACCGTCCGTGGTGGGCACGCTGATGGAGCGGATCCGGGCCGACGGTCCCGACGTGCCGGTCTCCCTCACCACCGCCCTGTCGGCGGAGTCCGACCCCTGGCGGCGCTACGACCTCGTGCAGCGATGGGCCTCCCCGGCGTTACCGGACTCGGTGTCGGTGAACCTGCACGAGGCGGGTTCGGTGGACCTGGTGCACCTGTTGGGCGACCGACGAGTGGCGGTGGAGGCGGGGGTGTGGACGGTGGAGGCGGCCCGGATCCTGGTGGCCACGGAGATCGAGGTGTCCGCGGTCCTGGTGGAACCCACCCAGGTGGCGATGGAGGACGCGCTGCGCAACGCGGACGCGATCAACGCGCTGCTGGACCGCGCGAGGGTGCGGGCGCCCCGACTGCTGCACGGCGCGGACGCCACCGCGTGGCCGATGCTGGAGGTCGCCCTGGACACCGGGCGTGACATCCGGATCGGGTTGGAGGACACGATGCGGTTGCCGGACGGGACGGAGGCCTTCGACAACGCCGCGCTCATCGAGCACGCCGCCGGCCTGGCCTCGGCCACCGCCTGAGGCCGGGTCCGCCTCGGGGAAGGTGCGCCCCTGCTTCATGCGTTGCGAGGGTCCGGGCCACTCCCCCGCGACGCCGTCGCGGCCACGGATACGAGGCCGGGTGCGCGACGGGGGCCGCCCGGATCAGCCGAGAAGAGCGCCCAGGACGACGATGGCCATGATGGAACCGAGCACCACGGGCAGCAGCCAGCGCTGCTTCCGGTTGTTGGTGAGCATGCTCATGGTGTGCCCCGCTCCGATGCTCGTTGGGAATCGCCACCCCAGGGTAGTCGCCAGGTCCGGGCGGTCCGGTAGCGGTCGGCCCTTGCGGGGCGACTCTCCACCAGGTCGACCCGGTCGGCGCGCCAACCGATCCGGGGCAGGTCGCCCAGCGCGCGCAGGATGTCGCCCGGGGGACGCGGCGGTCGCGCCCGGGCCAGAGTGAGGTGCGGCACGAAGGGCCGTGATCCGACCGGTACCCCGCTCGTGCGGGCGGCGGAGGTCAGATCGTCGACCACCCCGTCCAGCGTTCCGTCCACACCGGCCCAGAACACGGAGGCGTCGGCGCCCCGGTCGGGGAAGGTGCCCCACCCGTCGAGCGTCAGTTCGGGGGCGGTGTGCCCGTCGAGGGCCCGGTGGAGCGCGTCGGTGAGCGCGGGGACCTGGTCCTCCCCGACGTCGCCGAGGAACACGAGGGTGAGGTGCCACTCCGCGCTGTGGGTCCAGCGCAGCCGCGGTTCGTGGCGACGCCCTCGGCGCACCGCCTCGCCCAGCGCGTCGAGGACCTCCTCCGAGGGCCACAACGCGACGAACAACCTCATGGGATCATCCCTCCTCCGTTAGGCGCGAACCCGAACGTCCGGTTAGGGTCACCGGGTCCCTTCCCCCACCTTCCCCTGTGAGCCGCCCCGTGTCCGTCCTCGCCGGCGTGTTCGTCGTGCTCACCATGGCCGCACTGGTCCGGATCGTCGCCGGTTTCGGCTTCGCGCTGGTCGCCGTCCCGCCCCTGGCCCTGTTGGTGGACCCGGTGAGCGCTGTGGTGATCGCCGCGACCCTCGCCGTGCCGCTGAACCTGTGGGTCGCCGCCCGCGACCGGGCCCACGTGGACCGTGGGGGCGCCCTATTGCTACTGGTGTGCGCGCTGGTCGGGGTCCCGTTCGGGCTGTGGGCGCTCAACGTGCTGACGGAGTCGACGCTGGTGCTGCTCATCGCGCTCTCGGTGGTGG
This sequence comes from Nocardiopsis sp. MG754419, assembly GCF_018207095.1. GTDB lineage: Bacteria > Actinomycetota > Actinomycetes > Streptosporangiales > Streptosporangiaceae > Nocardiopsis. The sequence continues at coordinate 9,667 of NZ_QOCZ01000057.1, read as the reverse complement.
TCGGCACCCTGCTGGTGGCGTTGCGGGTACGCGTCCCCGGGGGCCTGGGCGCGGTGGCGGGCATGAGCGCGCTCTCGGGCGCCGCCTTCGCCGCGACCGCGATCGACGGGCCGATCATGGTGGCCGGTCTCCAGGGGTCCCGGCTGGCCGACCTGGAACCGCGGGTCCAGCGCGCCACGCTCGCCGTGGCGTTCTCGGCGACCAGCACGGTGACGCTGGTCGGGTTCGGGTTCGGCGGCCAACTGACCCCTCAGGTGGGCGGTCTGGTGGCCGTGGGCGTCCCGGCCCTCGTGCTCGGGACCTACGCCGGGGAACGCCTCTTCCGGAGGCTGAACGCCGAGCTCTTCCGCCGCACCGTCCTGGTGGTGCTGCTGGTGAGCTCGGCGACCATGGTGACGCGCGTGGTCACCGCCTGAGTCCTCGGTCCTCCTCCGGCCGCGGCTCCGGGAGCCGCTCCGCCTCGGGCGCGCCCTGTGACCCCGGCGCGGCGGTGACGTCGAGCGTCGCGGCGGCCGGATCGGCGCGGTCGGGGTCGGCGGCGCTCCGGTGCGCGTCCTCGGTCGGTGCCGTGTCCTCGGCGCGGGGACGCCCACCGCCGCCGCGGGTCGGGAGCAGGTCGCGCACGCTCACGCCCTTGATCCGCATGAGCAGGGCCGACAGCACCGCGACCACGACCATGGTCACCGCACCGCCCAGGATCAGGCTGAACCGGGGGCCGAACGCGTCGGCGAGCAGGCCCACCACCGGGGCGCCGATCGGTGCCACCCCCATGAACACGAGCAGGAACATGCTCATCGCCCGGCCGCGCATCTGCGGATCGACGCTGAGCTGGAAGGTGGCGTTCAGGGTGGTCACGTAGGTCATGAAGAGCACACCCATGGGCACGAGCACCACGACGAACGCCACGTATCCGGGTACGAGCCCGGCCACCACCTGGGCGACACCGAAGCCCATCGAGCCGATGAGCACCAACCGCAGGCGCGGATGTTCGCGTCGGGCGGCCAACAGCGCGCCCAACAGCGCGCCCACCGCGAGCGAGGCCGCGGCCACGCCGAACGCCTCGGCACCGCTCTCGAACACGTTGTTGACCATGAGGGCGATCTGGTTCTGGCCGTTGGCGCCGAAGAACTGCACGGACGCGGCCAGGACCAGGAGCAGGACGAGGTCGCGCCGTCCGCCGATGTAGCGCAGACCCTCCCGGATCTGCCCCTTGCCGCGCGGCACACGTTCGGTGGGGTTGAGCTCGGCGGTGCGGATCAGCAGGAGCGCCACGATCGTGAAGGCGAACGAGGCGCCGTTGATCATGAACACCGGGCCGCTGCCGATGAGGCCGATCAGCAGACCGGCGATGGCCGGACCGGTGACCCGCCCCAGCTGGAAGCTGGCGCTGTTGAGCGCGATCGCGTTGGGCAGCAGGTCACGGTCGACGATCTCCGGTACGAAGGCCTGCCGTCCCGGGTTGTCGAGCACGGTGATCATGCCCAGGCCGAAGGCGAAGAGGTAGACGTGCCAGACCTCGGCGGCGCCGAGGGTCGCCAGCACACCGAGCGCCACGGCGAGGACGCCCATCCCGGACTGGGTGAGTATCAGCAGGCGGCGTTTGTCGAACCGGTCGACCATGGCGCCGCCCCAGAGCCCGAAGAGGAGCATGGGCAGGAACTGCAGGGCCGTGGTCATCCCGAGCGCGATACCGCTGCCGCCACTGAGCTGGAGCACCAACCAGTCCTGGGCGATGCGCTGCATCCAGGTTCCGGGGTTGGACACGAGCTGTCCGAGCGCGTAGATCCGGTAGTTGCGCACGGACAGGGAACGGAACATCGCGATACGTCGCATCATCCCCTCCCCTGACGGGCGGACCCGTGGAGGGGGGTGGGAACCACCATCGCGACGGAGATTCGGGGGCAAAGAAGTAAACGGCGTTGACTCATCTCTGGAGTCAACGCCGTTCACCCTCGTGTCCATTCCCCGTCGCACGTGGGACGGCCCGACGTCCGTGCGGGACGGAGGCGGGGTCCGGGGAGGATCAGCCGATCATCAGGTAGATCGGGTGCTCCGCGAAGTGGATCAGGAAGACGAGCGAGATGATCCACATGAGCGGGTGGATCTGCCGCCACCTGCCCTGGACCAGGCGCACGAACGTGTAGACGATGAGCGCGAACCCGATGCCGTTGGCGATCGAGTAGGTGAAGGGCATCATCACGATCGCGAAGAACGAGCCCAGGCCGATGGCCGGGTCGGAGAAGTCGATCTTGCCGATCGGCGTCATCATCATGAAGCCGACCATGATGAGCACCGGGGTGGCGGCCTCGAACGGGACGATGGTGACCAGCGGCGAGAACAGGGTCGCGATGAACATCATCAGACCGGTCACGATGGGGGCGATACCGGTACGCGCGCCCTCCGCGACACCGGCCGCGGACTCCGCGTAGACCGTCGCGATGGAGGCCGAGGCCGCGCCGCCGAAGATGGTGCCGAAGGCGTCCATCGTGAGGACCTCGCGGGTCTTGGGCAGGTTGCCCTCCTCGTCGACCAGGTCGGCCTGGTGGGCCACGCCCACCATGGTGCCCATGGTGTCGAAGAAGTCGGCCAGCATCAGCGTGAACAGCAGCATCACCAGGGTGGCGATGCCGACGTCGGCCCAACGGCCGGTGAAGCCGCCCTCCAGGAAGAGCCCGATGAGGGAGAAGTCCGGCCAGGCGACGACGTCGCCCGCCGAGGTCGGCAGCTCGGGCACCGAGGCCGGCAGCTGCCAGGCCAGGTCACGGCCGGCGGCGAGGGCCTGCACGCCGATCGCGATGAGCGTGGCGATCACGATGCCGAGCAGCATCGCGCCAGGGACGCGGCGCACGTACAGACCGATGGTGATCGCCAGACCCAGGACGAAGACCAGGAGCGGCATCGAGGTGAGGCCGCCGTTGCCCAGCTGGCCGAGGGTGGCCTCGTCCACCTGCACGAAGCCGGAGTTCACGAACCCGATGATGGTGAGGAACAGCCCCACACCGACACCGATGGCGATCTTGAGTCCCGCCGGGATGGCGGCGAAGACCGCCGTGCGGAAGCCCGTCAACACCAGGATGGTGAGGATGATGCCTTCGAGGATGAGGAGCAGGAAGACGTCCGCCCAGGTCATCATCGGCGCGATGGCGTAGGCCACGACCGCGTTCAGCCCCATCCCGGCCGCCAGGGCGAACGGGTAGCGACTGACGAACCCCATGAGGATGCTGCTGATCGCGGCGACCAGGGCCGTGACGGCGACCAACTGGGGGATGTCGAGCTGCGCACCGGTGATGTCGGTGGCCTCACCGAGGATCAGCGGGTTCAGCACCAGGATGTAGGCCATGGCGAAGAAGGTCGCCAGACCGCCCCGGATCTCGGTGCCCAGGGTCGAGCCGCGCTCGGAGATGTGGAAGAAGCGGTCCAGGGGACCACCGGCGGTTCTGCCCCGGCCCGACACGTCGGAGGGGGGTGGAGTGGGTGCGTTCACGTCCTCAGCCTGACCTGGTCGTGTTACTGGACAACAAGGATTCTGCGCCAGATTAGTTGCATCTTCGTACAACACAGGCCACGTGTTTCACCTCTGATTCAGAGAAAACGCCATACGACCGGAGGATCGGATGCGCCGGTGTGACCAACCCGTCCCTCACCCCGACCTCCCACGTCGCACCGTCACCCCCGTGCCGGATCACACCGGATAGCCTGAACCCGTGCGCACACCTCGCCGACCCGACCCGGACGTCCACGAGACCGACTACCGCGTGCCGGCCGCCATCGGCATCGCCGCGTGGGCGGTCGCGCTCGTCGTACTGCTCGCCCTCGGCGACACCCTCCCCGACTCCGAACGCTGGTGGATCGGTGTCTGTGTGACCGGAATCGCCCTCGGCGTCTTCGGGTTCCTCTACATCCCCCGCCTCTTCCGCAAGCGGGACGAGGCGGACGAACGCGCCGCCGAGCGGATCGAGCGCCGAACGGGCACCCCCTGACCAGTGCCGGGTGCACCGCGAGCCTGACCGATAATGGGCGGGTGTCTGAGACAGATTTTCCGCGCGGTCTCGCCGACCGCCTCCGCGGCATCCTCATCGACGCCGACTACACGGTGTCCGGTGTCCGCGACCGGCTCGGCGACGCCGCCGCCAAGGCCCTGGCCCGCGAACAGCTGGTGCCCGCGCTGCGCGCCACCGGTGGAGAGGAACGCCTCGGACTGCTCCTGCGCCTGTGGTGGCTGCGCAGTCCCATCCCCCTGCGCGCGGCCCGCGCGATCCTCCCCGTGGACGAACTCGCCGAGGCCGCACTGGTCTCCGTCGACGAGGGACCCGACGGTCCCGTGGTGCGCGCCCTCGTGCACCTGGGTCCCTGGGAGTTGGAGGACGGACGTCCCGGGTTCGTGGTGTCCGACCCCAAGGTCCGGCCCGGCAGCGGCGACGTGCCCCGGCACGACCACGTGGTGGGCGCCGGCGGCGCCTCCGCCAACCTGTCCCGGTTGATGGTCGACGGCCCCTTCGAGCGCGCTCTGGACCTGGGGACCGGCTGCGGGGTGCAGGCCCTGCACCTGGCCTCCCGCGCACGGGAGGTGGTGGCCACCGACCTCAACCCGCGCGCCGTGCACCTGGCGGGGATCAGTCTGGCGCTGTCCGGAGTCCACGACGCCCGTCTGGCCCAGGGATCGCTGTTCGAACCGGTCAAGGGCGAACGCTTCGACCTGATCGTGTCCAACCCCCCGTTCGTCATCACCCCCGAGGCGGCGCGGTTCACCTATCGCGAGTCCGACCTGCCCGGGGACACCGTCTGCGCCGAGCTGGTCCGCCAGGCGCCCGTCCACCTCACCGAGGGTGGCTGGGCCCAGTTCCTGGCCAACTGGACGCACACCGACGGCGACGACTGGGAGGACCGGGTCGGCGGCTGGATCACCGGGACCGGCTGTTCCGGGTGGGTCGTCCAGCGCGACGTCCAGGACCCCGCCGAGTACGTGGAGCTGTGGCTGCGCGACTCCTGCGAGCACGGGACCCCCGAGTACACCCGCCGCTACGACGCCTGGTTGGACTACTTCGAGCGCGAGGGCATCAAGGGGATCGGTTTCGGGTGGATCAGCCTGCGCAACGACGTCGCGCAGGACGCCACGGTCCGCGTCGAGGAACTGCGACACGAGGTCGAGCAGCCGGTGGGGCGCTACCTGCCGGACGTGGTGGACGGGGCGATGACCGCGCACCGGCTCACCGACGCCGCCCTGCTGGCGGCGCACGTGGCGCTCGCCCCGGGTGTGGTCGAGGAGCGGGTGGCGCTCCCCGGCGCCCCCGATCCGGAGAAGATCCTGCTCCGCCAGCGCGAGGGTCTGCACCGGGTGGCCCGGATCGGCACCGTGGAGGCGGCCCTGGCCAGCGTCTGCGACGGCACGATGCCGGTGGGTCCGCTGCTCGACGCCATCGCCGAACTCATGGGGGAGGACCCGGAGATGATCCGCCAACGCACACCGGACGCGTTGCGCACCCTCATCTCCGAGGGGTTCTTCCGCGTCGCCCGCTGAGCCGGGTCCGCGTAGGGTACCGACCGTGAGGAACGACCCCCCGGCCCGGCGCACCCTGGACGCCGCCCTGGCCGACACCCTGAGCGCCCACGCGCGGTACGACGACGCCCACACCTGGCTGCGCACGGCCATCGAGCAGGACCGGGTCCCCCCGCTGTCCGCGGAGGTCTGGGCCCTCGATCCGGACCGGAGCCGGGTCCTGCTCGTGCGGCACCGATGGCGCGGATGGGTGGTCCCCGGGGGCACGGTCGACCCCGGGGAGACCCCGCGCGAGGCCGCCGCCCGGGAGCTGGCGGAGGAGACCGGGGTGAGCGCGGAGCTGTCCACCGTCCCCCTGGCCGTGTGCGTGCGCTCCTACCGCGCGGACTGGTCGCCCACCCTCGGCGTCGTCTTCGGCGCGGTCCTGGACCCCGGGCTCCCTCTGGGGGGCGAGGCCGACCAGCCCGCCGCCTGGACCCCTCTGTCCGAGGACTGGGAGACCACCCTGCCGGAGGACCGCGCGCGCATCCGGCCTTCGCCGCGCGGCCGGGCTGACCTCACGTGCCCGACGACTGCGCGGGGGCCTCCTCGGGCACGGCGCGCCGCTTGTACAGCAGAGCGAACACCCCGCTCGCCCACAGCACGACGGTGGCGATCAGCAGGGTCGCCCGGTACCCGTTGTCGAAGGCGCGCACGGCCTCCTCCAGGAGGGCGGCCGCCGCGTCGCCCTCCATCCCCGACGCGATCGCCCGTGCCTCGTCCAGACCCTCGACGGTCCCGGCCGGCGCACCCGGGGGCGGGACCACCGTGCGGGTGTAGACGGCGGCCAGCACACTGCCCAGGATCGCGACCCCGGACAGACTGCCGAGCTCGTAGGAGACCTCCTCCACCGAGGACGCCATCCCGGCGCGGTGCTCGGGGGCGTGGCCCACGATCGCCGCCGAGGCCGCGGTCATCGCGGCGCCGGTCCCGGCACCCGCCAGCAACAGACCGGCGACCGTCCAGGAGAGCGGGGCGTGCGGCGTGACCAGGACCAGGGCGGTCCCCGCCCCCGTCGCCAACAGCCCCGCACCGATCACCGGTCGGGTGCCCAGGCGGGACAGCAACGCCCCCGCCGTGATCCCCACCGGCAGCGCGCCCAAGGCCATGGCTGCCACCACCAGTCCGGCGCGGAACGGGGTCAGGTCCAGCACCAGCTGGAGCCGCTGGGTCAGGACCAGTTGCACCCCGGCGACGGCGAACATCGCCATGGCGGCGGCGAGCACCCCGATGAGGATGCGGGGGTCGCGCAGCAGCGCGAAGTCGATCAGGGGGTAGGCACGCCCGCTCTGGCGACGCACGAAGGTCCACCACCCCGTCACGGAGACCGCCAGCGCGACGAACGCGACCATCGCGTCGGGGGCGGGCCCGGTGACCTCCTTGATCGCGTACACCGCACCGGCGAGACCGGCCATGACCTGCACCGAACCGAGCAGGTCCCAGGGCCGCTCCGCACCGCCCGAGCCGCCCGGCGCGACCACCGCGGCCAGCGCCAGGGCCGCCAGCACGATGGGCACGTTCACGAGGAACACCGACCCCCACCAGAAGTAGGCGAGCAGCAGCCCGCCGACGATCGGCCCCACGGCCGCGCCGACCATGGCCATGGTCCCCCACACACCGATCGCGATGCCCCGCTCGTGTTCGTCGGTGAACGTGATGCGGATGAGCGACAACGTCGCCGGCATCATCGCGGCCGCGCCCACCGCCAGGAAGGCCCGCCCGGCGATGAGCATCTGTGGGGTCGCCGCGTAGGCGGCGACCAGGGAGGCCAGGCCGAACAGCACCAGCCCGATCAGGTACATGCGCTTGTGCCCGACCCGGTCGCCGAGGGTGCCGGCCCCCAGTAGCAGCCCCGCCATCACCAATGGGTAGGCGTTGATGATCCACAGACGCTGGGAGGCGTCGGCGCCGAGATCGGCGCTCAGGGTCGGTAGTGCCGTGTACAGCACCGTCATGTCCACGGAGATCAACAGCAACCCGGCGGAGACCGCGGCCAGAACCAGCCAACGTCGTGCGGGGGTCAGTGCCGGTGCCCCGGCGGTGCTCGTCACGTCGCTCACGAACGCTCCCTTTCGTCGCGCCCCATCCTGCCGGGCCTTGCGAGAACACGCACGGACAGGGGTCCGTCCTTTCTTTGGGCCTCCGCTTGGCTTCGACCCGTGCCCGGGCGCTTCCTGGCAAGGCGGAGCCTTCAGTGCCCAGGCGTTGCTCGACTACCGGGGAGGGTCTGTGCACCTGAGCAGAGCAGCCCACTCCCGATGAGCGAAGGTCGGATAACCGTCCTCGCGGTTCCTCGTGTCCCTGACCGCGCGTGTATGGGGAGTGTCGGCGATCTCGACGCGGTCGCCGGCGTTGGCGCTGTGACCGGACTCGCGTCGGTTCGCCGGGGAAAGGGGGACGAGGTTCGTGGGCACACGGTTTCCTCATGTCGACATATCGATCGGGAACGTACGCATACCCATGGAGGGGCGGGTTGGCCGTCGATCGGGTGTTTTCAGGGACCGCACCGCAGCCGCCGGTCTTGCACGGCGGCACGGGGAATCTATCCCCGCCCGCCGTAGAGGGGTAGAGTTCCCTTGGGATGCTTTCAGGTAAAGCACGGCGAAGGCCCCCAGCGAAAGCTGGGGGCCTTCGTCACGTCGGGCTACTTGGAGGCGCGCAGCAACGCTGTCCACTCTGACGAGGGGAACTTCAAGTGTCCGGCCTCGCGGTTCTGGGTGTCACGCACGGCAGCGCCACTGGGCAGGTCCGCGACCTCGACGCAGTTCTGCCCCTGCGGCTGACTGTAGGAGGACTTTCGGAAGAGGCCACTCGGGATGGCGGCATCGCGGTGATTGATTGAGGTCGAATTCATTATCGGTTCCTAGGTGATCATTTCTGTCAGGCGCTCCACGGTCTCATCCGGGCTGAGAGCAGCGATTCGAAGATGGCCGAAAGTGTTTCGGTAACGAGCCACTTCATCGGGCTCTTCCAGGTACAGCCCATCGGTGTCCGTCTCCAAGAAGACGATGGACGGGTCGACCGATTCCGGAAAGTCCATGATCACGAAAGGGCCACCCAGCCCCGGGGTAAGACGGTGCGCCGGAGTCATCTGCAGGGTGGTGGTGGCGGACCGCGCCGCCTCCATCAAGTACCCGGCCTGTCTCTTGAGTACATCCGGATGCTCGGACAGAGCAAGCAAGGAAGCCTCAGAGAACACTGCCCACAACTCAGGAGGGTCCGAGTTGAGAATGCGCTGGCGTTCGATACGGGCATCGACCGCGCGCTGTATGCCGTGCTCATCGCCGACCTTCGCAGCCTTGGCGAGCAGACGTGAGTACTCCGGGACTTGGAGCAGACCTGGGATCACCAGCGGCTCCCACGTGCTGATCACGCTGGCTTCGGCCTCGAACCCGATGAACTTGCCGCTGAGTACATCTCTGTACTTGGTCCACCAACCTCGTTCTCGTGATTGTCGAACCAGGTTCAGGATCTCGTCTCGCTCCTCTGCCGCCGTCACTGCGTAGGCGTCGAGCAACGCTTTGACCTCGTGCACCTGAGGTCTCTTCTTCACGCCGGATTCGATGTTGCTGATGGTCGTGCGCGACATCTCAGCGGCCTCGACAGCGTCATCGAGGGTCATCCGCGCGTCAGTGCGCCGACGCCGAAGCTCGTCGGACAGGCGTCGGCGCCGAACAGTGGGGCTGTAGCGCTGAGTCATCACTCTCCCAGAAGGCTGGTCACTCCAGATCCTAGATCCTTCGGGCACCTGAACTGGACATTCAGGGATTTCCCGGACCGGATTTCCGCTCCTTCTTGAAAATCGGAAATTCAGGATCCATGATGATGCTAACTCGAAATCCCGGATTGGATCCCTCGTCCGGCGCCCCCTTGAGGAGGTGTGCGCTCTTGCGTGCCCGTTACCTGAACCTGTCCGAGCTGGCGCATGTGCGTTGGCGTGCCGAACAGTCGATCCGTTGGCGTCGTCCGCGTCGGGCCAAACGTGTGCGAGCGTTCGCGGTGTTGTGGCCGTCTTCGAACCTTCCGCGTGTCCCCGCGCCGCGTCGCCCGGTGGATGTGGCCGGCCCGGTGGTGCTCCAGCGTGTGCTGGAGGGCCTCAAGGCTCTGCCGGGGGTGGTGTGAGTGCGCTAC